>DATFYN010000748.1:0-6437 GCA_035315025.1 Myxococcota bacterium
AGGGGCCGCCTGCGCCGCACCCATCGAATGGGCTTGATGCCCTCCGAGGGCCTCGCTCGTTCCTGATTGCGACCGCTGTTGTTGGCGGGACACCACGGCGTCCTGTAGGGTGCGCGCGGATGCCGCGCCGCTTGCTCCACCGCTCGCGCGTCGCTCGACTCGGTGCGCCGTTCGCAAGTCTCGCGCTCGCCAGCGCGTTCCTCCTTCTACCGCTGCACGGACTCACAACCCCCGCACACCGGACCAGGGCTTCCGCGGCAGCGAGCACCGCCAGCCAAGGCGTGGGCTCGCACTCGACCGAGGACCCACTCCACGATCCGGGGGACTGTCCTCAGTGCCGCGCGCTCGCCCAAGGACGCGCCGCGCTGGCCACCGCACCGGCGCCGCAACCCGCGGCGGCAACCGCCATCGGGGTGGCGTTACTCTGCGCGGGCGAACGCTTCCCACACGGCCCTGCGCTCGCGACTGCGCAGCCTCGCGCCCCACCTGCCCGCACACCCGCTCGACAGGCCTAACGCCGCCACACGGCGGTGTCTACACCTTACGCTCCGCGTGCAGACCGCTAAGACGCTTCGCGGAGACACCCATGCCGCCCGCCTTACGGCGTCGCGGACCCAGGAGTGGTCATGGATCGTCATCGCATCGCGCGAGCCGGTCTTGCAGCCGGCCTCGTCACTTGTGCCTGTCTTTCGCCGGGCCTCAATGCGCGCGCCGCGGATACGTCCGATGTGAAGACGCTTCAGCAGGAGCTCGCAGTCACACAAGATGAACTCGCGAAAACCAAGAGTGAACTCCAAGAGACCAAAGACACGCTGAACGCTCTCAAACAGCGGGTCGAGACGCTGGCCGCGGCGGCGCCCGCGGGCCCTGGACTTGCGCCTGGGACGACGGCACGCCTCGCTCCGGTCAATGCCGACAATCCCGCGATCAGCTTTGTGGTCGACACGACGGCGAGGTCGAACACCCACGGCGATGGCGGGAGCCCCTTAGAGGGCGGTAACGGTTTCGCCCTAAGGAGCGGCGAACTCTTCATCTCGGCGCCGATTGACCCCTTCCTCCGCGGCTATGCCACGATCAACGGGAACACCACCCAGGGCTTCGACATCGAGGAGGCCGCGGTGGTGACGACCGCGCTTCCTTGGAACCTCACGGTGAAGGGAGGCCGCTATTTTGCGGATGTCGGTCGGCTCTCGCATTGGCATGACGAGGCGCTCCCCTTCGTGGACCGCCCGCCGTCGCTTGACCGCATCATTGGGGGCGAATCGAGGGCCGAGGGCATCGAGGTATCGTGGCTCGCGCCGACCGAGCAGTTCATTCAGATCACAGGGGGTATCTATAACTCCATCGGCCAGCAAGTGGGAACGGAGCTCACCAATACCTTTGGTGTGGGTTCGTACAGTGAGCTTACCTACCTAGTGCATCCGACGACGTACATCGATCTTACCGATACCCTCAATGTCGAAGTAGGTGGGACGTACTTCGGTGTACCCAAGGATCACGACCGCAACTTGTATGGTGTGGACGTGACATTCCGGCACCAACCGGGGACGAGTGGCTTCTACCAGGGGACGACTCTCGGCATTGAGTGGCTGTGGAACAACGAGCGTTTCGCGAACCAGAAGCCACTGTTTACTGCTAGCGGTGCGCCGCTCCTGACCGACCCCGCGCTGCCGTTCGACCCCGAGACAAACCCGCAGGTCTTCGGCAGCCGACTCAACAAGGTGCAGGGCGGTTACGCGTATTTCGAGTCTTTCTTCGGTCGTCGCTTCTCGGCGGGTCTCCGTGTGGACTACTCAGAGGCGCCCGCGGACATCGTCAATACGTCCCTTCTCTTCATTGCGCCGCTCAGTCCCAATCCGGAGCAGATCCGGACCTATTCCATGTTCGTAACGTGGATGCCGTCCGAGTTTCACCGGCTGCGGCTGCAGCTCGATCAGATCGTCGCTCGCGGCCAGCCTGACGATCAGAGGATCACCCTACAGTGGACCGCCTTCCTCGGGAGTCACAGCCATGGCTTTACGACGCGTTAGCGCGACTCTGGCAGTTCTCCTTCTCGCCATCGCGCTACCGGCCAGCGCCGCACTTCGCGTGGTGGCAACGTTCCCCGACCTCGCCGACATGACGCGCCAGATCGGCGGTGAGCGCGTGGACGTCGTGACGATTGCCGAGGGCAACCAGGACCCACACAAGGTCCCGGTGAAACCTAGCTTTGTGACCAAGCTCAACCGCGCTGACGCGGTCGTGGTCATGGGTCTCGGTCTCGAGCACGCATTTCTGCCCCCGCTGCTCGAGGTCGCGCGCAATGCCAAGATCGCCCCGGGCGAGTCTGGCTACATCGATGCCTCGCTCTACGTCACACCGCTCGAGGTACCGACCAGCCAGAATCGCACCCAGGGCGAGCTCCATCCGCTCGGGAACCCGCATTTCAATCTCGATCCGGTGCAGGGCAAGCTCATGGCGCGGGCAATCGCAGAGGGACTGGAGCGCGTGGACCCCGACGGCGCCCAAACCTATCAAAACGGATTGGCCCGCTACACCGCGCTACTGGACGGTAAGATTGCAGAATGGGCCAAGCTTGCGGCGCCACTCCGCGGCGTGAGGGCCGTGTCCTACCATCCCGACTTGATCTACTTGGCTGAGCGCTACGGGATTGAACTGATCGGGACCATCGAGACGAAGCCCGGCGTGCCCGCTACACCCGCCCATTTGGAAGAGCTGATCGACGCGATGAAGCAGCACAAGACGCAGCTCGTCGTACGCGAGGTGGCGTATGAACTGCCGCTTGCGCAAACCGTGGCGGAGCGTACGGGTGCGCGGGTCGTGACCATCTCCACGCTGACCGGCGGCCTGCCGGGTACCGATACCTACGTCGACTTCGTCGACGCCAACCTGAGAGCGCTCGTGGGTGCGCTTTCTACCGCTGGTAGCCCGTGAGCGACGCTCTCCTCCAGACAAAATCCGCCTGCTTCGGCTACTCCGGGCGAGCGGTGGTTGAAGATGTCACGCTCGAGGTGCCCGCCGGGGAGTTCGTGGCGCTCGTGGGCCCGAACGGGAGCGGAAAGACCACGCTCCTGCGGGGACTCCTCGGCTTCGTGCCGCTTCTCGGGGGCCGGGTCGAACGCCGGCCGGGACTGCGCGTAGGCTATGTGCCGCAGCGCGAGGGTCTTGATCCCCTCTATCCATTGTCGGCGCTCGATGTCACCCTTCTCGGGACCTACGGCGACACGCGCCCGTGGCGGCGAAGCGGCGCCGGCGCGCGCGCGCGCGCCGAGGCTGCGCTGGTTGTGTGCCACGCAGACCAACTGGCTCGGCGTCGCTATGCGGATCTCTCGGGCGGCCAGCGTCAGCGAGTCCTGATTGCGCGGGCGCTCGCAGTGCAGCCCGATCTGTTGCTGCTCGACGAGCCCACTGCGGGCATCGACTCCGAGACCTCCGAGAGCATCGTCGCCACCCTCGACGGTCTGAGGCGTGAACACAAGCTTGCCATCTGGATGGTGAGTCACGATCTGGGACCGCTCCGTCTGCGCGTCGATCGGCTGGCGAGGGTCGAACGCGGCCGGCTTCGCATCGAGGCAGCATCGAGATGAACGTGTTCTCTCCCGACTTTCTGTTTCGCAACGCCCTCGCGGGGGGACTCCTTGTGGGCATCCTCTGTGGGGTGCTCGGGGTCTATGTCGTCCTGCGCCGGTTCGCCCTGCTCGGAGTGGCGCTGCCGCAGGCCAGCGCTGCGGGGATTGCGTTTACCTTCCTCGCTACGCGCCACCAGCACGCTGCGGGCGCTGGGACACATGTGCTTGCGCTCCTCGGGTCGGCGGGATTCACCTTCGGCGGCTTGGCCCTGCTCACTCTCTCCGGACGGCGCTCTCGAATCCCCGAGGACGGGCGGATCGGCGCGCTGCTCGCGGTGGCCTCTGCGGGCACGGTGCTTTTCGTGGCGGCCAACCCTGGCGGCGACTTTGAAGTGACGAGTCTTTTGCGCGGGGAGCTACTCGCCATAAGCGACAGCGACCTCGTGATTCTCGCCGCGGCGAGCCTTGTGACCGGGATTCTGTTTCTTTTGTTTCGCCGCGAGATTCTTCTTGCGTCGTTCGATCCAGATTTTGCACGGACCCTCGGCAAGAGTCCCGTGAAAGCCGATGCTCTGCTCTACTCGCTCCTTGGGATTGCGATCTCGCTCGGCGTGATGACGGTTGGCCCGCTCGTGGTGTTCGGCTTCCTGACGCTACCCGCCCTCTGCGCGCTCCGGGTCGCGCCCCGACTCGGAGTGGCATTCGCGATCGCCGCCCTCGTGGCGGCCGCCTCTTCGCTCGGGGGTTTCGCAATCGCCTACCGCGCTGACCTGCCCGCGGGCCCCGTCGACGTCGCGCTGGCTGCGGCTCTCTGGCTGGGCGTCAGCGGGATCGCGCGACTGCGCGAATCCATGGCCCGGCGCGGTGCTCTGCGTGTCGTTGCGATCGCGATGGTTGTGCTCCTGGCCGGATTTGCGCTCGGTGGGTGCGCGGGCGGCACCGAACCCGCGGAGGAGCCGGTGAGCGGTGCCCCAGCCCCCCTTTCCCGCGGCACTCTGCCCGCATCGCAGCGCCCCATCGCGGTGCTGCGTTTCCGGAATGAGACTGGCCAAAGCCTGCGCATCGCGTCGAGCAACCCGCTCGAGGAGCTCGGCAAGGCTGCAGGTGATCCATTTGCACGCCGGGATCCCACCGTGCTGGACGAGCTCGAGGAAATCGCAACGCAGGAGCTTGCGCGAAGGGGATTCGTTGTGCTCTCGACGGCAGAGACCCAAAGGGCGGTTCCGACGCCACCCTCGGATCCCGGGAGCGCAGCCCTGGCCGCGAAGCGCGCGGGTCTCGACACCCTCGTGCTCCAGGGAACGCTTCGCCGTTTCACACTGAACCCGAGCCGCATTCTCCTCATTACTCTAGACCTCGCCCTCGTCGACCCGCGCGACGGCCACACGCTTTGGACCGGTACAGCCCGCCATCCGGTCGCCGTCCCCGCGGCCCAGACCCTGCCCGAAGCGGTACGGGACGCCGGCCCGCAGATCTTCGCCGATGCTTTTAGCGGCGGTTGAGCGGAGCAAAGTCTGCAAAACCGCGCGCTTCAAGCCCGTTCCTGGGAATCCTCCGATCGCGGGATGGCGGTTCCCCGAATGGCCACGCGTCGGTGCGTCCGGATTCTCTCCACAAGCCTCTTATGGGCCCGCTGGCACCGCGAGGCGCTCGGCATGCTCTCCGTACACCGGGCGCGAACGCTGCGGCGCGTGGCCCGTAAGTGACTGAACTACCTCGTTTATCTGTGAGTCGAAATCTGATATACCGTCAGATTAGAAGCTTCCGGGAGAGCGGGCCCGATGGAGATTCGGGGCTTTTGGAAGGCTGCGGGGGCGCAGCCCGAGCGTATCGCGGTCATCGAACCCGACGGCCGGGGCGTTGCAGCCGGCGAGCTGCTCGCGGCTGCGAATCAAACCGTGGCCGGACTCCGGGCGCTCGGTCTTCGCCACGGCGACGTCGTTGCGACGGCGCTGCCGAATTGCGGCGCGGTCTTCGAGCTGCTCCTCGCCGGGATGCAGGCGGGCTGGCACTTAGTCCCGATCAATACGCACCTCACCGACACCGAGATGGCGTACATCTTGCGGGACAGCGGCGCGCAGGCCTTCGTGGGCCACGAACGCCTCGCACAGCGCTGCGCACAGGCGGCTCAGGCTGCGGACCTCCCGGCCAAGGCGCGTTTCGCCGTGGGAGAGGTGCCGGGCTTCCGTCCTCTCGCGGCGTTACGAGATGGTCAGCCGGCGTCCCTTCCCGAGGATCGACTGGCTGGGCAGATCATGCAGTACACCTCGGGCACCACGGGACGGCCGAAGGGCGTTCACCGCGACCTTGCCCCGTTCGACCCCGAAACGGCGATTGGGCTCTACGCGCAGCATCTTCTCCGCTTCGATATCACGCCAGGTGGAGAGCACGTGCACCTTTGCGGGTCGCCGATGTACCACCTGGCGCCGCTCGCCTACGCCTGGTTCTCGCTCCATTTCGAGCACCTTGTGGTGCTCATGGACCACTGGACACCGCACGGGGCGCTGGAGCAGATCACGCGCCACCGCGTCACCACCACCCACATGGTGCCTACGCAGTTCCACCGCTTGCTACAGCTCTCGCCCGAGGAGCGCGCTCCTTATCGCACGAGTTCGCTGCGGCACGTTCTTCACGCCGCGGCGCCATGCCCGGTCGAGGTGAAACGGCGGATGCTCGAGTGGTGGGGCCCTGTGATCTACGAGTACTACGGCGCAAGCGAGGGTGGTGGAACCCTTGTGAAGGCCGACGAGTGGCTACGCAAGCCGGGGACGGTGGGTCGTCCATGGGCGGGGGCTGCGATCCGGATCCTCGACGACGATGGCAAGGAATGCCCTCCCGGGAGCCCAGGGACAGTGTATCTGAAGCTGC
>DATFYN010000749.1:0-19227 GCA_035315025.1 Myxococcota bacterium
CATGAGCGTGGTGAGCGCGACGCGCCAGCCGTCCCCCACCGCACCGAGCCGGTTGGAATCGGGTACCCGCACATTGGTGAAGAACACTTCATTGAAGCCCGACGCGCCGTTAATCTGTTTGATCGGCCGGACCTCGATGCCGGGCGCGCGCATGTCGACGATGAAATAGGTGAGGCCAGCGTGCTTTGCTGCATTGGGGTCGGTGCGCGTCACGATCATCCCCCAGTCGCAAAAGTGCGCCCCGGTACTCCAGATCTTCTGGCCGTTCAGAATCCAGTCGGTCCCGTCCTTCACCGCCGTCGTGCGAAGGCCCGCGAGATCGGAACCCGCCGCCGGCTCACTAAAGAGCTGGCACCACACCTCCCCGCCGCGCAGCATTGGGGGCAGATACTTCGTTTTCTGCTCGGGCGAACCGTGTGCCATGATCGTCGGGCCCAGCATCCCGTGACCGATCGCGTAGATGTTCGGCGGCACCCGGAACTTCGCCTCTTCTTGATTGAAGATCACGCGTTGCATCGGGGTCGCATCCTGCCCGCCGTACTCCTTGGGCCACGTGATGCACGCCCAGCCGGCGTCGGCTTTTTTGGCCTGCCAGGCCTTGCACCCTTTGATCGTGGCTTCGTCCTCGCGCTCGCCCATCTCACTCGGGGCTACCTTCGAAGGATCGAGCAGCTCGGCATTCTTCTCGAGCCAGCCGCGCGCCCGCGCGCGGAAGGCAGCCTCTTCGGGGGTATCGTTAAAGTCCATCTCGGGTTCCTCTTGTCGAATAGGATCGGGTTAGGCCGCGTCGCGCGATTCGAGCCGTCGGATCAGTTTTTCCCGCCACTCCGCTGCGCTTCCCAGAACGAGGCCGAGCAGCTTCGCGCGGCGGTAGAACAAGTGGCAGTCGTATTCCCAGGTGAAACCCACACCGCCGTGGAGCTGGATCATCTCCTCCGCCGACAGCGAAAACGCGTCGCAGGCCGCGATCCGGGCGCCGGCCGCTGCGACGGGCAGATCCTCCGCGCTGCTCGAAAGCGCCCACGCGCCGTAGTAGGCGTTGGAGCGACCGAGCTCGAGCGCGCAGTACACGTCGGCCATGCGGTGCTTGAGCGCCTGGAAGGAGGCGACGGGACGGCCGAAGGCGTAGCGGCCCATGGTGAACTCGCGCGTGATCTCAAGCGCGCGCAGTGCGCCGCCAAGCTGCTCGAATGCCATCATCACGGCCGCGCGGTCGAGCACTCGCTCGAAGATCTGAAACCCCTTGCCCGCGTCCCCGAGCGGCTCTGCGGTCGCACCTTCGAAGCGCAGGCGGGCCTGGGAGCGGGAGGGGTCGAACGACTCGAGCGCGGTGCGTGTGACGCCGGTGCTGCCGAGGTCGACAAGGGCGAGGCATGACGCTCCCTTGGCGTCCTTCGCGAGCACGACCGCAAGGCCTGCGATGTCGCCGTCGGGAACCGGGATCTTCTCGCCGGTGAGTCGCCCTGCGTCAAAGCGCGTGGAGACAAGCCCGGGGTCCAGAAGATCGCTGGCCCCTTCGGCGAAAGCCAAAGTGCCGATCAACTCGCCCGAGCAAAGGCGAGGCAGGTACTTCTTCTTTTGTGGTTCGCTGCCCGCCAGGAGGAGCGCTTCGGTCGCGAGGTAGACCGACGAAGAGAAGGGAATCGGAGCGAGTGCTCGCCCGACTTCCTCGGCAATCAAGACGAGCTCGAGATAGCCGAGACCGGCCCCCCCGTACTGTTCGGGTACCGCGGCGCCAAGCCAACCCATCTCCGCCGCCCCCTTCCAAAGGCCCGAGTCATAGGGCTTCGAGGATTCGAAAACGGCGCGACAGACCTCAAGGCCCGAGTGCTTGGCCAGATAGTCCCGAGCCGTCTTCTGGACGAGCTTCTGGTCCTCGGAGAATTCGAAGTTCATGCAGCGGAACTCCTCTTTGACTGGAGAGTCAATCGGGCTGCCAGTATAGAACGCGGAAGGCCGGATGCCGCTCTCCTTGTGCCTCCCGGCGGCCCAAAAGGCGAGCCGCCAGGGCTCCGGACCGGAGTGCGTCCCACCCGCTGGCGGCGAAGTGGGGGGCAAGCCCCATCTCGCTGTCGCGAGAGCCGCGGAGCCTTCGAATGCCCGGCGCCCCGCAAGAAATGGAGGCTGGAAGCGTCTTCGGACGCCGCCTACCACGCCCGTTCCCGGCGACGGCGCGGGCGGTCGCGAAGCCGTCCCCCCTTTAGAGATAGGTCAGCCACCGCTCGTACTTCCCCTCGCGACCCGACACCACGGCGAAAAAAGCCTCCTGCAGCGCCTTCGTCACAGGACCGCGCTTGCCGGTGCCGATCCTGCGGTGGTCGATCTCTCGGATGGGCGTCACTTCGGCCGCAGTCCCCGTCAGGAACACTTCGTCCGCCACGTAGAGCTCGTCGCGGGTGAGCGGCGTCTCTGTGACCTGCATGCCCTTGTCCTGGGCGAGCTCGATCACGGTCGCACGCGTAATCCCGTCGAGGATGGTGGGGAGCGCAGGCGTGCGGATGGCGCCGTCACGCACGAGAAACAGGTTCTCGCCGCTCGCCTCTGCTACCAGGCCCTGTGTGTCGAGGAGAATCGCCTCGTCGTACCCATCGAGCAGCGCCTCGCGCTTGGCGAGAATCGAGTTTACGTAGTCGCCGCAGGTCTTGCCCTTGGTCATCTTGGCGTTCACGAAGTGGCGGGCGAAGGTCGAGATTTTGGCGCGAATCCCTTTCTCGATTCCCTCTTCGCCCAAGTACTTACCCCACGGATAAGCAATTACCGCGACGCGGATCGCGTTGTCGGCGGGATTGAGACCCATGACCCCGTCGCCGATAAAGACGAGGGGGCGGATGTAGCCCTCGGACAGGTGATTGGCCCGGAGGGTCTCGCGGATCGCTGCCTCGAGCTCCGCTTGGTCGAACGGAACTTTCATGAGGTTGATGTGAGCCGAGTCGAGCAGGCGCCGCACGTGTTCCCGGAGCCGGAAAACAGCGGAGCGTCCGCTCTCGGTGCGGTAGCAGCGGATCCCCTCGAACACCCCAAGGCCGTAATGCAGCGTGTGGGTAAGAACGTGAACCGTCGCGTCGGCCCAGTTCACGAGCCGACCGTCCAGCCAGATCTTCTCTCCTGTCACACGAGGGGCTGTCGCTCCCGTCATGCTTCCTCGCCGGGCTACCGGCGCAGAAGCCGCCCGATCAGCCCCTTTTCCTTCTCGCGCCGCATGTGCATGAGCCGGAGCTCGCGCAGCGCCTCCACGCAATCGGACTTGATCTGCACGCAGCGCGCGAACATCTTCTCGGCGATGTCGGCGCGGCCGGCGGCCTGATACAAGCGGCCGAGGTAGAGGTAGGGCTTCTCGCGATCGGGCGCCAGCTTGGCGCCCTTTTTCACGTTCTCGAGCGCATCCTTCAGCACCGCGCGGTCGTTCGGTTCAGCCAGGTACCTCGCCCAGCCGAGATGGGCGTGATACTCGCCCTCCTCGGGATACAACTTGACCGCCCACTGGAAGCATTCGACCGCTCCCGGAAAGTCGCGGCGCTTGAGCTTGACCTCGCCCTGCTGGAACTGGAGCTCCGCCTGGACCGCCCGCTGCCCTTCTTCGAGCTCCGCCGCAGCGCGCTCCCCACGCCTTCGTTCGAGCAGGTACTCGGTGCGGCGGCGCGACTCCGAGAGCGTCTCATGCGCCTTCGAAACCAAGCCGAAGATCTCCTCGGAGAGCCGCCGTACCGCATCGCTCGCGTTGCTGTAGCGGTCGGGGTGAGTCCTCTTCGCCAGTTCGACATACGCCCGCCGCACGCCGTCGTCCGAGACCGATTCCGGCACACCGAGGACCTCGAAGTAGCTCTTGCCGCGCAATCGCGCGGCCATTTGTGCCAGCTCGGTGCGCAGCACGCTCTCGACCGGGTCGTTCCCGATCTCAATCGGAGCAGACGCCTCAGTGGTTGCCGCGGACGAGCGCACGGCGGGCTGCGCGGCGGAGGCCTTCTCCCGCAGCTCGAGCATCTCAGTCACGAGCAGCCCGTAGAGAGTGCGCCGGATGCTCTCTCCCTGATCTCCGAGGTCCCGCAGACGCATCGTCCCATCGAGTGCGCGCAAGAGCAGCTGCTCGCCCGGGTCGAGGTCGATCTCCTGGAACCGGTAGAAGGGGCTCTCGCCCTGCGCGATGAACAGATGCGCACGCGCCTCGAGGAAGGCGTCCACCTGCCCGATCGAAACCCTGCGCCGGACACCGTCGAGAATCATGTTCGCGGCGCTCTTCTCGAGAGCCAGGGCGTTGCCCCCCTCGAGTCGGGCGCCGGTCTCCCAGTCGAAGTGTCCACTCGGCCACTCGAAAATCTCGAACAGCTTCTCCTCGGCCTGGGCCACCAGTGCCGCCGCCACGTCCTCGACGGAGAGCAGCTGCATGGCCACGAGGATGTCACCTTGTAGGCCTTCTCCGCGCTTCACCCGGCGGAGTGACTCGGCCATATCCTCCGGCGAGATCTGCTCCATGCGGACCAAAATATTTCCCAGGCACTCGTTCACGAGGTTTGACTTCACGGCGACGGGCCGACCGTCGCGCAGGGCGATGGCCTTCTTCTTCTTGCCCGATTCAAGTCGAAGAACGCCGTTCGCTCGCAGGCCATGCAGGTGGTGGAGCAGCGCGGGGAATGCCACGTCGCTGAGCTCGCCCGCCAGAGGTTTGGCGGACACCGAAGCCGGACGGCCGCCCTTATGCACGCTGCGTCGCCGTCGCGCGTGCTTCGCAGTGACTTCGAGGAGTGCTTCGAGCGGGACAGGCTTCGTCAGGAACTCAGCAACACCTAGCGCGTTGGCCCGCTCGACGTATTGCGGGGTGCGCGAGCAACCGGACATCAAGACCACGGGAATCGTCGAGAGGGGCGCCGGCGCGGCGCGCAGGACCTCGAGCACGGAAAAGCCGTCGCGCTTGGGAAGCAGAAGGTCGAGCAGCACGAGATCCGCGGGCCTTTCCCGGAGCCGACTGAGCGCCGCTTCGCCATCGTGCGCGGTGCGGACCTCATAGCCCTCACCGGCTAGGGTCTTCGATAGGATCTCGCACAGGTTACGATCGTCGTCGACGCACAGGACGCTAAGGCCCACGCTTATCCCTCCGAAGCCACCCGCGAGCGAAGCCCGCGCAGGCCGGCCCCAGCCCGCTCTCACCCGCTCGTATCGGATCGACGGTGCCTGGAACTGTGCCTGTGACCATGGTCACAGTGGCGATCTTGCACGCGCGCTGCGTGTGTGCCTCCGGCGCGTTGCGTGGTGCCTGCGGGTGACTCGCCGATGACCCGAGAATGCAACTCGTTGTTGCACCGTTTGGCGTCAGCGCGAGGCCCCGCGGAGCGTGGCGAGGGACAGAGAATAGGGCGCCCGCGCGACACCCCGTTCGGTAATGATCGCGGTCACAAGGCGGGCAGGGGTGATGTCGAAGGCAGGGTGCCTCACCGGCACGCCCTCGGGCAGGATTGGGTGAGAGCTGATCTCTGCCACCTCGGCACGGCCACGCTCTTCGATCGGAATCGCGTCACCGCAAGGCGTTGCTAGGTCGAGCGTGGAGAGCGGAGCCGCCACATAGAAGGGGAGCCCGTGCTCGCGGGCAAGCACCGCTAGGCCGTAGGTACCAATCTTGTTGGCGACATCGCCGTTTGCGGCAATCCGGTCCGCACCCACCACGATGAGATCGATTTCAGCGCGTCTCATGAGGTGCGCGGCCATGTTGTCCGTGATGACCGTGACGGGGATGCCATCGCGCTGAAGTTCCCAGGCCGTGAGCCTCGCGCCTTGGAGAAAGGGCCGCGTCTCGTCGGCCAGCACCCGGACTTTGCGCCCCGCTTCAAATGCCGCACGCACCACGCCGAGCGCGGTGCCGTATCCGGCAGTCGCGAGCGCTCCAGCGTTGCAGTGGGTGAGGATGCGTGCCCCCTCAGGCACGAGCGGAAGTCCGGCGTGACCAATGGCCCGGCACACCGCGACATCCTCAGTGAGAAACATCTGCGCCGCCGCCACCAGGCGCTCGCGTACGCTCTCGACCGACGCATCCGGCGCGGCCAGAGCGGCGTCCGCAAGCTCGCCCATGCGCCCGAGCGCCCAGAAGAGGTTGACGGCCGTGGGACGCGTGCGCGAGAGGCGAACAGCCGCTGCTTCTAGATCGGTACGGAGTGCCACGAGGTCGCGCGCTCCGCTCACGCACGCTGCGCGCGCGACCCCGAGCGCCGCCGCGCACCCAATCGCGGGAGCGCCGCGCACCGCCAAGCTCTCGATGGCTTGCGCGATTTCCTCGACGCTGCCGAGCGTCAGATAGACCTCCTCCCGCGGGAGCCGCCGCTGATCGAGGAGAACCACCCCTTCCGTGCTCCAACGCAGCGTGAACCAATCGCTCACTGCGACTGCTTCTTCTTGCTGCCGCCGAGCAAGCCGTCGAGTGCGTCCAGCACCTGGCGACCCGTACCCTGGCCGAGCTTCTCGTCGAGTTTCTTCTCGAGCTTTCCGCGCTCGCGCCCCAACGCGTAGCTCGCTGCAAACGAGGCCGCGTCCTCCCCGCGGATCGATACCTTCGGTTCCGAGAGCGTACCTGTGACGTGGGCGAGCGGGATGACCCGCGCGTCCGCCGAGGTCGCATTGGCTCCCGCGGCCGTCTGCGACGCCACCGTCGCATCGAGCTCTTTGTCAATCGTGAGCTTTCCCGTCATGTCCACGCTCTGATCGGCGAGTCCGAGCCCGCCTCGGAGATCTACCATGTAGTGTCGATAGATCATCTTGAGGTCATCCGTCGTGGCACGTCCGTCCGCCACGACGAAGGTCCCCCCGATCGATTGGAACTCATCCTCGTAGAAGCGTTGGAGATCCTTTCCGCCTTGCGCACGGCCGGCCGCGAGGGCGAGCTTGCCGAGGCTGCCGAGCTGATCGAAGGTGCCTTGCAGGAGCGAAACCCCACGCAACCGTCCGTGGCCTACGTCGACCCGGGCGGTTCCGCGCACGGCCTGGAGAAGCTGTGCGCCGGAAACGAGGGGACCCGAGAAGTCGCTCTTCAGCGTGAGTGGACCCTCGAACACATCCTTGCGCTGGCTGAAGGCGTTGACGAGTGCCTTCGAATCGATCTGGTTCGCACCGAGCTGCACGCGATAGTGCGGCTGTGTCGCAAGCGCGGTGAGTTCGGCAACCACGCTGAACGGCTGACCCGCGATCCGCGTCACGAGACTCCGGGTGCGCACGACGTCCCCTGCGATCTCCAAGCTGCCATCGATCGCGACCGGCGGTTTGCCCGGGAATTGCACGAGGAGCTGCTTGAACGCGGGCGCGCCCTCAAGATCGAGCGGCCCGGTGGTCACGGTGAGCGTCCCGGGCGCAACCTCGCCGCGCAGTCCCGCGCCGCCGAGCGCGGGCAATAGCGACTCCCAGCCGCCCACGTCGAATGGATTTGCACGGAGTTCGAGCCGCGTGCGCTGGCCGGTGCGAAGCGTGCCCTGTGCATCCAGATTCTTTACCTTGACATGCAGATCATCCACACCGAGGGCGCCCTGTGCATCATGCACCAGCTGCCCGCTTAGCGTCGCCGGTGTACCCACGGGCTTCGTAAAGCCACCCTGATACACGAGCTCGGCAGCGGTTGCATCGACGTCGAACTTTCCCGAGAGACTCGCCGGCGCACCCGTGAGCTGCGCGTGCAAGGAGAGTGGACCGTGCACTGCAATCGACGTGATAACGAGATCGGCGTTGCTGATCTTGAGGTCCGCATCGACCGCACCAAGCGCTGTCGCAGACCCCTGGACATGGACTGTACCCCCGAGGCTTCCCGCAAGAGCCGTGGCTGTCTTTCCCGCGTACGGCTTTGCCGCAGCCAGATCGACACCTTCTAGGGTCGCATGGAGGTCGACGCTGCCCGAGGTCGTGCTCGTACCCTTCGCATGCAGCAATCCACCGCTGCCGAGCCGGCCCGAGAGCGAGAAGTCGATCGGGGCGGCGAGTGAGGTGCCGGCCGCTTCGGCCTGGATGTCCTCGAGGGTCCATGTCACCGGCGGCGTGACCCCGTGGTCCTCCAGCACGACCGTACCATCGTGGAGGGCGACGTGGCGCACGGCGAGCTTGAGGCCTTCACCCTCGTTTGCGCCCACGGCCCCGGCTCCAGCACCCTTGGTAGGCGCTCTCTCCGAAGGTGGTCCAGTACCGGGGGTGCGCACGATACGCAGCAGGGGTTTTACGACCTCCAGCGAGTCGACGACGAGCGTTCGTGCGAGGAGCGGGAGGAGGGCAACCCGCAGCGCGGTCTCCTCTGCGGAAAAGAGCGGTGGCTCACCGGGCGTAGTCCCCGCCACCACAGGGCGCAACACGCGCACACGCGGCGGAAAGATTCCGATGGCGAGTCCGTCAAAGCGGACGTCCCGCCCCGTGGCTTCCCGGGCGGCCGCCTCGATCCGGGCTCGCACCTCGGGCCGATCCACGAGACGGGGCAGCCCGATGGCGAGCAGAACGAGCGCGAGGGCGAGCAGCGCGCCGAGAACCGCGAGCGCGCGGACCAATAGCCTCACACCTTCTATGCCTTGAGCTTGCGCGCCAGGATGTCGCGCACGACACCCGGGCTCGCCTTCCCACCGGTCTTCTTCATGACTTGGCCCATCAGGAAGTTCAGGATCTTCTCTTCGCCGGCGCGGAAGCGCTGCGCGTTCTCGGGATGGGCTGCAATGACCTCGTCGGCAGCGCGCTCAATCTGCGCGCTGTCGGAGACGGCTTCGAGGCCACGCGCCGAGACCAGTTCGGCCGGATCGCCTCCGCGATGAACGAGTTCCGGCAAGAGCTCGCGCGCGCTCTTTGCCGTGATGCGACCCTCCTCGAGCAGGCGGAGCAGCGCTGCCAGCGCTTCGGGGGTGAGCTTGGTCTCCTCGATCTCCTGCTCGCGCTCCTTCAGTGCCTGCAGCACGTCACGCAGGATCCAGTTGGCGGCCGTCTTGGCCGACACCCGGGCTCCGACCACCGCCTCGAAGAAGTCGGCGAGCGAACGGCTCACCGAGAGCAGGCGCGCGTCATAGGCCGAGAGGCCATGCTCGGATTCGAAGCGGATGCGCCGGCGCTCCGGCAGTTCCGGGAGCGTGAGCCGCGCGTGCTCGACGAATGCGGGCTCGAGCGCGAGCGGGACCAGGTCCGGATCGGGGAAGTAGCGATAGTCGTCGGCATTCTCCTTGGTCCGCATGACCCGCGTCTTCCCCGTGGCGGAGTCATACAGGCGCGTGGCTTGAATGATCCGGCCGCCGTCGTCCAGCACGCGGGCCTGACGCTCGATCTCGGTGCGGATCGCGTCCTCCACGTAGCGGAACGAGTTCAGGTTCTTGATTTCGTTGCGGATGCCGAATTCCCGGGCGCCTTTCTTCCGAAGCGACACATTGGCATCACAGCGAAAGTGGCCTTTTTCCATGTCCGCATCCGAGACGTCGACGTAGCGCAGCAATTGGCGCAGGGTACGGAGGTAGGCACCAGCTTCCGCGGGCGAGCGGAGGTCGGGCTCGGAGACGATCTCGAGGAGCGGGACCCCCGCTCGGTTGAGGTCCACGTACGAGCCGTTGCGACCGGTGACCGCCGTGTCGTGGATCGACTTGCCCGCATCTTCTTCCATGTGGATCCGGGTAATCCCGATGCGCTTGGCGAAGCTTCGACCGCCGGGTTCCTCGCCGTCGATCTCGATCCAACCGTTCGTCGCAAGCGGCTCCTCGTACTGGGAGATTTGGTAGCCCTTGGGAAGGTCGGGATAGAAGTAGTTCTTCCGTGCAAACACCGAACGAGGATGCACCGTGCAGTTCGTGGCGAGGGCGGTTCGCACCCCGAATTCCACGGCGCGCGCGTTCAGCACCGGCAGCGCACCCGGAAGCGCAAGACAGACGGGGCAGGCGTGGTGGTTCGGAGGGTCGCCATAGCGCACACGGCAGCCGCAAAAGAGCTTCGATTCGGTGCGAAGCTGCGTGTGCACCTCGAGCCCAATCACCACTTCGTAGTTGGAATGCGCCTCGACGCTCACGCGAGCTCCGGCGGTCGATGGATGTGCCAGTCGGTGCGCCGCTGATAGCTGTCAGCGGTGCGCAAGAGTGTCGCCTCATCAAGGGGCCTGCCCAGAAGCTGGAGGCCCACCGGCAGGCCGTGTACGAAGCCGCAGGGAATCGAGAGGCCCGGAATACCAGCGAGGTTGGCGGACACTGTGTAGACGTCAGAGAGGTACATACGCAGCGGGTCCGACGCCTTCTCCCCCAGCCGAAACGCCACTTCAGGCGCGGTCGGAGTCGCGATCACGTCGCAGCCAGCGAAGGCTTGTTCGAAATCGTGGCGCAGCAGTGTCCGGACCTGCTGTGCTTTGCGGTAGTAGGCATCGTAATAGCCGGCCGAGAGCACGTAGGTGCCAAGCAGAATGCGCCGTTTGACCTCCGCACCGAAACCTTCGGAACGCGTACGTCGGTACATGTCACCGAGGTCCTTTGCGTTCGCAGCGCGGTGCCCGTAGCGCACGCCATCGTAGCGGGCGAGATTGCTCGAAGCCTCGGCCGTCGCGATCAGGTAGTAGGTCGCAATCGCATACTTCGTGTGAGGAAGGGAGACCTCGCGAGTCTTCGCCCCGCAACGTTCAAGCTCGGCGACCGCCTCGCGCACGCATCGAAGCACCGCGGGGTCGACGCCCTCCTCGACCAGGTACTCGCGCGGCAGGCCGATCACCAGCCCAGAGATCTCTCCTGACAATCGCTGCGTGTACTCGGGTACAGGCTCCGGCAACACGGTCGAGTCGTGGGGGTCATGACCGCACAACACCTCGAGCGCTGTAGCGCTGTCGGCCGCGGAACGGGTGAAGGTGCCGATCTGGTCGAGGGAGGAGGCGAATGCCACGAGGCCGTAGCGCGAGACGCGCCCGTAGGTCGGCTTCATCCCCGCGATGCCCGTACACGCGGCAGGCTGGCGGATGGACCCCCCGGTGTCGCTGCCGAGCGCAAGAGGAACGATGCCCGCCGCGACCGCGGCGGCGGATCCACCCGATGAGCCGCCCGGTGTCCGCGCGAGGTCCCAAGGATTTCGTGAGGGTCCATATGCGGAGTTTTCGGTGGACGAACCCATGGCGAACTCATCAAGGTTCGTGCGCCCGATGATCACGGCGCCGGCGCATCGCAGCTTTGTCACGACCGTGGCGTCGTAGGGCGAAACGAAGCCCGCGAGGATCCGTGAGGCGCACGTCGTAGGCTCGCCGGCTTGAACCATGTTGTCCTTGATCGCGGCGGGAATACCCTCGAGCGCAGATCGCCGCTCGCCGCGTGCCATACGTGCGTCCGCCTCGACGGCCTCCGCGCGCGCGCGCTCCGGGCGAAGGCCCACGAACGCATGAAGGGCCGGCTCGAGCGCCTCGGCGCGCGCGAGCGCCGCGTCGGTAAGCTCGCGCGAGGACACCTTGCGGCCGTCAAGCTGCACGCGCAGTTCGGAAATCGTGCCGAGCGGCCCGGCCATCAGTGCTCCTCACCCTCCAGCACCGGCGGCACCACAAATGCCGAGTCCTCACGCTCAGGCGCATTCGCGATGGCCAGCCCAGGAGCGAGACCAGGAACGGCGTGGTCTTCGCGCAGTGCAGTGCGGATGGGGACGGCGTGGGAGGTGGGTTCGACTCCTGTCGTGTCGACCGCGCGCAGAAGCTCCACATAGTCGAGGATGGCGTCGAGCTGGCTGGTCATGCGAGAGGCCTCGTCGCCGGAGAGCGACAGGCGGGCCAGCGTGGCCACGCGCTCCACCTCCTCGCGCGTGATCCGGGACATAATAGTGAGACTAGCAAGTGCTCCCCCCACGCGATAGCCTCGCGTGGCCGCATGACGGAGCCTCTTCAAGCTTTTTCCGACCTCCCCGACGAAATCCTCGCTGGCATTCGCGACCTTGGGTGGAAACAGCCGATGCCGGTCCAGGCGCGCGTATTGCCGCTCATGAAGACGAAGCGCGACCTGATCGTGCAGGCGCGTACAGGGAGCGGGAAAACCGGAGCGTTCGGCATTCCCATCGTCACGGCCATCGAGACGACCCTCGCAGAGACGCAGGCTCTCGTCCTCGCCCCCACTCGAGAGCTCGCGAACCAGGTGGCGACCGAGATCACGGCCATGGGCAAGCATCGGGGCGTCCGGACGCTGCCGATCTACGGCGGTGTCGGCTACGGAGCGCAGGTCGACGGGCTCAGGGCCGGTGCGCACGTTGTCGTGGCCACACCCGGGCGCCTGCTCGACCACCTGAACGCCGGTCGTTTGCGTCTCGATCACGTGAAGGTGCTCGTGCTCGACGAAGCGGACGAGCTGCTCTCGCTTGGCTTTTGGCCGGATATGAAGGAAATCCACTCCTATCTGCCGTCCATGCGGCAGTCCTGCCTTTTCTCCGCCACAATTCCCGAGAAGGTTCGCTCCCTCGCTCGTGTTTTCCTCCGCGATCCTGAGTTCGTCACGCTCTCTGAGGGGCAGCTCGCGCCGAGCGAGATCGAACACTTTTTCTATGTAACGCCCGCGACCGAGAAGGAGGCAAATCTCGTTCGCCTGCTCGAGTACGAGGATCCGGAAAGCGCCATTATCTTCTGCAATACAAAGGATGAAGTGCGCTTTGTGACGTCGTATCTCCAGCGTCGCGGTTTCAACGCGGACCAGATATCCGGGGACCTCGCGCAGGCGGCCCGCGAGCGGGCCATGGCCGCGATTAAGTCCGGAGAGCTCCGATACCTCGTGGCCACGGACGTCGCTGCGCGGGGAATCGATATCAGCGAGCTCTCCCATGTGATCGGCTACAGCACACCCGATTCCCCGGAAGTCTATGTGCACCGCACCGGACGTACGGGACGCGCCGGTAAGGCAGGCGTGGCCATCTCACTCATTTCGGGTTTGGACATCGGGAACTTTCGCCACCTCCAGCACGTCAACAAGATCGAGATCACGGAGCGCAAGCTGCCGAGCGAAGCCGACATCCTTGCGCGCATTCGGGAACGGCTCGAAGTGAAGGTGGAGCACGAGATGCGTGCAATCCCCGAACGCGATCGGCTGTGGTCGGTGGATCGCCTGATCCCCATCGTGGAAGCCATGGCTTCGTCGGACGAAGGAAGGCGCGACCTCGCAGCGATTTGTGCCTCCTACTTGCGCGAGCACCGGCCGCAGACCACGGTGGCCGAGCCCGAGCTCGCCACCCCACCCTCAAGACCGCGCGACGCGGGGAGGCCAGGCGGCGGGGGTTCGGCGGGCGGCGGAAACCGCACCGGCCGCGGGCGCCGCCGCCGACGCTCCTAGGCTACGACCGCGACTTCGGGAGGCGGATAAGCGGTCCCGCGATCGAACTCCGACTGCCGCACGGGTGCCGTGGCCCCCGTGATTGATTGGACAGCCCACCTCGAAGGGCTAGAGCGGGCGCGGGGCGACCTCGAGCGCGCGTGCCGGCTCCTGCCCGCCCACGACCCAAAGGCGACGCTCCTCGGCGTCGAGCGCGACCGCGGCGACCTTTGGCTCCGCCCGAGGTGAGCCGGGTAGCAGCTCCTCCGCGCGCAGGTGCTGAAGGAGCAGCGCGAGCCGAGCAGGCCGGTCTAGGCCGGGCGTCGCCATCGCCTTGGCGGCGATCTGTGGCCGATGCACGGGCGCATCGGGCGACGCCAAGATTCCGTTCTGTGCCACTAGGCGCTCGCGCTCGGCGCCCACGACTTCAACGCCAACAAGCCCGCCAAGAGCATCGGCGATGAGGATCGTCGCCCGCCCTCCGGCAGGGCGGTGCAGGCACCATTCCTCGGCCCCCTCGACGCTTTCGAAGCGCTGGAGACACTCCTGAACGAGCAGAAACGCCGGTGCAGCGCAGGGTTGAGGGGCGACGGCGGCTTCGAGGGTGGTGCAGGCTACGGCGAGACCCGCGGCGTTTACGCCCGCGACACCGCCCGGGAGCCAGGGCACCACGATCTCGAGGGAGGCGAGGCCATTTTCGGGTTGGCTCCGCCGCACCTGCCACGGCAAATCCGCCCCGCGCGCCGCCCATGCGAGGGTCGCCCCGCCCCCCGTCCACGTCGCGGCGAAGCCCCAGAGCGCGCCGGCACGGGTCGCCGGGTGCTCGTGCTGCCGCACGGAGCCAAGCTCGCGGGCCAGCGCGCGGAGAAGGATGCGGGCGGGGAGGCGCCCGCCACGGGCCATCCCCTCGAGGCGCTCAGCGAGTTGAGGAAAGTGGCGCCGCAGATCGCGCTCGAGTGGCCGCGGGGAGGCAGGCCCTTTTAGGGCATCGAGCGAAATGCGAAGGGCCGCGGCACAAGCCTCGCCCTGGTCGAGGCCGAGATCGCGGGGTGCACCCTCACAGCGAACGACGCTCGGGAAGCCGACTCCGCCGAGCGTCACCGCGTGGTTTTCTCGGCCAGCGGGAGCACTTCGTTCAGGGAACCGGTGCGGTAGCCCTCGAGGTCGAGAGTCACGAAGCGGAAGCCAAGGGGCTTGAGCGCGGCGGCGATCGCCCGTGCCATGACGGGGTCGAGGGCATAAGGAAGCTCGGCCGGATCGACCTCGACGCGCGCGAGTGTTCCATGGTGGCGCAAACGCACCTGACGGAAGCCGAGACCGCGCAAGAGCTCTTCGCCCTGCTCGACCTGGTGCAGCCGTTCGGGCGTGACCTCAGTGCCATACGGAAGCCGCGACGACAGGCACGCCGAGGCGGGGAGATCGGCCGTCGGCAGACCGACCGCACGAGAGAGGGCGCGAATCTCCTGCTTCGAGAGTGCGACGTCGAGGAAGGGTGAGACGACAGCGTGCTCCGCCGCGGCCCGATGGCCGGGTCGAAAGTCACTCGTGTCGTCGGTGTTCACACCATATGCCACGGAGGCGAAGCCCTGCTCGTCTCGCACGCGGCCGAGCACGTCGAACAGCTCGGACTTGCAGTGGTAGCATCGGTCCGGCCGGTTGGCGCGATACTCCGCGCTCTCCATTTCCCGGGTCTCGATGAAGCGATGCGCGATGCCGACCTCGGCCACGACGCGTTCGGCCATCACGCGATGACTCTTCGGATAGGAGGGGGACACCGCAGTCACGGCGAGCGCGCGAGAGCCGAGCGCGCGCTGCGCGGCCCAAGCCAGGTAGCTCGAGTCGACGCCGCCGGAGAGCGCGACGATCACGCTTCCCAGGTCGCGCAGTCGATGGAAAAGCTCTTCCTGTTTAATTGCCGCAGTGCTCTCGAGATCGCCGTCGCCTCTTGCACTCGCCTCGGGAACCGGATGGAGCAAAGTCATTGGTGAAGGGTACGAATGGGCCTCCAGCCGGTCAAGCGCCGGTGTGCGGTGCGGGGGCCGCGCGCGCCACGACATGCACTGTCGCGCCAGTGCGAAACCAGGCCTCGAGCAGCGTGAGCACAAGCGCGGGCGGCAGCACCAGTAGCCCGCCCGCGAGGAGCTTGAGCCGCGTCGTGGGGTCGAAGGCCGCAGCCCCCCCCGCGTGGGCCGCGCGATCGTGGAGCAGCGTGTACAGACCGTTGCGAGGGAGGGAACTCATGTTCAGCGCACTCTGTACCCAGCCAAACGGGTTCTGGCGCAGCGAGAAGTGGTGCTCGGATTGGATCGCGAACCCGCTTCGCTCCAGCAGCTGAACAAGCGCCGGGAGGGGGAAGTGAAACAGATGTCGGGGCAAGTCGAGGTGAAACCAGGCGGGTCCCGCCCAGTGTGCCTGCGCACTGGAAAAATTTGGTACGGCGACCACGAGGCGCCCGCCTGGACGGAGGATGCGGCGTACCTCCTCTAGCGTGTCACGCGGGTCGCGCAGATGCTCGAGCACGTGCCAGATCACAACTTCGTCGAAGAACGCTGCCGGGTAGCCGGCATCCGCGAGGCGCGGGGCGATCCGAACCTCCGCCCGCGGGTCGGCGCCGCGCGCTGCCGAGGCGTTCACCTCGACGCCATGGGCCTCGAAGCCGCGCTCGGCGATTTCGCGCAACAGGACGCCGCGACCGCAGCCCACGTCGAGGACCCGGGCCGCGGGCGCGAGCCCTCGCAGAAAGAAGCGCACGTGCCGACTACCGATCAGCCGGACCAACCATTCGACGGGGAGAAGGAATTTCGCGGCGGAGGGATCTCCATAGTATGCCTCCGGATAGAAGGCCTCGATCTCGGCCTCGCTCGGAAGCGGAAACAGGCGGCCCGTACCGCAGGTTTCACAGGTCACAAGCCGCGACGCTAAGCCCTCGACGTCATAGGCGATGCGCACGTCACGCGCCTCGCACACCGGACAAGACTCGTGGACGACCATGCGACGGCCCCACTCGTCCGCTCGGCGTACAGCGCGTTCGTAGTTAGCCTTCGTCATCGGCTCCTCGAAGGACCGCGCATCGTGCGCGGTCGCTCGGCGCCGGTCAAGTCCGAAGAGCCTGTCCCGCTGTCGCCGGCTCCGGCGCGAGGGGTACTATCCGGGGCGTGAGTGCAGTCGACGTCGTCGGCATTGATCACGTCGTCCTGCGGGTAGCGAGCCTCGATCAGGCGCTGCGGTTCTACTGCGAAGTGCTCGGCTGCCGCGAAGAACGCCGCCTCGGACCGCTCGGCCTTGTGCAGCTTCGGGCCGGCACCGGCTTGATCGATCTGATCGATGCCGCAGGGCCGCTCGGCAAGCTTGGGGGACCGCCTCCCGGGCAATCCGGGCGAAACGTCGATCACGTGGCGCTGCGCATCGCGAGCTTCGACGAAGCGAAAATCCGGGCTCACCTCGAGGCGCACGGCGTGGCACCGGGGGATGTCGGCATCCGCTATGGCGCGGAGGGCAACGGTCCCTCGATGTACATCCAGGATCCCGACGGAAACACCCTCGAACTGAAGGGACCGCCAACGGCCTAGCTCTGGGCGCGAGCCCAGAAATACCGCGTCGCGCCGCCGGGCACGATCGAGACCTCGCCGGTCTCGACGAATCCCACCTCTCGCAGTGTCGCATGCAGCGTCGCGGCATCCGGAAGACCGTGCAGGTTTCGATGCGCGCGCAAGAAGAGGTCAAAGACAGCTCCGGCCGAGGCAGCCCCGAAGAGGCGCGAAGCGAGTGCGGTCGAAGGAACGGAGGTTTGAATCGCCAGCACGCCGCCGGGCGCAAGCTTTGCGAGCACCCGCCGAAACAGCGTGGGCCGCTGGGTGGGCGGGAAGTAATAGATGTTGTTGTTCAACATCGCGAGATCGAAGCTCCCCTGGGGCAGCTCCATCGTCATGAAGTCGCCGGCACGCACCTCGCCGCGCCTCGAGACCTCCGCCTCGCGCAAGAGCCGGCGCGCTTCCTCGGCCACCTCCGCATCCAGTTCGACACCGAGACCGTGGGCGTCGCGATAGCGCGTCAGGAAACCGGCCAGGTAGGTGCCGTATCCGCAGCCGACATCGAGCACGCGTCGCGCGATTTTGACCTGCGGCACCCGGGTCAGCGCTTCGAACGCCCGGCCCTCAATCAGGCGGGACGCCGCTGCGGCCCGTGCGGCTTCCCCGGCCGCGCCGTGGAGCGGCCGCTCTGCGCCTTTCATGAGCGCCGGTAGCGACTCGAAGCGGGGATGCCAGCTCAACACAACCTGATCGAGCATCGCCTGGAGGGCTGGCGCATCCGGTGAGTCGAGGAGCCAGCGCGCCGAGGCGCCGACCGTGTACACCTCGCCACGTTGATCCACGAGACCCTGCGCATCGGCGGCACGCAGCCAGGCGGCGACGAGATCCTGCGCAAGCCCGAGACGGCCCGCGAGTTCGCTCGAGGTGTGAGGTCGGCGCAGCGCTTCGAACAGGCCGAGACGAACACCGGTTCGCAGCAGGTGGACGCGCGCGAACGCACCGAGTGTGGCGCTGAACTGACGGAAGTGGAAGAAGTCCTGAAGTCCCGGGCTCACGCGTCCGCCGGCTCGAGCTGGGCGAAGCGGACGACCACGGTCTTGACACCGACGCGGTCGAATCGCACGCGGAGCTTGCGGCTGGCACCAGTGCCCGCGGCCTCGAGCACGGTGCCCTCGCCAAAGATGGGGTGACGCACGCGCGCACCCCGCTCGCTGCGGATCGCGTCCTCGTCCTCCGACTGCCCTACGGAGTAGTCGAGAGCCCGACCGCGCTCCGCACGGGCAGGCGAGGGGTCAAAGTCAGCGCCCATGGTCAGGCTCGACGGGATCTCGGAGAGAAAGCGCGAGGGCGTGGCAAAGCTGTGCGACCCGTAGCGCCGCCGCTCGCGCGCACAGCTCAGGGTGAGGCGCTCGCGCGCCCGAGTCATCCCGACGTAGCAGAGCCGGCGTTCCTCCTCGAGCCCCGCCGGGTCACGGGTCGAGGCGGAATGCGGAAAGATTCCCTCTTCCATTCCGACGAGGAACACCACGGGAAACTCGAGACCCTTGGCCGTATGCGCGGTCATGAGCGAGACACGGTCGGCCGTACCCTCATAGGAATCGAGGTCGGAAACAAGGGCGACTTGATCCAAGAACAGCTCCACCGAGGAGCGCTCGTCGCCGGGTGTGCTGACGTTCGCTGCGCCGAAATCTTCGGCTCCCGCCAGAAGCTCCCGCAGATTCTCGAGCCGTCCCTCTGTCTCGGGCGTCCCCTCGCGCTCAAGGTGCGCAAGGTATCCGGTGCGATCGAGGATGCGAGCCAGCGCTTCCGCCGGCCCGAGCGACGTGACCTCCCGTGCGAGAAGCGCGAGCAATTCAAGAAAGGCGCTCACCTTCGGGCCCGATCGACCCGCCTCCCCGCTCTCTGCCACGCTGGCGAGCGCTTCGCGCAGCGTGAGGCCCCGCTCTGCGGCGAGGTTCTCCGCACGCTCGAGCGTGGCCTTCCCGATCCCGCGTGGAGGAGAGTTCACAATGCGGCGCAGCGCCATCGGGTCGGTGGGGTTGACGATCGCGCGCAGGTAGGCGAGCGCATCCTTCACCTCGGCTCGCTCGTAGAAGCGGACGCCCCCCACCACCACGTAGGGAACGTTGTACTTCAGCAGCTCTTCCTCGAAGGGACGCGACTGCGCATTGGTTCGGTAGAAGACGGCGCATTCGCCGTAGGCGCGGCCGTCGTCGCGCGCTGCGGTCAGAATCTGCCGGATCACGAACTGCGCCTCATCGCGTTCGTCGTTCGCTTCATACAGCCAGATCTTCTCGCCGCCGGACCGCTCGGTGAACATGCGTTTTTCCTTGCGGGCTCGGTTGTTCGCCACGAGCGCGGTGGCACCCTCGAGGATCGCACGCGTCGAGCGGTAGTTGCGCTCGAGCTTCACCACCGCCGTGTCGGGATAGTCTCTTTCGAAGTCGAGGATGTTGCGCAGATCGGCGCCCCTC
>DATFYN010000750.1:0-4617 GCA_035315025.1 Myxococcota bacterium
CCCGAGCCGTGGATCTCTTGCGGATCAAAGGCATGAACCAGCCGCCCGAGAACCTTCCGAGCAGATTCACGAGGCAGATCAGGAAGACCGGCGCAGCGAACCACGCTGCGTAGTTGAATATGGGCACTCCGAACCAGTCGGCGACACCCGGCTCTACGTACCAGCGCCAGAACCCAAGCCCGATTCCGGGTCTTTCCGGCGCTCCCGAGCAGGCGTGTGTCGTCGCCACCACCGGATCCAGGAGCGCATCGACGTTCACCAGCACGAGGCCCGCCAGAAGGGGCTGAACGATGAGATTCGCTCCGAGGAGCCGAGCAGTCCACATGGCTGTGTAGGTTAGCGAAGCCTCGAGCAGGAGGACGCAGAGCGGGATCTTGTTGGCACCAAGTTTGTCCGCGATGTCCAGCACGAGCTTCGTACACGGGGTGTCCACACCGCGGGGGATGCCCCAGGCTGCGAGGTCGAGCCGGGGCACGAGATCTGTAAACTGGGTGGAGTAGAGATAGAATGGGGTGCGGTGATTGGCCCATGACTCAACGAACCAAAACAGCCCCGTGAGGAGCGCGAAGACCAAGACCTGGCCGCTGGCGAACTTCCACCTGCTAAGCGTGTCCGCCCGCCGCGCACCCTCCCGAATGCCTCGATAGACGCAGCCCGCAGCCATGGCGTAGCTGCAGACCATGAAGAGTTCTGTCCACAGTGGCGACGGCTCGCGGATGGAACGAAGTGCCTCGTCGAGAGCGCCGGGATCCATGATGTCCCACGCGTTTCGGCGCCGTGCAACGACTGGCGCGTTTGCGGACGCAGTGGGTGAATCAAAGCAGGAAAAAGAGGCCGCCGTCAAGCGCATTCTGCAGCGCCGTGTCACTCTCCGAACCTGACGCGCAATGATGTCTTCCGGGCGACAACTCCGATCTCCGGCTGCTTCGACGGCTCCCGGTATCCGGAACGCAGGGGCGCGGGCGCAAGCCTGGAGGGGCGGGCCTGCGCCTTGACCTCTGGTCCTCTTAGCCCTTTCATCTTGGGGCGGGGGGATGGGGAGAAGCAGCGGTGTCAAGCCGCGGCGCCAGGGCGGCCGGCCGTGACGGAAGCACATGACCTCTCGATCGGAAGCGACCCGGCGATCGCGGAGCGGTACGTGGTGCGTGAGGCCATCGCATCCGGCGGCTTCGCGAAGGTCTTCAGGGCGCTTCAGCGGACGACGGGCCAGGAGGTCGCGATCAAGCTCCTCCAGCTTGCCCGCGGAGATTTGGCGCCTGCCCTCGAAGACCAGATCCAGCGCTTTCGGCGGGAGATGCGGCTGTGCGCTGAGCTTCACCATCCCAACATCGTTCCCCTGATTGACTCGGGGGAAACTACGGACGGCCAGCTTTACGCCGTCTTCGCCTTCGTTCCGGGGTGGAATCTCGGCGATCTGCTCGCGGCAGAGGGAGCGCTCGACCCCGTCGAAGCACTCCACTTCATGACGCAGATCATCGATGCCCTAAGCTGCGCGCACGCAAAAGGGATCGTTCATCGGGATCTCAAGCCCGCGAACATCATGATCAGCACGACAGGAGCTCGGCGCAACGCGCTCGTGCTGGACTTCGGGCTCGGGACGTTGGTCACGAGTATGCAACCCCGAGACTTTCGGCGGCTCACCCATCGCGGCGAATTCCTCGGGACGCCCTGCTACTCGGCGCCCGAGCAGCTGCGAGGCGAACCGCCGACGGTGTGCTCGGACTTGTATGCGTGGGGACTGATCTTCCTCGAGTGTCTGAGCGGCGAGCCGGTGATGGGCGCCATGACCTATCATGAGATCGTCCACCGACACCTGAGCCCTGACCCGGTTCCGATTCCTTCCGTTCTGAAAGATCATGAGTTGGGACGGCTGCTGCGCCTGGTCGTGGAGAAGGACGTCGAGCGGCGCGGCGCGTGCGCGGCGGACATCTTCGCCGCAGTGCAGCGCTGTGCCTGGCGGGGCCTTCCGTCGCGCGCGGCTATCGCAGCCGCGACGGCGGGCATGGCGAGCCAGTGCGTCGGCGACACGCGGGCATCGCTTCGATCGGCGGCTGAGCTGAGCCCGATCTGGTTGGTGCCCCTCGCGCGCAATTTCAACTTCACGGGCCGAGAGGAACTCCTGCGACAGCTCGACGTTTCGCTGAGCGCAGGTCGCTTACTCGCGGTGGTCGCGCTTCGCGGACTTGGAGGAGTCGGCAAGAGCCAGCTCGCCTTGGAATACGCCTACCGCTTCGCGAACCGCTACCGACTCGTGGCTTGGATTCGGGCCGAGGCACCCGAGGCCCTGGCGGCGGACTACTGCGCGATCGCCACGGCGCTTGGGCTGTCCGAGGCGCCGAGTGAGAGGCAGAAGTTCGAAGCTGTCCGCTCGTGGCTTGAACGCAACGATCACTGGTTGCTTATCTTTGATAACGCGCCGAACCCCGAGGCGATTCGGGCCTACCTCCCGAGATCTCACGCTGGACACCTCCTCGTGACGACCCGTCATCACAGCTGGCGTGACCTGGCGGCGTGCGTGGCCGTCGAGGTTCTCGACCACGAGGAGGCCGTCGAGTTTCTCCTGAAGCGGACTGGCGAGGCCGATGCGCAGAGCGCGGGCGAGCTCTGCGAGGAGCTCGGGCGGCTGCCGCTTGCTCTCGAGGAAGCGGCAGCATACCTCGAGGCGACGGGCCGCACGATCGCAACATACCTTCCATTGTTACGCCGGCACCGGCAGCGGGTGCTGCTCGGACCGCCTACGCCCGACCATCCGGGAGTCCTGCGGACAACGTGGGAGCTTTCCTTCCGCCAAGTCGAGCGCGAGTCCCCGCACGCTTCGGATTTGTTGACCCTGTGCGCCTTCCTCGCCCCTGACGACATCCCGCTGGAGCTTCTCCATAAGGGTGCGGAACACCTCACGGAAAAGCTGCGGTGCTATCTCTCAGACGAGGTCTCATTCGATGGCTGCGTTGCCGCGCTGCGCCGCTATTCCCTGGTGAAGATCGAGAGGGACGCCCTCTCAGTCCATCGCCTCGTCCAGCTCGTCACCCGAGACCGGCTGACGGAGCCGGAGCGCAGGCACTGGGCCAGCCTGGCGCTTCGGCTCGTGGAGGGCGTGTATCCCACCCGCGGACTGGCGGGCGACTACTATCCGGAGTCTGGACGGCTCCTCCCGCATGCGCTCTCGGCGTTGTCCCACGGCGCTCCCTACACGGAAGACCTCGGGCCCGCGGGGCGGCTGCTGCGGCGCACAGGCACCTACCTGAGCGCAATGGGTTCGCACGATCGCGCATGGGAACACCTGGAGCGTGCGCTCGCACTCTTCGAGAAGGCCAGTGCACCGGACGAGGACCAGATCGCCGACGTACTGTGGGAACTGGGGATGGTGCTGTACGCCCTCGGCGAACCGACCGCCGCTCGCGAACGCCTCGAGCGCGGCCTTCATCTCCTCGAGCGCCGCAAGGGACCGACGCACCCACTCGTCGGGCGCGACCTGATGGCTCTCTCCTGGGTGCTGCGCACGCTGGGAGAGTTCGACTCGACGCTTTCGAGCACCGAGCGCTCTATTGAAATCGTGGAGCGGACCCTTGGCGTAAATCATCCGTTTACGGCAATGAATCTCGCCATCCGGGCAAGCGCATTGTGGAGTCTGAACCGGATCGGGGACGCTCGGGAGTGCGCGGAACGCGCATTCACGGTGCTTGGACTAGAGCGCCAGCCTCTCCATCCGCTCATGTGCGGTACCTGGTACAACCTCGGCCAGTTCCAACTCGATCTCGGGGAGACTGAACGCGCCGCAGAATGCGTCGGGCGCAGCCTTGAGATCGGTGAGCATGCGTACGGCCTCGACCACCCCCTGGTGTGCGTCAGCGTCCGCTTGCAGGGTTCGATTCTGGACCAAAGGGGGGACCTCGAGGGAGCCCGAAAATGCTTCGAACGTGCGCTGGTCGGAGCGGAGCGAGCGTGTCGCTACCTGCACGAAGACATCGCGATCGCGCGCAGCGCGCTCGGAAGCGTTCTGCATCGCCTCGGCGACTACGAAGGCGCCGGCAGGGCCCTCGAATACGCTCTTGAGGCCGCCTCGCGTGTCTGCGGGGATCGGGCGCGTTACGAGAGTCACATCCGAGTGTCGCTCGCCGCTCTGTTCCAGGATCGCGGAAATCTCTCTGCCGCCCGGATGCACTGCGAGGCTGGGATTCGCTTCGTCGAAGCGCGCTACGGCGCTGATCATCCCCTGCGAATCGCGGGACTCAACCGCCTGGGCTGGATCCTCCGCGATCTCAACGAGCCGGAGCAGGCACACGTTCGCTTCCGCGAGGCGATTCGGATTGCTGAGGCTGCGGGCCTGATGGATCACCCCGACTACGCAGAAAGCCTCGAAGGACTGGGTGCGCTGATGGCCCATCCGGGAGATCGCAGCGAAGCGCGGAAACGATTTGCTTGGGCCCTCGACATTCTCGAGCACAGGCTTGGTGTGCGGCATCCCACCACCTCTCGAGTACGCAGGCGCCTCGAGGAGAATGCCGGAGGCTGAGCCGAGGGGCAGTCCAAGTTCTATTGTAGGGCTACGCGGGTGGTCTGAGGAACGCCGGCTTGACGCCTACCCTCGCCCGAAGTCGATAGGAGAAGCAACCCGCT
>DATFYN010000751.1:0-4145 GCA_035315025.1 Myxococcota bacterium
GCCGCGTGGCGCATCGCGCTTGGCCACTTCACGCGCCGCAAGGACGTGGTTCTTGGGGGTTTATTGGGGGGTTGGCTGGGGGTGCGCCTGGTCGGTGGGGCCGGCGAGTTTATGCCGCCCACGCCCAAGACGGGCGACGCAAGTAGTCTCCCATCGGCCAAATCGCCCCCCCGCTACATCAGCGACGAGCCGCCCGGGACCGGGATCCTGGGCGGCCGTCGCATCGATCTCCACCTCTATCTCAAGCAGCCCATCGACGCGGAAGCCGCGCTCGGCATCCGCCCCGACGCGCAGCCTGCGTCGGCCGAGGAGCGAGCGGAGCGCCGTGCGGCTCTGATCCGGGTCGCCTCGCTCGAGGGTCATCCGACTGCCCGGGGTACCAGCGCACTTGCTGTGTCAGAGAGCCTTCTTGGGGAGACGCTGCTCCGTCGCCACAAAGTGTCGTGAACCTTGACCCGATTTGTTTCCCCAGCTAGACGTGGCGCAAAGGCCAGGGCAAAGGGAGGCGCGTAGTTGCCCGATGAGCGACTGAGATTCCTATCTTCTATGCCGTCTGGCGACGTTTCCTGACTTTAGCGAGCAGAGCGAGACCGATGCCGAGTAGGGAGAAGGTGCTCGGCTCAGGCACGAACATGCCGGGCGTGTAGACGTAGTGCGTTGTGCCCTGGGAGTCGATAGCCGTTATAACGTTGCCCGCCGCATCGTAGGTGTACTGGGTAACATGCCCCTGCGGATCGGTGTCACTCGTCACCTGGCCGGCGGCGTCGTAGGTGGTGCGGGTGATGTTTCCCAGAGAATCGGTTTCGCTCAGGAGTCGGCCCGAGGCGTCATATGTGTAGGTCGTGGTGTGCCCCTGCGCCGTATCGCTTATAAGCCGGTTCTGAGCGTCGTAGGTGTAGCTGGTTGTGTTGCCGAGGTAGTCGGTCTCGGTCAAGAGCTCACCGGCGGCATCGTATGTGAAGCTGGTGGTGTGACCTTGCGAGATGTCGCTCGTAAGCCGGTTCTGAGCGTCGTAGCTGTAGCTGGTCGTATTGCCGAGGGAATCGATCTGGCCGACAACTCGGCCGGCAGCATCGTACGTGTAAGTTGTGGTGTGCCCCTGAACCGTGTCGCTCGTCAGCTCGTTGAGCGTGTTGTACGAATAAGAGCTGGTGTTGCCGAGCGCGTCGGTCTCGGTCACGAGCCTTCCGACGCTGTCGTAGCTGAATGTCGTTGCGCCTTGCGGGCTTCCAAGGTCAGCGGCTGGGTTTACGCTGCCATCTAAGTTCAGCGAGCCGCCAGGGATAAACGTGCAGTTGGCGCCCCCGTTCGCCGGGTCGACGATGGTGACGTTGTCGGGGCTCAGGATGCCCACGCCACCGCAGGTGGGCGTAGAATTCGCTCGAGCTATCGTCGGAGAAAGCAACGCAAGCGATGCAAGTGATGCAAAATAAAGTATCGCGAGCGATGTCCAACCGCGACAGGCGCGATGCGCCACTTTTCGCACCTTCACTGGGTTCCCCTCCCATTCCGGCGCTCTGGCGGGGCCGGAGTCGATAGTGCCTCCCCGGGCCTTCCTTTAAGCTCAACTGGCAGCGGAGGCTCTCCGCTGTCAAGCCAGCCACACGCGATGCGTTCCATCGTGGAGGGCTGGTTTCGCTTCCCGAGCGACCGCCAATTCGCGTATCACAGCTACCAGCACGCACAGCTACCAGCACGGACGCACCACCACCGATGCGAAGCAGCTTCGCATCCGGAGCTGCAGCAACTTGCATGCCTAGAGGCTGACCTCTGCTTCCAAATCTGGAACCACGCGCTTTCAGATGAGAAACGAGGTGCGCATGGAGCGATGCCCCACAGACGCGAGGCCGGAGTGGAACATATTTTCCGGCCATGAGGAAACGATATTCCCTTGACACCGTCTGCCACCATGACGTGGCGATCCTGGCTGCTCCCCTGTTGGCAGATCAGGTGACGGACCGGCCGCGCCCTGAGATGCGGAAGCAGCCACGGCGGACCTTCGGTGTCGGTTGTGAATGAACCGGCCCAAGGCAAAGGTCGCGATCCAAGCGAAATCCAAGCAGGACAGGCAAGGCGAAGCCCAGCAGGCTCCGGCGAAGGGCAAGAAATAGCTCCACAAAACCGAAAGGCAGGTTCGCCGTCCTCCCTTCCCGACCGACGGTGCGCTTCACGAATTGCGGCCACATCAGATGGGATCGATCCATTCCTCCAACCAGAGCCCTGGCGCACCATTCAGCGCGTACAACGAACGATCCTCGGGGCTGCGGCGATAGCCCGTGACGCTCGCTTCCCGGCCGGCCCAGAGCATCTGGCCCGGCTCCGGCCGGAGATCTACCGGCAAGCGGAGCGCCGCCTTGAGAATCCCCCCGTCAGTGATTCGAACTCGCGAGCCGACATGGATTCGCATCATCTCGTTCCGGGACGTCGCCTCTTCTTGTCGTCTCCGGACCGAGGATCTCTTCCGCAAGGGCCGGGGTCTGCTTCCTTCTGACCGCCCTGGAAGGGTTCCCGTCGACGAGGACCAAGATGGAGCGGCGTCACGCTTCCGCCCGACCAGGGTCGGAGAGCTCGGCAGCTGCCTTCTGAAGGTCGGCATCGAGCGCCCCGACCTCCTGGAGGAGCACCTTCACCTTGTCGTCGTCCAGGACCTGCGGAGGCCTCCCGTCGGAAAGCGGCTCCTTCGCCAGCTCGTACGTGCGCGTACCCAGCTCGGCGCATTTCTTGATGAGGGTCCGCTCGAGGCGTGCCTTCTCCATCCGAAGCTTGGCAGCGTCTCCCAACTCTTCGAACGTACCGACGACGCGCTCGGTGACCCGATGGCCTCCCTCGACGAGCCGGTCGAAGGTGTGCCGGAACTGGTCCCACAGGCTGTCGGGGTGCGTCTCCCGAAGCGTCGAAGCGAGGCGGTCGTAGCCCTCGTGGAGCTCGGTGATGGTGTCACGAACTACGTCCGCGACGCCGGCGAGCGCATCCTCGGACTCCCGAGTCAGTTGCTTCGCGTTGGCCTCGAGCTGATTCCAACGCTTTTCCAGATCGTCCCAGAGTTCCCGCGCGTCCATGCGGACGAGGTGGGCCTTTAGGCGCAGCTCGTCGCGCATGCGACGGAGCTCGTCGATCTCGCGCTGCAGAACGTCGTAGTCATGGCTCATGAGTTCTCTCCCTTCGCGTGCGGTGACCGAGCGCGGATGACCCACGCTTCGATTCGCACTTTGCTCGAGATTCTCTTGCTCATCGCTTCCTCGTTCCCGAGTCGCCGCTCCCTCCATCTTCACGGAGCTCAGATCTGAGACGGTCCTCGCGGATCGGCGGTTCGGGGAGGCAGGTCTGAATGGGCTTCCGCTTCACGCTGTCCCTCGCGCACCTCGGCCCAAAAGCGGGTGCGCGCCTCAGCCGTCCGGCGCTCGCCGCGACCCTTCTGCAACCATCGCAAGAGGCGCAACAGCATGAGTTGCAGACGTCTCCACATGTTAGTTCCCCGCCACGGACGCCGAGGCGGCATGCGGTATCGCTCCCGCGCCCCTCACCGACAGGGTCTTCGATGTCTCGTTGAGAGCGATCTTGAACAAGTCAGCCACCGCCGCACCGAACCCGCGCACGTCCCCCACGTGGGGCAGCGAGCGTTCGCACGCGATAACTCCGAGGTCGACCGAATCCACGTCGCTCACCACCGTGATGTTGACGCCCGCCCCTTCCATCAGCGGGCGCTCGGCGTTTCCAGAGAGAGGAAGGCGGCGTCTATTCCGGACAGCGACACCCGCGAGCTCATCGGCGTTCGATCCTCGGGAGCTCGCATCCGGGCTCCAGTTCACGAAATAGGGCCGCTCTCTCCGACGGTTCGGCCTACATCTCCATGCCGCCCATGTCGGGCATCGCGCCGGCGCCGGCTTTCTTCTCCGGCTTCTCCGCGATGAGCCCCTCGGTCGTAAGGAGCAGGGACGCTACGCTCGCGGCATTCTGGAGCGCCGCCCGCACGACCTTGGTGGGGTCGATGACCCCGCCCTTGACGAGGTCTTCGTACACTTCGGTCGCCGCGTTGAAGCCGAACGCCCCACGACCATCCTTCACCTTCTGCACGACGATCGCTCCCTCGATGCCAGCGTTTCCAGCAATCCAGCGCAGCGGCTCCTCCACCGCGCGGCGCACGA
>DATFYN010000752.1:0-11174 GCA_035315025.1 Myxococcota bacterium
GTCGAGGTGCGCAAAGCCCTCGTTCACGAAGACCTGGAATCCGCCCGCAACGTCCCCGAAGGTCGGAAAGGCTGGATTCGGGCTGGTCCCATTGATCACGCGCGGCGTGTTCGTGTCACATGCCCCCGTCGTGCACTGACCGATGCTCTGCGCGAACGCGGTGTACAAGCCGGGCACGCGAGCGAGCCCGTTGCTTCCGGAGAATGCGACGACGGGTATGTCGATGTTGCCGGCCTGGGTCAGGTTCTCGATGTCGCAGCGCCCGCGGCCGACGGGCGGTGGCGCTGACAGCTTGGTCGAATCGAGGCTGATGGACTGAGAGCACTGCGCATCCGCCGAGCAAGCTGCCCCGACGTTCCCTGCTGTACAGGTCCCGGCAGTGCAGACACCCGACGCTGTCGTCGTACTGGGGCCGGCGTTCGGATAGTACCAGTCGGTGAAATTCGTCCGACCCGCAAAGAATGCCCACAGCACGCGGTCGAGCCGGGTGACCTCCAAGTCTGCGCCCCAAACTCCTGCGGGCAATGTCGTGGGCGGAGGGCCCAGATTAGGTTCCGGCGTCAACGGCCCGTGCAGGATGTCCTGCCAGGTGAGCAAGCCGTTCACGACCGGTCCGGGCTGCCCCACGGAGATGGCCACGAAGGGTGCGAGCAACGACGCGACCAAGCCGTCCTTGTCGAGGAAGAAGCCGAAGCTGCCCTCGACCGTCGCGGGCGGAATGAAAGCCAGGGCGGCAAGATCGGGGACCTTGGCCACCGGGGTGTTGCCCGGCGTGCCCACACCTACCTGCGTGATGATCTGGCCCGTGTTGAGGTCGAAGGCGCTCTGAATCGCCGCTGCTTGGGCGGAAGCGAAGACGCGAGGATTGAGGAGACCGCCGGGAAAGACAGCGTAGGCAGCGGTGGGTAGCGTGCACTTCGCCGGCACTTGCCCTCCGCAGGCCGTGGCTTCGGTCGCAATCGTGCAGGGCGTCGTCCCGTCGACGCAGCGCGCCGCATTGTCGCGCACTGCCCCATAAAGGCCGCCGTCGAAATTCGAGATCATCCGGTCCAGCGAATCGTCGGTCAGGCTCGAGTCCGCACTGGTGGATCCGCCTGTGCCCTCCAACAGCACAAGCCCTCGCAGGTTCTTGTACCCCGGCTTCGGCTTATCCGTGCAGATCGGCGTGATGTTGAAGTCCGTCGCGGCGTAGCGCGCGGTAAAGCCCGTGCCCGCCGAGTGCCCGCCGAGAAACACGTTGCCGTGGCGGACATGCTTGAGCGCCTCCTGAACCACGGCATCGATGTCACGCGAAAAGACGAGATTCGTCCAGTTTGCGAGGAAGGGCACGTCATCCTGCGCGTTGTAGAAGACGGCGCGGCGCGAGAGCCGCGGATCAAGCGGGAGACCGAGCTCAGTCCCGAACAGCCAGTTCTCGCCCAGTGCGGGATCGAGAGCCTCTCCGGCAAGGACGAGGCCTGCGGTGTCCTGGAGCTGGTTCGTGCGCCGATCGAACGCCCACACCTCGAGGACGAGATTGTGGTCCCTCTTGGCCCGCTTGAGGAGGTTCTGGGCAAGGATGCGGAAGTTGCCGGCACCGCCCTCAAACCCGGGGATTAGGATGAGGATCGCGTCCGGCTTCTCTCGGGATTCTCGGGAGTCGTTCCTCCAGTCCTCGCGAGAGTCGTCGAGCCGGAACCGCGTGTAGCGCGCCTTGTTCAGGCTAAACCGCTGACCGAACTGCTCAAGCAACTTTGGGTTGGTTACGCTGACATGGGGGCTACCGGGCGTGTTCGGTGGGTGCGCGTGGCTGGGGATGACAAAGGTGGTGACGGGCGGGCACCGGCAGTCATCGTCGCACATGCCAGGACAGGCGCTGTCGGACGCGCCGTCACACTGTTCGCCGGGTTCAATGAGGTTGTCGCCGCAGGTCGGACTCGCCGCCCGCCCTTCGAGAGGTCCAGCGGCAAGCTGGAGTGCAAAGACTGCCGTTACGGCTACCGCGCATCTCACATTTGCCTCCCTTGAATCCACCGGGTGAGCGTCGGAGACTCTGTCGCCTTGCCATGGAAAACCCAAGGGCGCTTCGGTTCCAGCTCTCACGGAACTATCCGGCCGTGACGCGCCGCGCTCCGGCCGAGCCCACAAGTCTCCGCGTGTTTTCACCATACTACGCTCGAAGCATTCAGTTGGTCCAATCATTTCGCTTGGCACATTGACGCGGCAGAGACGGAGTTCGCTGGGAAGACGGTGCCGTGCATTCGTGTGCGTGTGCCGCAGAAAGCAGGGAACAAGCCGAAGCCTGAACGTGAGCCGGAGCCGGAGGATCTGGCTGGGCCCGATGATCCAGACATGGCCCCGGGTGTGGCGCCGGACCTCAGGATCTCGGAGCACATGTCATGTGAATGAGACGGCCGTCGGCAACCTCACCGGCCCTTGACCAGAGCCATGGTGGAGAAGCAGGCCTCGGGGATGGGCGTCTTTGTAGTCGATCGTCGTGACTTCCATAGTGACGATCTCACTCGGCGCAAACTTCTCGAAAGAATCAGAGAATCCGCATCGTTGTTGGAATGCCTTGGACGATCCACCTCTCCCGTTCGCCGCGAAGAACCAGAACTTCGCGTCGGCCACGAATCGTCTCGACAAGTGAATCTCACGCTGCGCGGCCTACCGACAAGCCACTGACAAGACTTCAAGGCTTGTGATCTTTTCGTTTCGCAGACTTACGGGATTTGGCGGGGGGGTTCGATTCCCATCGCCTCCTCCATAAGTGCTTGCCTTCCTACGCCGCTTCCCACCGCAACGACAGGCGCTTCTTCCCTCGCGCGCAGTCGCGCAGGAAGAGATTGATCAGCGTCTGGTACGGTACTTCCGCTTCGTCTGCAAGGCCCTTGAAGTATGCCAGCGTATCCTCGTCGAGGCGGATCGTAATCTGCCGCTTAAGGCGGCGGGCATACGGGTTCCTCTTTCCTTTCGAGAAGTCATAGTTTTTCTTCATCATTTCCACCTTCGCTCGTAGTCCTTGCGTTCTGAAGGCGTCGCCTTCCACGCGGATATCAGCCGAATCACTTGATCCTTCGCCCTATAGCAATGGCTCACCACCAGCACACGCAGGGTCGCGCTAAGGCCGATCAACACGAACCGCTCATCCTGCCCATCTTCGTCTTCGATCAGCACACCACGCTCATCGTAGAAGACGGTCTGTGCCTCTTGGAATGACACGCGGTGCTTGCGCTTGTTCTCGTCGCCCTTTGCGTCGTCCTACTCAAACCGAACCACGGCTACAATGTAACTACGCCGTAGGTCCTCGCCACCTCGCTGTCCGACACCTGTTAGGCCTCCGATCAAGGGGTCTCATTGGAGGGGATTCAGTTGTTGGCGCCCGGAGCGCAGAGGAGACACCGGGCGAGTGGTTTGGGAACAAGCTGGGGACAAACATCCCCCAGGGAGTTGCCTGAATTCAAAAGGGATTTTCTTTGAAGGCGCGGGTTCAATTCCTGCCGTCTCTTCGTGAACACCGAGAACTCGCGCATACTAATAGGTCTCTTGTATAGGCTACATAATGTCGATCGGTGACCAATGCCCGAGCGCTCGAGGATGCGCGCCATGCGCGCTTGCGGAAGTTCCAAGGGTCAACGCCCTTCAACACGAGTTCGTCGGGAGCAGGCTTGAATCGCGCGCTGTAAAGATCCGCGAGGGCCTGGAAGAGGCGATTCAAGATCGCTACCTCGCTGTGCGCTGGCAAGGCACCACGGAGTAGCTCTCTCCGCCACGAGCCAGCGACACAAGCCCAGCTGGCGACCGATTGCGATTGCGGCGGGGGATTGCATTGCTCGGGAGCACGATACTTGTGGCTCACACAGCGGAGCGACGGATAAAAATGGCAAAAGTCAACCGAAGTCAACTCATAGAGATCCTTGGCGTGTCTGGTCCCTCGGTGGATCGCTGGCAGCGTGACGGTATGCCCTGCGAGAGACGAGGCGGTAGAGGCGTCGACGCTTGACGCTTGCACCGTACGGCGGTGGCGTGTCACGTGCAGCAACTCACTCGCCCGAGTGCGAGGCGAGCCGCACCGCAAGCAAGGTGGCGTACTGCTCAAAGCCTAGCCTGTGCGCAAGCGACACAGCCGGACCGTTCGACAAGGGAGTCTGGTAAAGCACGAGCGGTCCCGCGGAGAGCGCCGTTTCCACGATGGTGCTCATGACGCGCCGAGCATACCCGTTGGCTCGGTACGCGGTGTGTGTGACGACGCATGGGTCGGCAGCGCCGATCGCTTGGGCGCGAAGCTGACCCGGCGCCACGATCCGGGAACCATGAAATGCGGCCCACACCTCGCGACCCGCGAGTTCGATGCCCCCGTGCTCTTCCTCTGTAGAACAGGAAGCACGGACGCCTTCAGCGAGACCCAGCTGCGTGTCGTCCAGCCGCCGCACCCCATCCGAGGGGGTACGGACGAAGCGGTCGGGAGGGAGCCAGCCCTGGTACGACGGCCCGATTACCCTCGGCGCAGCACCTCCGAGAAGGCGACCGACGAACTCAGGGGACAAGAGTTGATGGGCCGCAACCAACGCCAATGCGTGCTCTAACGGCCCAACCCATTCCGATGGAGCCGAGACCACTGCGGAGTTCTCGCGCACAAAGAACCCGACGCCGCGATTGCTCCCGAGCTTAGCGTGGGCGGTGATGAGTACGCCAGCCTCTTGTAGTGCCGCCTGCGGGACCCCGAGGAACCGCGACCAATGCGCGTCAGGGAGATCGGTCGCGCTCGTTTGCGCTCCTCCTCGGACCTTCTGCCTAGATGCGGTTCGCGTGTCCACCAGGAGCTTATCGCCTCACGGAGGCGCGGCAGCACAGTTGACACTCGGGCGGCCCTAGGAGCAGGAGTTGACCGGCCCCGGTCGGAATGGCAGCCTGATCGACCGTGGCACGGCAGGCATAGAACGGACGCCATGTGAGAAGAAACCGAGCAGTACATCGCACGCAGCGTGTGGCGGAAGGGAGGGCGAAATCTCATGCGAGCTGACATTGTATCTGCTGCTGTATTTCCCGATTACGAACTAACCGATCATGCGGGAAGGCGCCGTAAGCTCTCGGATCTGCAGCGGTCGGACCCAATGGTCCTAGTGCTCAGCCGAGGAGGTTTCTGTCCAAAGGATCGGAGGCAGGCAGAGGGACTAAGCCAACTTCATCGCGAGATGGAGGTAGGTTATTGCCGCTTGGTCACTATAAGCACCGACAATTTGCTCGAGACAAATGAATATCGTACCGGCGTGGGAGCTCAGTGGCCCTTCTTGTCCGATGCGGGGCGCGTCGTGCAGAAGGATTTGGATATCGCCGAGTACACCGATGCGACACGCAATCCGATGCTCCCGCACACAATCATCCTCGAACCCGGGCCATCATCTTTAAGGTCTATGGCGGATACTGGTACTTTGGCCGGCCTACAGTCGAGGAGCTTCGACAAGACCTGCGAGCTGTGTTGAAGAAGTGTCGACCGGATTGGGATATCACCAGTCCCGAAATGAAGGCTGCCTGGAGTCGGGGCGAGAAAGATCGCTTTTACCCGTACGGGAAGAGCTACGTGGAGGTATTTAGAGAACAAGAATGAGCGACGTAGCTCTACGTTTCGAGGACTGGAAGGAGAATTAAATCAGGCTGAGATTCAAAGTACGGGGAACAACATGGAAGGAGTGATTTCGCCTAGTACAACGTTGTACCGGTCGAGAAAGAGTGTCCGCGAAACTCAGGGATGTGATGGTCGAAGTCGAGCCGTCTGAGGCATTGCGTGAAGTTGTGCGGGCGTAGATCGAAGAGAGGCACAAGGAGGTTCGGCTTATGAAAAGGATGCGAGTAACCAGCGCAGGTGGGAGCTTCGAACTGATCGAGGAGCGCATGCGCGAGCCCGGCGCCCGATACGCCAGGGTTAGAGTTCAGGCATGCGGCGTTTGCCATAGCGACTCTTTTACCAAAGAGGGCGGCTGGCCGGGAATGGTCTATCCGCGATCGCCCGGGCACGAGATCGCCGGCGTGATCGACGCCGTCGGAGACGGCGCCGAGCCGTGGAAAGTCGGCGATCGGGTGGGAATCGGCTGGTTTGGCGGACACTGCGGGATATGCGAATCGTGCCGCCGCGGCGACTTCATGACGTGCGTGAAGCTGCAAGTCCCCGGCATCAGCTACGACGGCGGCTACTCCGAGTTCGTAATTGTACCAATTGCCTCGCTGGCAAGAGTGCCCACCGAACTGACTCCGGAAGAAGTCGCGCCCCTAATGTGCGCGGGCGTCACTACGTTCAACGCGCTGCGCAACAGCGGTGCACGGCTGGGCGACATCGTCGCGATCCAGGGTATCGGCGGGCTCGGGCACTTGGGCGTTCAATTCGCGAGCAAGCTCGGTTTTGAGACCGTCGCGATCGGTAGGGGAGGCGATAAGAAGAGTCTCGCGTTGAAGCTGGGTGCGCGAACTTACATCGACAGCGCCTCACAAGATGTTGCGAAGGAACTGCTCGGTTTGGGAGGCGCCAACGTTATTCTTGCGACAGCCCCGGATGGCAAGGCCATGGGGAGCCTCATTGATGGCCTTGGGGTTGGCGGCAGATTGGTCATAGTTGGCGCCAGTGCGGATCCGTTCGCAGTATCGTCGCTGCAATTGATCATGGTTCGTAAGTCGATCGCGGGCTGGCCGGCGGGAACTGCTATCGATTCGGAGGATGCGCTCAAGTTTGCGGCGGCCAACGGCGTGCGTCCGATGACTGAGGTCTTTCCACTGGAGCGAGCGGCGGACGCTTACGACCGCATGATCTCCGGCAAGGTGCGCTTCAGGTCGGTCTTGAAGATCTGAAGCTGGCGATTCCCTGCAGATCCGCACGGATGATCAGTGAGTCCGCTTCAGCGATGTGGGACGTCCCGATTTAGTTCGACTCCGTCGGGCACGCTGGATCCGAGAGAACGATCGCCGAGAAGTCCTTCAATCCCGCGGGAGAGGAGTTCGACTGGCGTCGACATGCGGCTGTCTGGCGCAGAGCGATCACCATCGGCGCCTTTGGCTGAGAACGGAGGAGACAACCATGGCCGTCGAACTGAACCACACGATCATCTGGGCCCGTGACAACCAGGCCTCAGCCACGTTTATGGCCGAAATCCTCGGTCTCCCCGCCCCGACACGATTCGGGCCCTTCATGGAGGTGAAGACAGGCAACGGCGTCGATCTGGCCTTCCACAGCATCGACGGCGACATCGCCTCCCAGCACTACGCCTTCCTGGTCAGCGAGGCCGAGTTCGATGAGATCTTCCGCCGGATCCTTGAGCGCGGCCTATCCTATTGGGCCGATCCGGTGCGGTCCGAGCCCGGCGAGATCAACCATGCCGACGGCGGACGCGGCGTCTACTTCCCCGACCCTGACGGCCACCTCCTCGAAATCATCACCCGCGCCTACGGCAGCGGCGCATGAGGCGCCCGACTAAGGTTCACGGCGCGCAGTCTGTCCCAGTGGAGGAACCCGCCGGCGCCGCAAAGCACCGATCAGCGGTGCGGTCCGACAAGGGCGAACATCGCACCCTGCGGGTCGAGGCACTGGACGATCCAGCTCCCGCCGGGAACTTGGTGCGGGCCGTTGAGAACCTTACCTCCCTTGTCCTTCACGCGTGCTGCGCCCGCCTCGATGTCGTCGACATTGAAATAGTAGAGCCAGAAGGGGGCCTGCACGGCTTCGGTCTTGGTCATCATGCTGCCGACCGGCTCCTTGCCCGTCGCGAAGAGCTGATAGATGCCCATCGAGCCCATGTCGACGGACTCGGCCTTCGTCCAGCCGAAGAGCCTGGAATAGAAGGTGAAGGCGCTCTCCCGATCGCCGGCATGCAGCTCGTGCCAGCCCATGTGACCCGGTGTATTGGGCGCTGGTTGCCGACCCTGCGCGTCGGTCGATCCCTTGAAAAGCGCGAACGTCGCGCCGTGCGGATCGGAGACGATCGCGAACCGCCCAACACCGGGAATATCTTCGGGAGTGCGGTGGACGGCGCCACCGGCCTGGGTAACGCGCGCCGCGGTCGCATCGACATCGTCGGCCGAGACGTAGCCGATCCAGCCAGGCCGCGCCCCTGCCTCGCAATCCTCCCGGGGAAGCTCCATTAATCCACCTATCGGCGTCTCCGCGACAGAAAGTATCGTGTAGGACCTATCAGGCATGCCGGCGTCCTGCGCGCGCCAGCCGATCACGCCGTGGTAGAAGGCCTCGGCGGCCTTGTGATCTGTGGTCATCAGCTCGTACCAGACAAAATTGCCGTGGGAACTGGACATCGTGGTTTCTCCGTGTGGGGGTTGGTTTGTCAGTCGTCGATCGCCTGGTAGGCGAGCGTAAGGAAATGCTGGTTGATGGCTGTGTCGTCCGGACTGCTCATGAGGTGCTGAATGAACAGGATCGCCATATCTTCGTCCGGATCGGCGATGAAGGTTGCCGCAAAGCCACCGTCCCAGCCACCGGCCCGGCGTTGCAGCAACGTCGTCGCGGCGGGTGACGATAGAAGCCGGGGAAGAAAGGCGCGCTTCCGATCGAGTAGCTCCCACTCTAGGGTTGCGAAGAAGGGTGCTTAGCGCTTAGCGGCGCGCGCCAGGGCGACATGGCGCTGAGCGCTCGGTGGGGACGGATTTGAGCCTCCGCGATCCGCCTCAGGCATCGACTTCATTTCGTGCTCTCGCTTCTCCCGTCGATCGGAAGTCAAGCCTTGCCCTCGCCACCCAGGAGGCAAATGCGTGTGACCGTGGCCTGTCGAATCGCTTCCTCTATCTCGCCCAAGCTCATAGAGAGGAAGAGGTCCGGCCGTTCCACGAGCACTTGCCGCAGCCCGCCCCAACGCAACCAATCTCAGGTCCGAATCCGTATTCACCTTCGCGATCCCCATTGCGACCGCGTGCTGGATCAGCTCGGTCGGAATACCTCGCGCCTGAGGAAGCTTCGCCCCATACCGCTCAGGCGAACAGGACCTCTTCCTGGGGCAGGGAGGATGTGCCGTGGAGCACGATCGGTTGTTCGATGCGTGAGGCAATTTCCTGCAGGCGCTCGAAGTCAAGACGCGGCGTGCCTTTGAATTTTGTACACGCCGTGCGAGGTGCCGATCGCTATCGCGAGCGTATTCGACCTCCGTATCCGTCGCGAACCGTAACGCTTCGTCCGGGTCCGTCAGCATCGATCTTGCCGACCGCTCACCGAGGTCCTCGATGCCGCCCAGCGTGCCTAGCTCCGCTTCCACATGAATGCCGCGGGCATGGGTGTAGGCGACGATATCCCGTGTCTCACGCACATTTTCGTCGACCGACTCTCGCGAGGCGTCGATCATCACCGAGGTATACCCGGCATCCACCGCAGCCCGAGCGAGCGCCTCGCTCTTCCCATGATCGAGGTGCAGCGCGACCGGCGCCACCGCCGGCACGGAAAGCGCCATGAAGTCACTGCAGAAGGAGCCGTCGGTTTTCGCGCCGCGGGGTCCGAATGCGTTCGGGCTCTCGTCGCCATGAAGGAGGGTGACATGAAATTCGCTGGAAACTCAGTTCGCTTCGGCGCAGCGTTTTGAAATCGCTGGGAGCACTCCTGGTAGGGGGTTCTCTTCGGGCGTAACATGCCCGCTTGAAACGTTTATCCGTAGATCGTGATCGCATCGCGGCCATGGCTTGCGACAGATGAAATTGCCCGACGCGCGATGGACGCGAACGGCAGCGCCTCAATCATGAGGCGGACCGATTTGATCACATCCGTAAGTTGGAGGACGCCAGCCACCTGAAGGGTGGCACTCCCAACAACGACACCCTTTATTCCCGCGCCTGGGTTTACCTCAAGGACGAGCCGGTCATCCTGTCGGTACCGGCCATCCCAGATCGCTACTACACGATGGAAATCGTGGACTTCATGGGCGACAACTCTGCCTACGTGGGTACGCGGGCGACCGGAACCAAAGCCGGAGACTATGCGATTGTCGGTCAGGGTTGGAAGGGAGCGCTGCCCGTCGGGGTCACGGCACTGCCGCCTTCATCGACACCGTGGGCCACCATTTTGGGGCGCACCTTTCTGAAGGACGAAGGCGATCTGAAGACCGTGTTTGCCATTCAGGATCAGTACAAGCTCACCCGCTGTCGCAGTGGGGGAAGCCGGAGAGAACCCCGCCCAAAGGGGCGGATATCTGGAAACCCATAGACCCCAAGACCGACCCGCTGGCCGAATGGAAGTCGATCAACCGTGCCATGGTGGACGTACCGCCCGCCGAGAGCGACGCGGATCTCATCAAGTCATTCGCGAACATCGGTGTCGGGCCGGGGCTCGATGTGGATGCGCAGGATGCCAGCACAAAGCGAGGTCTGGTGCGCGCCGCCGTGGACGGGCGCAAGATCATTGCCGACCCTTTTGCAGGTGGGTACCTGCAAAAACAAGTCAACGGCTGGAATTATCCGCCGCCCGCCACCGGAAGGCCGACGCCGACCAAGGACTGGTTATTGCGCGCCGTCCAGATGCTCGCGGGCTTTGTCGCGAACGATCCCGTGGAAGCCACTTACCTCAACGTGTCCACGGATGGCGACGGCAAGCCGTTGTCGGGCAGCAATCGCTACACGATCCGTTTCGAGAAGGGCGGCCAACCCAAGGTCCAGGCGTTTTGGTCGGTGACGATGTATAACCCGCAATACAACCTGGTCGCCAACCCGATCAACCGCTATTCGCTCGGCGACCGCAGCGGGATGAAGACGGCCGCGGACGGCAGTGTCACGATCTACGTGCAGAAGGACTCACCAGGAGCCGACAAGCAAGCAAACTGGCTCCCAGCGCCGGACGGCGTCTTCTTCCTGATCTTGCGCACCTACCTTCCTGGCGACGACATCGTCACCGCCGCGCATTACGCGCGTGGTCCAGTAGAGGTTGGTCAGAAGAGCAGCGCCGAGCGTCATACCTCGCTGTTATGCGGATAACGATCTTGCGTACATGGACGATAGGGCACCCGGGTTACGCGTCGGTCTGCCGGCGGATTGACGGCAACCTCTACTGGAACGCGCGCATACTGTAAGCGCGGTTTCCGAGCGTGCGAGCCGCTGGGCCGGCCAGAGCTCTTGGATCGCAGGTACCGCGTGTCCGCGAATCGGCTCCCCCGCCACTACGCCAAAAACTTTGCGAAACTGCTCTCGTTTGCTCGCTATCGCTCGGTATACACACGAGAAGC
>DATFYN010000753.1:0-8691 GCA_035315025.1 Myxococcota bacterium
GTCCGCTGTGGATGGCGCTGTGGTCGACTGCACCCAGAACGTGTCACCGACCACCTTATCGACGTCTTGATGGACGAGCACCTGGCCGCTAACCGGTGTCCTCGCGATGGCCTTGTCCCAGTCGTTCCCCACCGCAAACACCCAGTTGCCCGCCGAGACCCCCGGGAGGTAGATGTCCGGCGCCCCCGTGGGAGCACTCGCTTGGCCCACGATCCCCGGACCCGAGGCGTTGGTAAACGCGATCACGGTGAGCGACCCGTGGTAGCCCGTTATCCCCGGCTGCGCGCTCACCGTGACCGAGGTCAAGAAGTCTGTTGCCTTCGCCGCCCAGATCTCGGCCGTCCCGAACTGGGTGTTGGAGCGCTTGAGTAGCTGCCAAAGCACGCCCCCGCCGCTCACCGTCGCCGTCTGCGGCACGCTCGTCGGACCGTCATAGGCAACGAACGCGACGAGAAGATCGGAGGTCGTCGTGGTGGAGAAGGCTGCCGTCTGTAGCGTATTGCTCCCATCCTGGGAGAGCTGGGCGTCGAAGCCGATCGGGTTGGCGGGATGGGAGTTATCGACCGTGACCGAGACGGGGGACGAGCTGCCGGCAAGGCCGGACTGGTCGGTGGCGACAGCGCTCAGCACGTGTGCACCGTTCGTCACGGTCTGCGTGTCCCATGTCGTCATGAAGGGTGGGGCCGTGACAGGCGACCCCAGGGCGACGTTATCCACGTAGAACTGTACCGACGGGACGCCGATCTGGGCCGTGGCCGTAGCACTCAAGGTGATGACGGCGTTGACCGTCGAACCCGCGGCAGGGCTAAGTAACTGCACGGTGGGCGGAATCGTCGCGTTGTTGGCGGCAGTCACCAAGACGACCGGCGAGGTGCCGGCATGGCCCGTGGAATCCGTCGTCTGGGCCGCGAGCCAATGGCTCCCGTTCGGCACCGTCGTCGTATCCCAGGGCAGGTTGTAGGGCGGGTTCGGGACGACGCTCCCGAAAGGCAGACCGTCCAGCAAGAACTGCACGCCAGTTCCCGCGGCGGTACTCGCCGTGAGCTGCACGGTGCCCGAGACATTGCCCGCGGCCGGTGAAGTGAGGGTAATGGCGGGGGGCTGGGTGAGCTTCGGTTGCACGCTCTGAAGCACCGTCACCTTAGTGCCGGCGATCGCGAGCTCGATGTCCGTCTCGTTGTTGGTCTTGTCGCTCTCGGCAAAATAATCGTCCGGATCCACCATCGCCCGCAGCCAGTAGGTGCCATCCGCCAGATTCCCGATCGTGATCGTCTGGCCCGGATCGGTCTGGTCGTACTCGTCCGCCCCCCCGATGGAGAGTCCCCGCAGCGAGGTCGGATCGTTGCACGAACCCAAGTTGGGCCACGTACCGGCATTGGGCAGCGAGGGGTTGTAGATAAAGGAGTCGTTGATGCAGTAGTCGTTCTTGGTACTGAGCGCCACGGGGGCGCCGATGCTGCCATTGGCATTCACTGCACAGAGGACGTAGCTCGTAAATGGGAAGTGGAAGTGTCCGTGGGCGGCGTCGAAGACAAAGACGCCCGCCACCGGGATCGTCTGCACGAGCGTCCAGGTGCCGGACTGGAACGAGTAGATGTGCTGGAAGCCCTGGTAGTTGCCCGAGGCGGGGTTGTAGACGGGGAGGATCTCGAGCGGACCGGACCCGCCATTGTAGGTGTCGTGGGTGAATTGCAGCTGCCGATTGGCCCCTGTGCCCGCGATCGAGAACGGCGTCGGCTCAAAAGGAGTCGGAGCGGTTGCGGTGGGGATGATGTCACTGAGGTCCGGGTAGTTGCCCGCAGGCGATTGCGCCTCGGCCAGGAAGTTGATGCTTCCAAAGCTGTCCCCGCTGATTGTCACGGTTTGGCTCGCAGGGATGAACCTCTCGCCCGTCTTGTTGGGCGTGACGGTGTAGGTGCCATTTGCGAGGTTCGTAAATGTGTAGTTTCCAGAACTGTCCGCGGAGACCAGAAGGCTTCCTTGCGCTGGACCGGTAAGGCTGAGCGTCAGCACGGTCCCGCCGCCAAGAGACGACGGAGTGATTGTGCCTGAGATGCTATAAGGTTCGCACGCCATGGCGAGAAGAGCCAGGCCAAGGAGAAACACTCTCCGAACTACCCACCAGCGCTCTGTCACAACTCGAACATTCAACCTCAGTCCAGCCATAGAGCTTCATCCTCGTGGTCAATGTAACCCGAAACGCATTCGTCTTGGAACCGCTTGTCTCCAGCGGTACCTCGAGAGCGGATCTAGAGTATGGTAGGAAGCCAGCGTGCGCACAAGGGTTGCTCCGCGCTGGAACGCCGCCCGGTGGAGGTCTGTGCGCCGCCGCGGAGCCAAGGCGCTGGAGGCGCGCCTCTACGTCACGCCGAGTTTCGACCCATTCCGTCGGCAAGGATCGTAACGACCGCGGAGCGGCTGCTCCGATGAGCGTGATCTGGACCGGCGCATCGCACCGCCGCAGCCTTTGAGGGCGGCCGAACGAAGACAGCGGGCCCGGTTCGACTTTCCCTTCCGCAGCCATCCGTCCGCCGGTTCAAGTGTGCCGAATACGACCGGTATGCCGGCGCGTCACCACGGCAGCTCCGGCATTGCGACCTATGGAAGGCTCAACCCGCATGAGGACACAGCCCCTTCGGAAGGGGCCAAGATCTCACGATGGCGCTCTCTCCGTCACCGCTTTAGCCCGCTCCGCTCAAGATCCCGAGTGGATTCGGTGGGGTCCAAAATGAATTGCTTGAGAATGCGCCAGGAAGAATGTCACCACGATTGCAAACGATGCTGCGATCCAGATCGCATCGCCCTGCCAGGCGTGGTCGGAGCCCTGTGCTGCCAAAGCGTGTCTCTCGTGGCTGCGATTGCAGCCGGCAGCGGGATCACCTGGCTCGCCGCGCCATGACGGAATCGGCAATCCTTTGAGCCCTGCGCGCCTAGCGAGCTCCTCGCGATTCGGCGCAGTTTTCCGCGTGAGGGACAAGGCAGCCCCGCGAGCATCAATGCTTTGGTGACCCTGCTTTCGCACCGCTCGGGTCGATCGGCAGCTATCGGCGTCGAGCTTCGATAACCGCGAAATCTCTAGCGTTTTTCCTGGCCGCCTGCCGCCTTTGGGTCAAGACGGCCTGGGAAGCTCCAATTTGCCACGGAAACTTTCGTGGCAACCGAATCGAATTGTGATTTCGAGCGTATACCGAATGTCACTGTGCCCATCTTTTCGGGGAGGCTGAATATATGCAAGGACTGAACTTGTGCGCGCGCATCGCTTACCGCACCCTCTCGACCGCGGCCATCGTTCTCCTGTCGGTAGCCGCAGCGCAGGCCACTGACGAGGATACGCCGTTTCTTCCTCAGCTTGTCGTCTCATCCACCATACCCGCAAACGGCACCTCAATCCTTACGGTGTTGCCTTCATCCCAGAGGGATTCCCCGGAGGGGGAGCCCTCCTGCAGGGCGACGTCTTGGTCTCGAACTTTAACAACAGCACAAATCTCCAGGGTACCGGGACTACCATCGTCAAGCTGACACCAACTGGCACTCTCGCACCCTCGGTGCCGACCGGGCAAAACGGCAACGCGATCACGTTCTTCCAAAGCAATCTTTCCGGTCTCACTACGGCCCTAGGTGTACTGCGGCGCGGGTTTGTCCTTGTGGGCAATCTCCCAACGACCGATGGGACGAACGCGACGATCTCGCAAGGCTCCCTTCAAGTTCTGGATCGCCACGGCAATCTGCTCGAGACCCTGAGCGACGCCACATTTCTTGACAGCCCATGGGATCTCACCATCAGCGACGCTGGCGCCCAAGCGCGCGTCTTCGTCTCCAATGTATTGAGCGGTACCGTCTCGCGCCTCGATCTGGCCGTCAGCTCCTCAAACGTCACCGTGCTGAATAAAACTCAGATCGCGATCGGCTATGCCCACGAGCCCAACGCAGCTGCGCTCGTACTTGGGCCGACGGGGCTCGCGTACGATCCCACGACGGACGTCCTTTACGTTGCTTCGACGGCCGACAACACCATCTTCGCTGTATCGCACGCCGGCAACGCGACGTCTCCCATCGTTAAGGGCATCTCTGTCTTCGCCGACTCGCATCTCCGCGGACCCCTAGCGCTCGTCTTTGCGCCGAACGGGCATCTGCTGACCGCTAATGGCGACGCGGTCAACGGCGATCCCACCCATCCGAGCGAAATCGTCGAATTCACCAAGTCGGGCAAATTCATCAGACAGTTCAACGTCGATGCCGGTCAAGGCGGTGCATTCGGCATTGCCACGGCCCTCTCGGGCGAGCACGGCTTCAACTTCGCCGCAGTCGACGACGTTCCGAACGTTATTTCCGTGTATTTCTTACAAGCTCACCGTGACTCGGCCGACCTTCACTGAGCGGCGGCTGACGAGAGACATCTCCCAACGAGATGCCTCGCCGTAGCTAATCCGCGAAATCTCGGATGGACGAGGGAGCAGGTTTTCAAAGGAGCGCCGACGGACTTGACCTCCGAACGCTTATCGGTCGGCGTCGGCGCTCCTACGAAGGGCCTCGTCGGATCGTAAACCGGCACCCCTAACTAAATCAGGAGTACCGATCCAGAAACCATCTCACCGCTCGCAGGATCCTGCGTCACTGCTCCTCATACAGCGCATGCACATACCCACGTAGCATGCGGTCGGCACTGAAGCGCGGAATCAGGCGGCGCATCGATGTCTTTACGCGAGTGAGCCAACGCACCGGAACTCCATCCATGTTCCGCTCGTAGAACAGCGGGATGATCTCGCTGCCGAGGACGTTAAAGAGCGCAGCCGCGTCAATATCGTCCTGTCGCTCCGGATCGGCAGTACCCGACGCGATGGCCCACCCGCTCTCGCCGTCGTAAGCCTCGGACCACCATCCGTCCATAACGCTCAGGTTCAGGCCTCCGTTCACTGCGACCTTCATTCCGCTCGTTCCGCTCGCCTCCTGCGGCGGACGCGGGAGGTTGAGCCAGAGATCAACCCCTGCGACAAGGCAGGGTGCAAGTATGAGGTCGTAGTCCTCGAGAAACACGGTGCGACTTGCCACGTTCGAAGCGTGCCGGAGCTCAAATAGCCCTCGCAAAGTCTCCTTCGCCTCGCGATCGACGGGATGGGCCTTCCCCGCAATCAGCACTTGAATCGGTCGCTCCATGTCCGCAAGCAGCCGCAGCGCGCGGTCCAGCTGTCGAGTCAGAAGGTGAAGGCGCTTGTAGGTGGCGACGCGACGGGCGAAGCCAATGGTCAATGCTGCCGGATCGAAGACGCGGAGCGCCGATTCGACGTAGCTTGGCGCCTCACTGCGTGCGAAGCGATCAGTGACAGACCGCTCGCGCGCCTCCTGCACGAGCCGCTCACGCAGTTCGCAGCGCACCCGCCAAAGCTCCGCGACTGGAATCTGCGCAATCGCGTCCCACATTGCGAGATCCGCAGTGCGTGTGCGCCAGTCCGGAGGAAGGAACTGATCCATGAGTGACTGCATCGCCGGTGCCATCCACGTCACGGTATGGACACCGTTTGTGACGTAGCCGATCGGCACCTCCGCAGGTTCACGATCCGGCCACAGGCTTCGCCACATCGAGCGTGAGACTTCTCCGTGTCTTTCCGAGACACCGATCGACGTTCTGCTCATGCGGAGCGCGAGCGGGGTCAGATTCACCGGCTCCCGCTCGTCTCCTGGATGAAAGCGACCGAGATCGTAGAATACCGAGTCCGGCAGGTGAAGTTCCCGGACGAGGTCCCCAAGAACCGGCTCAACCTCCTCTCGTGTGTACCACTCGTTGCCCGCCGCGACGGGCGTATGTGTGGTAAACACAGTCGTCTCTCGAACCCGTGCGAGCGCGTGTTCAAGTGTCGCTCCCCCCTTGAGGAGCTCGCCGATGCGCTCGAAAACGCTCAGCGCGGCGTGTCCCTCGTTCAGATGAATCAGGCTCGGCTCGATCCCCATCGCCCGAAGCGCGCGAACGCCGCCGCATCCCAAGACGGCATACTGGGCGAGACGCGTATGCCGATCACCGACGTACAGACGGCCAGTGATGAGGCGGTCGATCGGATGGTTGTCGGGGCGATCCGTGTCAAGCAAGAAAACCGGTACCTGCCCGAACTCGATGCGCCAGATCTGGATTCTTACCGTTCGGCCGCGAACGGAGATCGAGACCGTGAGCGGCCGGCGCTGTCCATTGCTGACAAGCACTGCGGGTAGACGCTCGATTTCGGTCGCCTTCCAGTACTCGACCTGCCAGCCCTGAGAATCAAGGCGCTGGTGAAAGTAGCCTTGCCGATAGAAGAGGCTCATTGCCACGAAGGGCAGCGCGAGATCAGACGCAGCCTTTACGACGTCGCCTGCGAGTACGCCGAGACCACCGCCGTACAACGGGAGAGAAGAGTGGCCACCGAACTCCGAGCAGAAGTACACCACGGGCCGATCCGGCGTAACCGCACTGGGGACCGGAGGGCGCCGGGCATCGGTCTCGAGTTCGGATGCGATGTGCACAACGCGCTGTACGAAGCTTGGGTCTGCCGCCAACTGTTGCAACCGGTGAGGAGGCAGCGCCTCGATCAACCAGCGCGGATTAGAGCCGCTGCGTTGCCAGAGCGGCGGATCCATGTCGCGGAAGACGTCGGCTCCGCCTTCCGTCCAGGTCCAGCGGTAGTTGTAGGCAATGTGCGCCAGCGGCGAGATCGGACGCGGCAGCCGTTCGACCAAGTCGGCGATCGCACGCTCGATATCGGGTTTGCCCGCCGCGGGCGGATCTTCGCCGAGCATCTTCCCTTGACCCTTCCGAGAGTTTCGATCGACGTCGCGATGATCGGTGTTTCCGGTGCGCTCCGTCAATCTACGGTTGAGAGCTTGGCTTCCCGGGCGCCATTGCTCGTCGCGCATCGATCCCTTGGCTGGACCCGGCCGAGCACTCCTTGCCGAGGTGCTTCCCTGTGCACCACCGGAGGTGACCTGAACCGGAGACCCACTTTCGGATCTCGAAACGCGAAAGGCGATCTGCGCCCACGAAAGACGCTCTCCATGCCGGGGAGTCTACCCGCTGGGGAATGGTGGCGTTATTGGGTCCCCTGGTCCAAGACTCGAATCAAATGGCTCCGGGAACTCACCTCGAGGCCCGGAAGCCGGAGGTCTAACCAGGAGGCACCCTGGGAAACCGAATCGCCCGCCGAAATTCCTGGATGACGGGCAGCCTTTCGAGCCAGGGGGAGGCATCGGCTCTTGCGGGATCGACTGTGCTGATCTTTCCCGCAAAACCTTCGGGGATCTGGCTATACAGCCGAGGCGGGTCCTCGCTGTCGTCGATGTAGTGATACTCATAGCCGGGCACGAAAAGGTCTTCGTCGGCGCTGACGTCGATCGTGCGCACGCCATAGCTTGAGAGCTCGATGGTGAGCGCCTGCGGAGGCACGATCCAGACGTGCCTCGGCGCGGCAACAAACTGGTACTGGATCTCCTTGTTTCGCGAGAGGATGCGAAATTTGCGGATTTCTCCTTCGTACAGGCGACTCCCGGAGTGGCTGACCTCGAGGATGCCTTGCCCGAAGTCTGGCTCGTACCCGCGAGCGAACCGCAGTGAGGTCGGATCGTCCCGGCGCGCGAACCAAGCGATGGCCTCACCGCGATGAATCAGGTTGCGCGGGTCGGAGGCAGCCCTCCGCCTCGGAGTGGAGAAATCCCGGTAAGGCTCGACGCGATCGTCGGGGGCTCGGCGCAGGACCAGACCTAGCGCGCGGAGGTCTCGCCGGACGCGATCGGCCTTGCGGCTGACGAGATCCAGTGCAGGCTGGATCTCGAAGGGGAGGTTCGTCGTCTCCTCTGCGCTATAGAGCGCCACCTCACCATTCTCCATCACACGCTTGAGGTCGCCCTTGCCGATCCAGTTCTCCGACTGTGACCGCGCGAAATGGCTAGCGGATCGCCACACCAGAGACGCATCCTTGTAGAAGAAGCGCGGAAAGATCTCCCTCGGCCCTGCTGCGGGGTCTCGATCCACCTCAAGAGCCACATAGCCGACGAAGAATCGGGCGTCATCGTCGTATCGAAGGTCCGTGAGATAGTAGACGGTGTCAAACAGCCTCAACTTGTGCCGCGGTGTGTAACCCAACGACTGTAAGCGGGACGGATCGGTCTTTGCGCGCCCGGCAGGCCGGATCCGTGCGCCGCGATCGATAAGCGCCCGGAACTCTCGTGCGACCTGCCCCTTGGTCAGCTCGTATGGCTGGATGCCAGTCACGATTCGGGTTTCGATCACCGTACCTCCTCTCTCCGCTCAGTCTTGGTTAGCGGGTGGTCCTTTCCAATGCGCTGCGAATCCGTGTTCACTCCAGACGTTGCCCGTGGAGTCTGTGTAAGGATGCAAGAGAGTAAGCCACAAAGCTTGCTGCAGATCGGAGCGGGGTCGCGACGGCGCCCCCTGCTCTTCGAGGCGGTCGGAGTGCTCGGGGCTGGGACGCACCCATGAGACGGGTGGACCGTTTCACGACACGGATCGATCCGGCACGGATCGATCGCCCCCGCCAGGCATCCCGGCGCCGCCCAAGCGGGCTCGAGAAGGCACCTCCGGGCTGCACGGTCGTGTCGGTCGAAGAAGTTTTTTTTTGCTGTGGCGTCCTTCGGATCGGAGGAGAGTTGCGCGAGAGCCCAACATATTTGATTGCACCGCGAGGCCCGGTGAAGCGATGATGCGACTTC
>DATFYN010000754.1:0-10060 GCA_035315025.1 Myxococcota bacterium
ACGAGCGGGATGAGGTCGTGAATCGTCGCCACGGTACGCCACGCCGCGGGAAGGGGCGGCAGAGCCATCCAGTCGGGTGAGTGATAGAGGCAGGGCCGGCGCCGCGCGAGCAGGGACAGGAGCTCCGCAATCCCGCCGGCACCCTGCGCTGCTCGCTTCGTATGAACGGCCCGGAACCCGTACGCCCGCTCCGCGAGGTCCTGTACCAGCGGGTCGTCGTGGGGGGGGAGGAGTACCTCAAGCGCTACGTCGGGTGCGGCTTTCGGAAGAGCGCGCGCCAGCTCGTAGCTGTAGCGGCCAATCCCAGAATCCACGCGGATCCATCGGCCGTCCAACACGACCCGAAGCGGCGGCAAGACCACCTCGCTTTAGCGGCCGCGCCTCAGACATCGCCAGCGCTCGACATCCGACTCGACCATCGTCGCGACCAGCGCGCGGAAGCTTGTCCGGGGCTTCCAGCCCAGCACCTTACGGGCCTTCGCGGCGTTGCCGAGGAGGAGGTCGACCTCAGCGGGCCGCACGAAGCGGGGGTCCTCGACGACATGATCTCGCCAGTCGAGCCCGACATGTTCAAAGGCGACCTCACAAAGCTCCTGAACCGAGTGGCATTCCCCGGTAGCGACGACATAGTCATCCGGGGCGGATTGTTGCAGCATGAGCCACATGGCTTCCACGTAGTCTCCGGCGAAACCCCAATCCCGCTTGGCATCGAGATTGCCCATGCGAAGTTCTTTGGCGAGCCCAAGCTTGATTCGCGCCACTCCGTCGCTCACTTTGCGCGTTACGAATTCGAGCCCGCGCCGCGGCGACTCGTGATTGAATAGGATGCCAGAGCAGGCAAAGAGCCCGTAGGATTCGCGGTAGTTCACAGTGATCCAATGACCGTAGAGCTTCGCCACGCCGTAAGGACTTCGCGGATAGAAGGGTGTCTGCTCGGTTTGGGGCGTTTCGCGTACGCGTCCGAACATCTCACTCGAGCTCGCCTGGTAAAAGCGAATCGAGGAATCCACGGCTCGAATCGCTTCCAGCATGCGGGTCACACCCACGGCGGTGAATTCCGCAGTCAGCACGGGCTGCTTCCATGAAGTGGGCACGAAGCTCTGAGCCGCCAGGTTATACACCTCGTGAGGGCGAACTTCCTGTAGCAGCTCTGTCAGCGAACTCTGATCGAGGAGGTCGCCCGAGTGGAGCTCGATGTTTTCGATGCAGGCCGTGAGCCGATCCAGGTTCTCGGTGCTGCTCCGGCGAGTCATGCCAAAGACCCGGTAGCCCTTCGCGAGGAGACACTCGGCGAGGTACGAGCCATCCTGGCCGGTGATCCCGGTGATGAGTGCCGTCCGCTGGCGACCCTCGTGCATGCAATCCTCCTCGGATGAAAGCTAGACCGAAGCAGCGCGCCGTACGACGTCTGCGATCCGCTCGATCGCAGACTTGGCGAGCGCGGGATAGATCGGGAGCGAGATCGCTTCCCGACACGCGCGTTCGGCTTCCGGACATAAGCCCTCGGGTGCCTGCAAGCGCCCAAGGGCCGGCTGGCGATAGCAGGGCAGCGGGTAGTAGTGGCGCCACTCGATATTGGCCGCTTCGAGCGCCGCCCGGACGCGGCCCGCCTCCCGACAGCGAATCGTGTATTGGTTCCAGACATGCTCCTCGTCGGGTCCGGCCACAGGAAGGAGCACACCCGGTAAACCTGCGAGCGCCTCCCCGTACAGCTGTGCATGGCGGCCCCGGGCCTCGGTCCAGCCGCTCAAGAACGGGAGCTTTGCACGAAGGACGGCGGCTTGAACGGAATCGAGACGAGACGTGGTGCCGAGGATGGCGTGTGCGTCTCTGGTGCGGCACCCATGGGAGCGCAGGAGGCGCAGCCGATCTGCGAGCTCCGCATCATTCGTGGTCACGCAGCCGGCGTCCCCGGCAGCGCCGAGGTTTTTCGAGGGATAGAAACTGAAACAGCCGAGGGTCCCCCAGGCGCCGGCCCGCCGGCCTGCGCGCGCTGCGCCGATCGCCTGTGCAGTGTCTTCCACGATTGCAAGACCGCGGGCATCGGCGATCGCGCGGATCGCCTGCATGTCGGCACAGCGCCCGAACAAGTGGACGGGCAAGAGGGCGCACGTGCGCGGACCCACCGCCGCATCCACCCGCGCCGGATCAAGCAAGAATCCATCCGACTCGATGTCCACGAAGACCGGTTTCGCACCGACGAGCAAAATCGCTTCAATCGTGGCGAAGTACGTAAAGGGAGTGGTCAGCACCTCGTCGCCGGGTCCAACCCCCAGCGCGAGAAGCGAAAGGCAAAGCGCCTCTGTTCCGGAACCCACCCCCACGCACTCCTGCGTTCCCACGAGCTCGGCCATCTCCTGTTCAAAGGCCGCGGTTTCGGGCCCGAGCACGTACTTCCCGGAGCGCATGACGCGCACCACGGCGGCTTCCACCGCTCCCCCCACCTCTTCCCACTCCGCGGCGAGGTCGAGGATCGGGATACGTTCGGCCATCAGTAGGCATTCCGGTGCATGAGGCCATGCCACAAGGTCATGAGCAGGATTTGAAGGTCCAGCCCAAGGGACCAGTTCTGGATGTAGTAGATGTCGTGCTCGACGCGTTCGTGGAGCGAGGTGTTGCCGCGCCAGCCATGGACCTGGGCCCAGCCGGTGAGACCCGCCTTGACCTTATGCCGCAGCATGTACCCGGGAATCTCGCGGCGAAACTGCGCGATGAATACCGGCCGCTCGGGCCGCGGGCCCACGAGACTCATATCCCCACGCAGCACGTTCCACAGCTGGGGCAGCTCGTCCAAGCTCGTCCGGCGCAGGAACCCACCCAGACCCGTGCGCCGCGGATCGTCAGGCACCGTCCAGACCGGGCCGCTTTCCGCCTCCGCGTCTGAGACCATGGTGCGAAACTTCATCATGCGGAACACCCGTCCGTCGAGCCCCATACGCTCTTGCGCATAGAGAATGGGCCTTCCCGCCGTCATTCGGATCGCGAGGGCGATCGCTGCGAGGAGTGGCGCGGCGAGCAGGAGCGCGAGGCCGGATGCGACCATGTCGAGCGCGCGCTTGCCCACCGCGGCCCAGCCGACGAGGGGGCTCTCGCGCAGATTGATCATGGGCAAGCCATCCAGGTCCTCCACCGAACTGCGCAGGGTCAGCACGTGGAGGAGATCGGGCACGAGCCGAATGCTCACGGTCTCGTCGTCGAGGTCGGCAAGGATCTTCTCGAGCCGGTGTGCGTCCTCCTTGGGCAACGCGATCAGTACCTGCTGAACCTTGTGGCGCTGGAGCACCTGCTTGATTTGCTCCGTGCCCGCGAGCACCGGCACGCCTACGATGCTGCGCCCCGGGCGTCCGGGGTCGTCGGAGAGGACGCCGACCACGCGCAGCCCAGCCTCGCGGTGGGCGTGGATCCGCTCAATCACCTGCCCCGCGAGCTCGCCCCCACCCACGACGAGGGCGTAGCGCAGGTTGTAGCCTCGGCGGCGAAGCACGCGCAGAACTCCCCGGACGATGAGGCGCGAGGAACTCACCGACACGAAGGAAAGGGCGAAGAAGAGGAGAACGACGGCGCGCGAATAGAAGTAGCTGCGGAAGAAGAAGGTCGCGACGACGAGGATTCCGACGCCGATCGCCGTCGCCGTCAAGACCTGGCTCACCTCTCGCCAGAGCGAGCTCGTGCGCTGGGCCTCGTAAAGCCCGCGCGCTCGGAAGAGCACGAACCAGAGCGGCAGGATTAACGCAAGGAGCATGACGTAGGCACGGAACTCCGGGACGCCGAGCGGCGCGTCGAAGCCCAGGTGGAAGCGCAGGCCATACGCCGCGAGCCACGATGCCGAGACGAGCGCGAGGTCACCCACCCCGAGGAGGGTGCGGAAGACTTCCCCGTGTCGATTCAGCATCGAAAGGCCCTCCCCCCGGGGTAGTGGTCGCGCGTAGAACCACGCGCGCTCCTGCCTCCATACGGCGGAGCAGCGGCAGGCCCCCCTCCCGGGATCGTCACACGGCGCGGCTGCCGTCGCGCCCCATCCCCGCGTCGATCAGCTGAGCGCGCCCCGAGGGCTCTGGCGCGCCGCGCCCCGCCACACAGCGCGCATCCCCATAGTAGGCAAATCCGGTTCGTGCTGCGGCTACGAGCCTCGATCGGCGCGCGTAGCCATCCCGCCTCCTGCCGCTCCGCGCGTATGGTCGGGTGCCCGCAAACCCTTGCCAAGGCCCGGAACCCCCAGCACCAAAAGACCCCGCACCGCACGGGAACCTACGAGCCGTCGCGCCGGTTCGCCTTGGTGACGCCTCATCACTCCCGTGCGCCCGGTTTTCGCGCCACGAAGCCAAAGTTCTGGCAGGCCACCGGGAGGCAGCGAGCGCAGACCGCATCCAGCGCGTCCCAGGCGCGTGTGACGGAGCGATCCCGACCGAGGCGCCGCAAGCTTCGCGCACGGGTCCACACATTGCGCGGCAGAAAGCCGTAGCGGCCGAGCCAAAGCCGCTCGAGCCCGGCCTCCTGGAGCAGCGCATCGATCTCCCGGGCTGTGAAGCGGTACGCGTGGTGGTGTTGGCCCGGGCGGTGGCGGGCGATCGCCTCGATCCAGCTCGAGCGGTTGGGCAGGTGCCAGCAAACGAACGCACCCCCCGGCCGGAGAATGCGTGCAATCTCTCCCAGACTCAAAGCCTCAGCGCCGCCCGTCTCCCGCACGTGCTCGAGCACGCCGACGGAGCTCACGGCATCGAAGCTCGCATCGGCAAACGGGAGTCTTACGGGGTCGCTGGGATCGCCGGGCACGAAGCGGTAGGGACCGGCCGGTGCCCACGCCTCGAACCCCTCGTCGTGCAGGGCAAAGGCACTCACGCGGTAGCCGGAACGGAGCAGGAAGTAGGAGAAGTGGCCGTTCCCCGAACCCCAGTCGAGAACCTCCGCACCAGGCTGAACGTGCTTCCGGAAGAGGCCGTAGAGGGCGCGGTATTGGTGCGCAGCCACCAGGGTTCTGAACTGGACGAGGCCATGATTCCCCACGTCCCCGGCAGCAGCGATGAGCTCTTGCAAGATGACGTCGTCGCCGGCGGCGGGTACGAGGGGCACGTCACGGGTCGTGGCCGGGTCCGGGCGCGCAGACACCTCAGTCCGCTTTCCCTGGCGTGAGATCATGGCACGGGGTCATGAACAGGATTTGGAGGTCCAGCCCGTCGCTCGCCCCAAAGAGAGTCCGGAAAGCTTCATGGTATCGATTCATCCTCAGCCCCTCCCCTTCTAGGGAAGGGGCAGCGCGTAGACCCACGCCTTCCGCCCGCCCGCCTCCAGCTGATGGAGCAGCGGCAAGCCGCCCTCCTGGGCTCGGCGCGCGGCGCGGCTGCCCTCGCCCCCATCTTCTTCCACGATGAGGTAGCGGGCGCCCCGTGCCTTGAGATCCGTGACGAGACCCGCATCGGGTGCATGGCGCAAAGGGACGAAGGGCGCGTCCGCATAGTAGGCAACCCGGTCCTTGCTGGCGGCTACGGGCCCCGGCGCAAGCCTCTCGGCGCGCAGCCACTCCGCCGCCCGCCGCTCGGCGAGTCCGGCATGGTCGTGGGGACGTAGCTCTTTGCCAAGACTCGGGGCGAGAAGGCAAAGGAGGCCGAGCCCGAGGGCAAGCCGCGGGCGCGGCGTGGCCTTCCCGCGAAAAAGGCGCCCCCCGACGGAAACGAGCGTCTCGCCGAGCACGGGGAGGCCCAGGGCCGCATAGCCGAACGTGAGAACGAGGGGCGGTAGGGCGTGGCGGCGACTGACGTAGCCATGAAGGGCGAGGCCGAAGAGGACAGCCAGGTAGAGGCCAAGGAAGGCGAGCACAAAGACTGCTCTTGGACCCGGCCTTCCCCAGCAGGAAAAGATGCCAAACAGCAGCAGCAGGAGAATCTCAGGGCGAAGGGTGGAGGCAAGCGTGGAGACAAATCTGAAAAAGACCGGGTGCCGCACAGACGAGGGCACCTCGGCCTCAGGCGGCGCCGAGGTGGACGTGGCCGCGCCTTGCGCCGGCTCGGGGGAAGGGGGTGTGGAGAGGGATTCGGAAGCCTGCGCAGGAGCTGCCGGCGCCGGGCTTGCGGGCCCGGCCCCTGCCTCTTCGTCGAGGATAGAGACCAATTCGAGGGGCTTCTTCTTCGTGAGGTGCCACTGCCCCGTCTCGACGCGAATCGATATCAGATAGGGAGCCATCACGAGGAGACAGCCCGCGCCAAGAGCGGCGAGCCAGCCCGCCCAACGCACCCTCGCGCCTTGCCCGCCCAGCGCGCGCAGCCCTCCCAAGGCTCCGCCGATGAGGGCCACACCCACCCCTTCTGGGCGCGCCAGGTATGCAAGACCCGAGAGTGCCCCGGCCCACCCCGCAAGGGCAGGCGCTCTGTCACGCAGCGCAACCCACAGCGCCGCCACAGAGGCCAGAAACAAAGCCAAGTAAAGGCCATCGCTTTGCACGTCCGCGGAGAAGCGCACGGCGTAGGGATGGACCGCGAGAGCCAGGGCCGCAGGCCAGGCGGCTGCGGCGCCATAGGCCGAGCGCACGAAGAGGTAGAGGAAAAAGACCGAGGCGGTACCCGCGAGGATGGAAACGAGAGCCGCCGCGGAGACGTAGCCGTCATTTGGAAGCGGGACGAGGAGCTGCGTCGCCAGAGTCACGAGGGAGTAGAGCGGGTGGTAGTCGTCGGCGAGGGCCGCCCCCCAGTCGTGGGCAGCCATGGCCTTAGTGATCCGAAGGAACTCTGGACCGTCGTTGAAGAGGACGTCCTCGCGGACCCAGTGCTGCGCGCGCAGAGCTCCCGCCAGTACGAGCAGGGCCGCGAGGACAAGGACCTCGCGCGTGCGCTCCCTCAGAGCGACTCGCCCCCACCCGTGCTGCGCACGGCGTCGTCGATCCGGCGCACCTCAGCGAGCAGCTCGGCCAGCGCGCCAAAGGTGACCTGGCTCGGCCCGTCGCACGGAGCGCGATCAGGATCGGCGTGTGCCTCGATGAAGAGTGCGTCGATCCCCACCGCCACGGCCGCCCGCGCGAGGGGCGCAACGAAGCGCCGGTCTCCATCACTCGCGTCGCCCGCGGCACCGGGGTGCTGCACCGCATGGGTTGCGTCGAAGCAGATGGGCGCGAAGGCGCGCATCGACGGCAGCGCCCGCAGGTCCACCACGAGATTGTTGTACCCGAAGCTCGTGCCACGCTCGGTCACAAGAACCCCTGCGGCCCCCAGGACCTGCGCTTTTTCGACAGCGTTGCGCATATCAAGAGGTGCCATGAATTGGCCCTTCTTGATGTTGATGGGGAGACCGGTCGCCGCGCATGCGGCGATGAGATCCGTTTGGCGGCACAGGAATGCGGGGATTTGCAGGCAGTCCACCACACCCGCCGCGGCCTTCGCTTGTTCGGGCCCGTGTACGTCCGTGAGGATGGGAAGTCCCGTGACCCGCTTCACGCGGGCCAGGATACGCAAACCCTCGTCGAGCCCAGGCCCGCGGAAGGATCGCAGGCTTGAGCGGTTCGCCTTGTCAAAGGATGCCTTGAAGACGAGAGGCAGGGCGTGGCGTAGTGCCAGATCCTGGAGCCGCTCTGCCGCCTCTAGCGTGGCACGCTCGTTCTCGATGACGTTCAAGCCCGCGATCAGAGCGAGGGGAGCACCCTCACCCACGGGAACCGGACCGATTCTCATAGAGTCCTCCTGCGCCGCGACGAATCACGGTGAGGCCGGCGGATTGTCGACGACCGAGGGGGTGCGGCGATCTTACGCCGGGTCGCGGGAGTCTGCTTCCACGGCCTCGCGCAAATCGTCCAAGACCTCGGGCAGCGCTGAAGTCACCCGATTCCAGTTCGGAATGGCCGGCGCCCCCATGGGGTCTCGCACGAAGGCAAGACCCGCTGCCCGCAGTGCGCGGGAGAAGGTCTCCACCGCCATCTCCTCCTCATGGCGGTCGAACGCGAGGGCGTTCAGCGCGGCGTCGTCGCTGTAGCTCCCGATCGCATCTTGGGCCATCCGCCGGTAGGTCGCACTCAGGGTGTTGAGAAAGCCCGCGGAAAAGTCCACACCGTAGCTGGCGAGGTTGCGAATGAGCGAGGCCGCGATATCGACCACCATGCGGTGCAGCCCCCGCGTGGCGTCGCTCTCGGAAAGCTCTTGGTGCTTGTGGTCGTAGTTCTCGACCAGCTCGACCTGACAAATGCGCTTTAGGGCGCAATTGCGGTAGACCTCAGCCAGCACCCCGACCTCAAGACCCCAGTCTCCCGGGATGCGGTTGATGCGTGCCAGATCCGTGGTCATCGAGCACTCGCCGGCCAGCGGATATCGAAACGAGTCCAGGTAGTCGAGGGGTGGGAGCGGCCCGAGCACCGACTTCATCGCCCGCAGGAGCGGCGTCATGAAGAGGCGGGTCACGCGGCCATACAAGCGGTCGGTGGCGCGGCCGTAGTAGCCCTTGGCGAACTCATAGCCAAGCTGGGGGTTTGCTGTGGGAAAGCAAAGGCGTGCGAGAAGTTCTCGACGGTACTCGCGAATGTCGCAGTCGTGGAGCGCGATTACGCGCGCCACGTTGGTGGCGAGCACATACCCATAGGCAAGCCAGGTGCTCCGGCCTTTACCGTCGCCCCCTGGGTCGAGCTCCTCCTCGCGCAGCCGCTGATAGATCCTTTGGATGCGAGGCCCGCCGTTGAACAGGAAAACCGGCAGTTCACCGCTCAATGTCCGTACACCCTCGAACGCGGAGCGGAGCTCCTCGAAGTCATCCCGGCGGCTTGTACCCGAGACGCTCACGACGATCTGCCGCAGGTACCGCACGCGCTTTAGGGTCTCCACGATTCCCTTGAGCGCGACGTCTCGCACCTCGGCGTGAAGGCAAGGGAGGACGAGGGCGATCGGCCGTACCTCGGAGTAGGACACGAGGTCCCGCTCGAGCCGCTCGGGATCCGTGCGGCCCAGGCGGTGGAGGGTCGTCACGACCCCGGTCTGATGGAAGTCGGCCATGGAACCAGTAGGTCACACCGGGTCGACTGGGATGTCAAGCTTGCTGAGGTGGGGCCAAAATCACTCGCTATGGGCCTCGTCGATCAGGCGAATGGACAGGGGATCGATCTCGATGAACTCGAGGCCCACATCCATGGTGATGGGATCCATGTCCGTCGCCCAGACAACCTTCCCCACCGCGACGATCGTGTGGTCGCCCACGTTGAAGGTGACGCGAAGGACGTCACCGAGGGTGATCTCGCAGCCCACTGCCTCGAAGCGGATGCCTCCCGTGGAGATGTTCCGGGAGACGGCGAGGCGGTCTCGGGTATCGACGGGTGCGAAGGAGATCATCTGATCCGTCGCGATACGCGAATACTTGCGGCGCTCGGCCCCGGCCTTGCCCATCGCCTGCACCCCCTCGCGCGGCGACCGCCGCACTTGCCTCCTTTCGGCGCCGTGTCCGGTGCCCTTGAGGGCACCGGGAGGACGAAGCTGTCAGGAACGGCGGGGAAAGAGGTCGAGCTGCCGGTCGTCCTTGCGAGCCCGGCTGAAGGCCGAAAGGCCGATTCCCAGCAGGCGAACCGGCCGCACGCCGGCCTGGGTGCGGTCGAGAAGGCCCCTTGCCACGACCGCGATCTCGCCTGCTGTCGAGACCGAATGGGCGAGGGTGCGACTGCGGGTCGTGGTCTCGAAATCCGCGTAGCGCAGCTTTAAAACGACGCGGCGCGCGGCGATGCCTTGGAGGCGGAGCGCCCCTTCAAGGCCGTGGGCGAGGCGATCGAGCTGCTCGGCGAGGAGCATGAGATCGGTCTCGGCGTTCCCAAGGGTGGCCTCCTGGGAGAGGCTCCCGGGATAGCGCTCACCACGCACCCGGCTATCGCCCTGGCCGCGCGCGAGGGCGTGGAGCTCGAGCCCGCGGCGGTGGCCGACGGCTTCCCCGAGGATCGCCGTGTCGATCGCGGCGAGCTCGCCCACTTGGCGCACGCCGAGCTGCGCCAGACGTTCCTCGGTGTGACGGCCGACGCCAGGAAGCCGTGCCACGGGAAGGGTGTCTAGGAACTGCGCCTCCGCGCCGAGCTTGATCTCGAGCGTGCCCGCCCCCGCGGCCTCGGCGGCAA
>DATFYN010000755.1:0-4676 GCA_035315025.1 Myxococcota bacterium
CCCGCGATACCAGACCCGGTAGGGATCGAGCTCGCGTGCGCCGACGTTGCCGGTGCGCCCCGTGCGGTAGCGCATCGCCAGCGTGCGGCGCGAGAGCACGGCGTCATTCAGCACATGTATCGTGTCGCGGTACCGTGCATAGCTCTTGTGCGGGCCCGGAAGCACGCGGAAGGACTGGCCGAGCTTCGCGAGGTAGGTCGCGAGGTCCGGTGAGAGGACCGCGCGGATCTTCGCCAGAGCCGAATGGATCGAATCGTGGAATACCGTCCCCTCGAGCGTGCGAAGGAGATCTTCGCCGAAGGCCAAGGCGAGGATCTCGTCGGAGGTGAACGGCACGTCGCCCAAACGAAATGAATCGAGAAAGCGGTAGTAGACGCGGCCCTCGCGCTTTTCGCTGAGGACCGGGAAGCCCGCATACTGGAGCGCGTCGAGGTCACGGTAGACCGTGCGGCGTACGCAATCCAGCTCTTGCGCGAGCTCGTCGAGCCCGATTCCCGCGCGGCTGCGCGCGAGACGCTGGATCAGCAGCCACTGCCGGGAGAGCTGATCGCCCCGCACCTCAGCTCGACCCCATGGGAGTATCCGAGAAGAACCGGAGCAGCTCCTCCTCGCGGGCCCGCGCGTCCGCAAAACCGAGATCGACAGCGGGCCCGGCGTAGGCCCGGTCGAACAGCAGATACGAGAGCAGGTCGGCCTCGGAGGCCGGGCCTCCGGAGCCGAGCAGCCGTAGCGAGAGCCGCAAAAGAGGAGCCACCGACTTCTCGCCGCGCTTGTTCTCGAGGACTTGACCGGCGAGGGCACCGAGCCCCACGGAGGGGCGGATCACGAGGTCGTCGATTCGCCGGAAGCGCTGCCCGCGCTGCACCTCCGACGCGGCATTAAGACGCCCCAGGAACTCCGGTCCGAAGGCGGTCTCCCCGCTTCGCAGAATGTCATTCACGAGGCGCATGCGGGCGAGATCGGTATCCACGTGGTCGAGCAAGAGCGCATTCAGCACCTTGCCGAACATGAAAATTGCATTGCCGTAGGCTTCGATCCGGCGCTCCGCGCGAGCCGCGTCATCGGCCTCACTGCCCTTGCGCGAAAGCCCGATCACGAGGACGCGGTCCGCGCCGAGGTAGACCACGGGCATGAGCGGCGTGTTGAGGCGCAGTCCCCCGTCGGCGTAGTAGGTGCTTCCGATCCGGACGGCGGGAAAGAGGATCGGGATGGCGGCGGAGGCAAGAGCGTGCGAAGCCGAGAGGCGCGCGGGGCGAGGGATGACCCCGGGCTCGCGCGTCCAGCGCGTAATCGTCTGCTCTCGGCTCTCGACGAATACGATCGTCTTGCCGGTCACGACCTGCGTCGCCGCGACGCAGACCGCGCGGAGCCTGCCTTCGTCGACATTGCGGTGGATCGAGCGCCAGCCGATCGAGCGCTGCACGACTTCGCTGAGGCGCGTGGTGTCGAGAAGTCCGTAGAGGCGATCGGGGAGGGGACGCGCCGACAGATCGTTGGCGCGAAGCCGCAGTCCCAGGAGCCGGGCGGGGAGCCGCAAGAGGTCGGTATTTGAGAGGGGGAGAACCTCCTCGAGCTTGAAGCTCCTCCAGATATTTGCGAGGCGCTCGCCACGGTGCTCCTCCTGGTGGGCGGAGGCGGCGAGATAGCAGGCGTGGATCGCACCCACGGACGTTCCGGAGACGAGGTCGAAGCGAACGGGATGGCCGAGGCGCTTGGGGAGCTCGTCGAGGATGAAGCGCAGGACGCCGGCCTCGTAGGCGCCTCGCGCCCCTCCGCCGGAGAAGACAACCGCGCGAACCGGGCTGGACCGTTCCGTCAGTTGACCCGCTCGAAGTATTCGCCACTCCGCGTGTCCACGCGGATGCGCTCGCCCTCTTTGACGAAGAGCGGCACTTGGACGACGGCGCCGGTTTCCAGCGTTGCGGGCTTGGTGGCCCCCTGCGCCGTGTCTCCCTTGAGGCCCGGGTCGCAGCGCGTGATCGTGTATTCGACGAAGGACGGAATCTCGATGTTGATGGGCTGGCCGCGCCAGAAGAGAACCTCGACGTCGAGGTTCTCCTTCAGCCACTTGCGGGCGTCACCCACTTGCGCCGCCGAGAACGGGATTTGCTCGAACGTCTCGGTGTCCATGAAGACCAGATCCTCTCCATCCTGGTAGAGGTACTGCATCTTGCGTTCCGCCACGTCGGCCTCTTCCAGCTTCTCACCCGAGCGGAACGTGCGGTCGAGCACGCGACCGGTCTTCAGGTTCTTGACCTTCGTCCGGACGAATGCGCCACCCTTGCCGGGCTTCACGTGCTGGAAATAGATCATCGTGAACGGCTCGCCGTCGAGCTCGATCTTGAGGCCGTTGCGGAACTGGGAAGTGTCGACCGCCATGGAGCTCCCTGCGCTGCGTGGGCGCGGAGAATAGCGGAGGGAGCGCGCGCTAGCAGCTTCAGGCGGCCCACGGGGTCGCGTGGCTAGACGGGCGAGGCCTCGAGCTGGACGCGGCCGTCGCCGGCCCGTCCCAGGCCCACGCGGTAGCCTGGCCGGAACCCGAGATCGCGCTCGGCGCGCCGCGTGTCGAGGGAGAAGCCGTAGCGCAGATGGGCCCCCTCCACCGAGGCGCGAAGCTGGGGTTCGCGCAGGATCCGCGCCGCGAAGGAGGCAGCCCGGAGCACGGAACTCGGTACCGGTACGGTGGGCCGCCGCGTCCAGCGGCCGAGGACCGAGAGGGGGAGATGCTCGGTTCCCGCGACGTTGTACACGCCGCTCGTTCCGCCGTGCACCGCCGCCAGTACGGCTTGAGCCACGTCCTGCTCTGCCACCACGGCGCACATGGGGTCGAAACCGAGCGGGCGCAGGCGCAGTCCGCTCGGGCCGGAGAGCGCGGGGTTCAAGTACACAAATCCTCCCGACGCTACGACCGTGGGAACGCGCAGCAAGACGACCCGGGCCCGGTGGTTCCCCACCTCGGCGTGGAAAACCATGTCGCAGTCGATCCAGGAGCGGATCTCTGCCGGTACGTTCGGGTCGAGGTCGAGTTCGCTCGCCTCGGAGAGGCGGTTCGCGTTGCCCGGAGCAAGTCGATAGACGAAGGCACTTCCGATCACGATGAGCGAACTCACCGAGCGCGCGTCGAGGCTGTGCTGAAGCACGAGACGAGCCTCGGCAGTGCGCGAAGGCACGCCGGAGACCAGCGGCCCCGCATGATGCTGCCTCGAAGCCAGGGCTCCACTCGGGCCGTGGGAGGGGACGTGGACCACGGTATCGATCTCGGCCTCGCGAAAGCGGGCAGAATGAAAGAAGTCCGCCATGGGGCGGTGCTTGGCGAGGTCGATGCGTGCATAGGCGACGCGAGGCGGCGAGCCGGCGAGAAACCGATCGAAGCTGCGCGGCGCCGCTCCCGCGCCCAGGGCGAAGACCCGCTCGATCCGCTCGTCGTGAAACAGCGTCTTTACGATCCGGCGGCCGAGGGGCTCGTCCGCGTGGGTGACGAGCACCGCCGGCACTAGCGGTGCCGGTCCACCAGGAGCTGCACGGAGCGGCGCACCTGGTTGGCGAGGTAACGAACGAGGCGCGCATCCTCCGCCCCCTCCGGACCGAACCGTTCGTAGAATCGCAGGGGCTCCCCGTAGACGATTCGGTAGCGCACGGGATAGGGCAGGAGGCCGAGCGGTCCGAACCACGGGAAGGTCGGCGTAATCGGAGCGACCGGGAGGCCGAGGCGCCGCGCAAGAGGTTTCAAATCGAAGAGGACGGGGGCCTGGTCGTCGCTTCCGAGTATCGCCATGGGAATGATGGGCGCTCCCACCCGGAGCGCCTGCTCGATGAACCCGACATGGAAGCGCTGCAGGCGGTAGCGCTGGGTCACGAGCTTGCGAATCCCTTCCATGCCTTCGGGAAACACGAAGACAAGCTGCCCGTCTTCAAGCAGATCCGAGAAGTTCTCGCGCGTTCCCACGACCTGGCCCATCCGCGCGTAGAACACGTTCACCCACGGCAAGCGACCCGCCCAGCGGTCGACGATCGCTCGGGCAAGGCGTGGCGGGTCTGTGTGAAGCAACACGTCGATAATCCCCATCGCGCCGTCGAACGGCAGCAGTCCCCCGTGGTTCGCGGCAAGGATCGCCGGACCCTCGGCGGGGATGTTCTCGTGTCCCTCGCTTTTCACACGGAAGTAGAAGCGGTAGAGCGCGAGGAAGAACGGAAACGCAGCGCGCAGGGCCCCGGGCGAAAAGCCGAAGCGATCGTAAGGTGCTTCCCCGTCGACCAAGTGCCCGAGGGCCGCAAGCCGCCGGCGTTCGCTCTCCGGGACAAGGCGGTCAAGAAAGCCGGACTGTTCCGCGAACTCCACCTCCGCAAGGCGGGGCGTCGTGGCCCACACGCGCTCTCGCGGCGTCGGGTCCGGCTCGAGCCTGCGCGGGCGAGTGCGGGGGCGCGGGACGGAGGGCGAGGGGGCACCGCGCAAGAGACCCGAACGCGGCACGTTTGTCGCGCGAAGCTTCTCGAGGCGCTCCAAGAAAGGCTCTTCGGTTTCGTCCGCCGTTTCGAAGGGATCGCTGCCGAGGGCAGTGAGCGGACCCCTGATGGGCTCCACCACCTCCTCCCGTACGCCATCGAGCAAGAGCGGCTCGGTCGGCGTCACGCCGGGGCCTCGCTCTCGGTCGCGCCGCGCAGCTCAAGCTCCTCGG
>DATFYN010000756.1:0-2615 GCA_035315025.1 Myxococcota bacterium
ATGCAATCCGAGAAATCAAATTCACCGTGTTGCGTAAGAGCTTGAAATTCTCCTGAGGAAAGAACGTGAGATCCAACACCAATCCCTATCCGACCTACCGTGCGCTCCGTGAGCACGATCCGGTGCACTTTTCGCCCCGGACGGCCTGCTTCTGCTTGTCGCGCTACGACGATGCCGTCTTCGTGCTGCGGAGCCCAGAGCTGTTCTCCTCCCAAGCGATGCAGACCATGCTCAACCCTGTGGAGAACGGTTCACGGCTGCGGCGACTCCTCGCAGTGGCGGAATTCCTGGCGACGACCCGGATCAATCCCCTCCGTCTCCAGAACACGGCGAGCCTGATCACGTCGGATCCGCCGCGCCACGACGCCATGCGCGCGGTCGTGAGCCGGGGCTTCACGCCACGGCGGATCCGCGCGTGGGAGGCGCGCGCTCGCGAGATCACGGCAGCCTGTCTGGAGAAGCTTCAGCGCGGTGCTCCCTTCGACGTAGTGCAGGACCTCGCGATCCCGCTTCCGGTCACGATCATCGCGGAGCTGCTCGGCGTCGCGCCAGAGCGGCAGCTCGACTTCAAGCGTTGGAGCGATGCGATCATCTCGAGCGCGACAGGCTCCGGACGCGCCCGCGGCATGGACCGCGCCGTCCTGCGGACGCTGAGCGAGCTCTACCGGTATCTGCGAGAAGTGATCGCGGCGCGCCGGCGCCGACCCGGAGACGACTTGGTGAGCGTGATCGTCTCAGGGCAGGAGGGAGAAGCGACGCTGAGCGACTTGGAGGTGTTCCAGTTCGTCGTCCTGCTGCTGGTGGCTGGGAACGAGACCACCACCAACTTGATCGGCAACGCGGTCCAGGCCCTGCTCGACCATCCCGAACAGCTCGAGCTCGTGAGCGAGAACCCTGCGCAGATCCACCGGCTGGTCGAAGAGACGCTCCGCTTCGACCCGCCGATCCAGCTGCTGTTTCGCACCGCACAGCGCGACGTGGAAATCAGAAGCGTGCGGATTCCCAAGGGCGCGATCGTCGCCCCCCTGATCGGTGCTGCAAACCGTGACGAGCGCCGCTTCCCGGAAGGCGATCGCTTCGAGGTGACGCGCGACGCCACGGGACATCTCGCCTTCGGCTTTGGTACGCATTTCTGCCTCGGAGCCTCGTTGGCTCGCCTCGAGGCAACGGCGGCGCTCGGTGCGCTCGTGCCGCAGCTGTCGCGACTCACGCGGGCCGATCCGGAGCGGCTACGCGTCGATTCGTTCTTGGTTCGCGGGCTTACTCGTCTCGTGCTCGTGCCGGCGAAGCACGCCGACTAGTACTACAGTGTCACAAAACCGGCAGTCACCGTCGGTGAGGCGTTCTGGGCGCTGTTGCTGTTTCCGACGATGATGACACAGTAGTACTACGCGTTCGCACGAAAAGCCGAACGAAGTCAGAGGGGAGACACCTTCGCGGCCTTGCCGCGCCCCGTCGACGTGCCGCGGGCAGGGGCCGCCAAGAATGCGACGAACAGGACGGGCTTCACCCGCGCGCGGCTGCTGATCCTTTTGGGGCAGTGCCGAGGGATGAGCAGGGCGAGGACAGATTGGAGTTGAGAGACCGCGCCTTCGTCCAACCGCGTGAAGAGGGAGCACGTTGCAATACACGTTCGAGTGGGACGCCCAGAAGGCACGACGCAACGTCGAGAAGCACGGCGTCTCGTTCGAGAAAGCCGTGACCGCCTTCAGCGATCCCCTCTCGCAGAGCATTCCCGATCCCGACCACTCCGATTCGGAGGAGAGGTTCATTCTGATGGGTCTGTCGAGGCGATCACGGCTCGTGGTGGTGGCCTATACGGAGCGCGGCGATAGAATCCGGCTCATCACAGCGAGGCTCGCGTCCCGTCGCGAGAAGCGAGAGTATGAAGAAAACTAAGCGGACAGCCGAAGCCGGAGAAATGCGGCCAGAGTACGACTTCTCGGGTGCGGTGCGCGGGAAGTACGCCGCTCGGATCGGGCGCAAAGCAACCGTCGTAATCCTTGAGCCAGATGTCGCGAAGGTATTCCCCAGCTCAGAGTCGGTAAACTCGGCTCTTCGCGCCCTCACTGCCATCGCCCGTCCAAGGAAGCGCAAGAAGGCCGGCTGAGATATCCGGAGGGCCAACACCGCGCCAGGCCCAGAGGCTACCAGCCGAGCAGATTGCCGAGCCTAACGGGCGAGATCCGTACGAGTACTCGTCAGCATGGCGATCTGCTGGCGAAGGGCGACGTTCTCGAGCACAAGATCCGCGCGTGACCGGCCAAGCGCCCGAAGGCTGTGGAACAGGACGGCGAGAACCAGACGAAGCACGTTCATGGGAGGCGATGCTGACGCGGATGCAGCGGTCGTTTCAAGGGAGCAATTCACTCGATCGCTCTGGATCGCCCCCCCTGTCGCGATCCAAAATGCCGAGTAACTTCAACAGGTAGGAGTATTGGCGAAGGACAGGCAGGTCGGGTGGGTCGTAACGTTCAGATGCAGGAGCCGGCGCGAGCCGTGGTGCATTACGACCAACACGTAGACCAGGCGGAAGGTTGCGGTGACCGCGACAAGAAAATCGCAAGCGATGATCGCCTGCGCGTGATTGTGCAAAAACGTGGACCAGCGTTGGT
>DATFYN010000757.1:0-3153 GCA_035315025.1 Myxococcota bacterium
TCGCGAGCATTCCGGCAATGACGAAGGCTCGTGAGAACAACTGAGCGGCGCACGAAGTGCATGGTGACTCCGAGGGTCAACAGTAAATCGGGAGTCGGCTCCCCTTACCGTGTCCCTGTCCAATGGTTGCTGCAGGTGTACGGCCCGGCGGCCATGACGGCAGCCGCTAACGCTGCTGCCGGACAACATGGCTGGACGATTCTCGGCTTGGATTGGCACCCGGACGCGATTCGAATGCGGGGCCGAGAGAGGGCGTCCTCGTCGTTCGGTTCTACGCGCAGGCGCGGGTTCCTCGAGCCTAGGCGTTGGTCATCCTCTGGCGCCTCTCGCGTGCCGCCTTCGCGCTGGCGATCTAAATAACTGTCGGATGCTGTAGTTTCCAAAAATCTGGTTCACCTGGAAAACGTTGAAGTTTTCGGCGGGCTGGACATCGAGCGCCTGATCTACGGCCCAAGCGAGACACCCGCGTCGATCGCGTGTAGCGCCCCCCCCAAAGAGCACCACCGCCAGAAGCCTCGAGTGTCACCTGCGTCCGCCCGTTTGGTGGCGGGATCGGCAGAACATGGGAGGGAAGTTGTCAAAACGTCCTCCTTGCGTCCACGGCCATGTCTGCGAAGAGAGAGGGCGAGGCCGAGTCGAGAAGAGCCACCTCGGGGTTGTTGAGGCTAGCTTGCTCGGCGGGGGGCCGTGTCACGACCAGCCTCGCCCTCCTCCCAGGTACACGCCACCCTACGCCCATGCCCGACGGCTGTCGGTTCAATATTGAACACTTTCGAAAACAAAGATCTGCAGTCGGCCGGGGTCTAGGAGAGGCTCTCGAGGTAGGTGCGAAGCTTTTTTTCCTTCACGATCAGGACGTGCTCCGCAGTGACCGCGATCAGTTTATGCGTACGGAATCGGTTCATGAACTCCGTAATCCGCGGCCGTGTTGTCCCCACCATCTGCGATAGCTCCTCGTGCGAGATTCGAACCGCGATCCGCCGACTGCGAAGGTCCGGCTTGCCGAGATGCCTCCCCAGCATCAGCAGCGTCTCCCCCAGCCGCTGCTCGCTATCCACCGTCACCAGGTGCGCGATCATCTCCTGCTGGCTCGTCACGCGCTCTGCCAGGTAGTGCACGAAGCCCTCCAGCAGCGAGTCTTGACCCAGGCGGGTGAGGAACTCTCGGCACGGGAATCGCCTTCAGCGTCGTGTCCTCCATGGCTGTGGCCATCTCCTGCCGAACCACGTCTGCGCCGCCCAGGCACAGCTCGCCAAACACGTCGCCCGGGGCGTGGATCGCCAGCAGGCACTCCTTTCCCCCCGGAGCGAGCACCGAGAGCTTGATCAGGCCGGTCTCGACGAAATAGACCCCATCCGCAGGATCGCCCGTGCGGTAGACGGTCTTGTGTCGATCAACGTGAACACTGGGGACGTCCCGCGTCTCGCAGGTCATGGACTCTCGCAGGCGGTCCTTGAACGTATCGACTAAGCCCTCCAGCCTCACGCGCAACGCGCAAGGCACTTCCGCTCAAACGGCTCCGAGGAAAGCCCTTCGCCGCAGAATCGGCCCCCCGCGGGCGCCACGCGTGGAGTGGGATTCTCCGCTGGCGATAGGCGCGGAACCATCCTCAGTTCCGGGTAATTTGGGGAACCGAAAAGCGGGAGGCACATCCGCCCAACGCGAGGTCCAGCGAGACCTCACTCTTAGAGACCCGAAGCATCGCGGGCGGAATGCCAGCGCATCCAGCGCACGGATACCGCTCCGCGCCCCACGTAAGCCGCCACCCGCTCGTATCGATGATGAAGTCCGGCCCCCCCCTCAGGTGCAGCATGAAGGAGGCCGGCGCCGAGAGCTCGATGGGCTCGCAGAGCCGGTGGCCCTCCGCGGTACATAGCGCGCAATGCCGACGACATCGTGGCCAAAAGTACGGAGGACGTCTGTGATCCCAGGTACGGCAGCGCGTAGGCGACTGTGAAATGGAACCGCGTGGTGTGGGGGGAACGGTCCAGCGGCTCGCCGGCCATGCGTCTCTCAGCACCGCGGGCCTCTACGATCGCAGGGGCGAGTACGCCAAGCGGAAGGCGTCCGAGGTACTGCACGTCCGTATCGGCGCAGCGCTTAGCAAGGCGGCCAAGAATGTCATCGCCATCGCCGCCGGCATCCTCACCGAACCCCGCCGCCACGGCGACGAGCGCGGGGGCACGGGTCTCGGGCTAAAGGGTTGGCGTACGCGCGCGCCCCTTGGGTCGCTCTCGCACCCATCTGCGTCGCTCGCCGCTACCCTTTGATCTGGCGCGGCTAGCGCGGCTAGCGCGGCTAGGTTGGCCGCCGAAGAGCCGGACCGCACGGGCCTGCTGCGCTGCTCACTCCTGCGGATGCACCGATGCGGAGGTGCCTTGCTCTTCACACCTGCGGACGCCGAGCGCTTCCTCGTCACCGGCAACATCGAGTCGCGAGTGGCAAAACGCCGCGCGCCGAAGCTCGCTGGCGAGCTCGACGCCTGCTTCGGGACCTGCTCATCGGGCTCGCGGTGGAATCATTCACGGCCTCCGAGCAGTGCATGCCCGACCTGAAGCATCCCGACGAACTTCTTGGTGCGCTCGCGCGCGCCGTGCAGGTGCTGCGCCCGCGCGTCGAGAACACCATCGATCGCGTCGGCGCCTACGAGGGTTTGCCGCTCCCGGCGCTCTTCCCCGCGCCCGACCGTGTGCCCACCGTGACGCGCCGCACACGCTGGCGGATCGGGGACCTCGCGAGCGAGGATCTCTCGTTCGCGTCGCTGCACGAGCCGATCGAGCCCGCGTTCCGGCGCTACTACCACGCGCGCCGCCGCCGCATCCACACCGTCTACGCGCGCCGCATCCGTCGCGCGAGTGGACTTGAGCGACCGCGGCTCCTCTACATTGCAGCCGGAGACGCTCGTCGAGGAGCTCGCGCTGCTCGCGACGATGGCCGCGGCGCTCGACATGGAAGTGGTGCACCTCCAGCCGCCGTACCATGGGCGCCGCAAGCCGAAGAGCTCGCGTCTCGACGGTGACCTCTTCTGGACCGGCGACGTGGTGCGCAGCATCGAATCGCTGCGGCAGACGGTGTTCGACGCGCGCACGCTGCTCGCGTGGATGCGCGCCGAATCGGCGCGTCCGGTCGGGATCGCCGGGCTCTCGCTCGGCG
>DATFYN010000758.1:0-3671 GCA_035315025.1 Myxococcota bacterium
GCGCGAGCATACCCGGAAGGCCGGGCGGGGTTCAAGCCGGGAACTCATACGTCGGGCTGTCGCGAGCGTCCCTCGCGCTCGCGCGTGGTAAGCAGCTGTTCGAGCGCTTCAAGTCCCGCAGCCGTCGCGCCGAGGAACTCGATGCCCACGCCGGCCTCTTCGTGGTCCCCCGGCGGCGCGAGCACCCGCCGTGCCCACGCGACCCGCCCGGTGGCTTCGAGCGGAGTGCCGTCGGGGAGCGAGACCTCGAGCAGGACTCGGCGACCCGGCGCCAAAGGCTCGGGTGTGCGGATGAAGACGCCGCCGCGCGAGACGTTCCCGCACCACTCCCGTGACAGGCGAAAGAACGGCCGACCCGTGTACGGGTCGGTCTCCGCGTCGATGGTCGATACCCGCACCGGGAGGGCCAGCGCAAGGCGATGATACCGACGGCGATTGATGCCCCGCTCGGAGTTGGACATGACGACACCCCCCACCGACGGCATCGGCCGAGCGAGGATCAGCTTGAGCCGCCACGCGCACGCAGGGAGTCGGCTCAAGCCGAAGCGCAGCCACGTCGAAGAGACCCTGGGGACCGCTGCTCAGGATCGCACCCCCGCGCGAGGAAGCATGGGCGAATTGCCGGTCCACGAAAAGCCGCTCGAGGAGCTGGAAATCAACGAGCGGCTGCGCCAGCAACTCGGCCTCGGTCCGGAAGAGCCCGTGCGGCTCCTCGACGCTGGCGTCCGCACCATCCTGCTTGAGCGCTGTGGCGGCCCTGCGAGTGCAGCCTTGCCGTGGGACCACGAGCTTGTTTTCACGGCAAACGTGCGTGCATTCCCTCTGGCCGATCTGCTTGGCGTCGTGCACGGCGCCGGGAAGTCGGGCTTTCTGTTCTTTACCTGCCGAGATCACACCAAAAGCGTCTTTTTGCACCGCGGGGAGGTCGTATTCGCGAGCTCCAACCAGCGCGTCGATCGGCTCGGGGAGTGCCTGCTGCGTGCGGGAGTGATTACCCTCGAGCAGCTGCGCGAGGCGGAGCGACGCTTTAACCCGCCGGATCGCTTCGGCAAGACGCTTGTCGAGCGCGGCTTCCTGACGCCTCGGGAGCTGTGGCACGGGGTGAAATACCAGGTCGAGGAGATCGTTCGCTCCCTGTTCTCCTACACGGCTGGCACTGTCTATCTTTGGGAGGGAGACGTCCAACCCGACAACGTGGTTCGCCTTTCGCTCCCCACACGCCGCCTGGTCGCCGAGGGCATTCAGCGTCGCGACGAGCTGCTGAAGTTTCTGGCCCTGCTGGAAGACCCCCGCGTGCACCTGGCACCGGTGGAGGGCAAGGAGGCGAATCTCGCCGGCGGCGAGCGCTCGCTCTTTGACGCACTCGCGTCGGAGCGCGCGTTCCCCGCGCTCTGCCGGCGCGTTGGGCTGGATCCGCTGTCGGCCGCCCGCACCGTCCAGCTCTTGCGCCTTGTGGGGGCGGTAAAACTCGTGCGCACCCGGGACGATGAGGGGTTCCTCGGGGAGACCGATCTGCGTCGTCACGACGAGGAGATGGTGCGCGAGTGCGTGGGGAATCATCTCAAGCTCCTGGCGGAGCTCACCGCACCGATCGTCGCAGTCGCAGGTGGTGCTGCGTTCCGGGAGCGCTTCGTGCGAGTTCTTGAGGAGACGTCGGAACGCTTCCCCTCTCTCTTGAAGGGCGTGACCGTCGGTATGGGCGGCGTGCTCGATCCGGAGGAGGTGACGGGCCGCGCTCTTCGCCTCGCCGGCGACCGGGAAGGCCAAGTCAGCGCTGCGCTCGGTGAGCTCGTGTCCTACGTCGAATTCGAGCTCAAGAATCATCCCGCAATCGCCGAGCCCGACCGATTCCTCGCGGGGGTTGAGGAGCTGCGAGCTAAGATCGATCCCTGATCGGAGGGCCGTAGCTCGGGGCGTCCGCCCGCGCCACCGGACAGGGAGCCCCATCTGCTTTCCCGCCCATTTGTGAAAAATGGGCTGCGTTCCGGCCGGGGTCCCACCATGCGCGAGAGCGAGCCGCTCTTCGGTTTGCATGTCGTCCGCGAAGCCTTAAGCGCCCGCCACCGCAAATTTGGGCGGCTGCTCGTGGCGGCGGACCACCGGGGCGCCGAGGTTGAACGGCTCGCCGCCCTTGCCCACGAAGCAGGGGTTCCCGTCGAGTTCGTGAGCCGGGGTGAGATCGCGCAGCGCGCCGGCCCCGCCGCGCGAACGCAGGGCGTGGTGCTTGAAGCGGGGCCCATTCCCGAGCGGACCCTCGCGGCACTTCGTGGCGGAGAGCGGGGCCGAAGGAGACTCGTTGCGCTGGATGGGGTGGAAGACCCTCAAAACCTTGGCGCGATCGCCCGGGTCGCAGAGGCGGCCGGCGTGCAAGGTCTCGTGCTGACGCGCCACCGCTCGCCGCCGCTCAGCGCAGCTGTCGCTCGGGCAAGCGCTGGGGCGATCGAGCACCTCCCCGTGGCCCGGGTGACGAACCTGTCGCGCGCCCTGGAAGAGCTCCAGGGGGACGGCTTCTGGACCGTGGGGGCGGACCCCGCCGAGGGCGACGACCTCTTTTCGGCCCCCGAGCGCACCTTCCAGGGGGACCTCGTGGTGGTTCTTGGCGCGGAGGGCAAGGGCCTGCGCCCCGCAGTCGAGGCCCGCCTCGACCATCGCTTGCGGATTCCGATGGAAGGGCGTATCGCGTCGCTCAACGTCTCGGCCGCCGCCGCCGTGTTGCTGTTCGAGATCCTGCGCCGCTCCCGCCTGTGGGCGGGACACGGCTTACCCTAACCGGAACCGGGCCAACCGACGGGGCGGGGCGTTGCCGGGTGGAAGCTCTGCGCCTATAGTCCGCGTCGTTCCTCAACAAGCTGGCGTAGCTCAATCGGTAGAGCGGCTGATTTGTAATCAGCAGGTTAAGGGTTCGAGTCCCCTCGCCAGCTCCGAGAATAGGGACGTCGAGAGCGCGGAAGTCGAGCGGGTCGAGGGGCCGACACGCCATCGGGTCGGGCCGAGCCATACGAGGGCACAGAGTTCCAGCAATCCCGCGGTCATGGGGCACATCGTGGAGACGATGGGCACCCGGGGGGCGGGGCTGCTTACACTTTTTCCGGTCTTACAACGGATCGCTGGGGACGAGGCCCCGGGCATCTCGTGGCAAGGATGCGGAGAGGTACCGAAGCGGCCAAACGGGGCAGACTGTAAATCTGCTGGCTTTAGCCTTCGGAGGTTCGAATCCTCCCCTCTCCACCACGGGTTTGACCCGGGTCAAACAGGCGGACGGAGTACGCGCGGGCGGGAATAGCTCAGCTGGCTAGAGCACGAGCCTTCCAAGCTCGGGGTCGCGGGTTCGAATCCCGTTTCCCGCTCCACGCGCGACCGAGCCGAACGGGTGAGTCGCTGAACGCCGTGGTTGGGTGTCGGACGGGTGAGATGGGATGGACCGAGGCCCACGTAGCTCAGTTGGTAGAGCACGTCCTTGGTAAGGACGAGGTCAGCGGTTCGATCCCGCTCGTGGGCTCCAGACTCTAAAGCCGGGGGAACAGAGAGCGATGGCCAAGGCGAAGTTTGAGCGGACGAAGCCGCACGTGAACGTGGGGACGATTGGTCACGTGGACCATGGGAAGACGACGCTGACGGCGGCGATCACAGCGCGGCAGGCGACGAAGGGATTGGCGCAGAAGGTGGCGTTC
>DATFYN010000759.1:0-2959 GCA_035315025.1 Myxococcota bacterium
TTGCGCGGCGCCGAGACCTTGATGCCGCGCACAAAGTCGAGGCGTGAGAGCGCCTTTACCTGCCGCGTGCGGATGTGCGGGATCTTCGGGTTTACGGCGATGTCCGCATTGTCGTAGAGATAGATCGGAATGCGGTGCGCGCGCGCGTCGAGAAGGTCGGCCACATCGCGCGCCACAAAGCGCACCGGATCGGCGAGGCCACGGATCGAAAGCGGGGCAAGCACCGCCGCGTCGACGCCGGGATTCGCGACTGCGAAGTCCAGGTTCTCGAGCGTTTCCTCGGGCGATGAGGCGGTGACTCCCGCCCACACCTCGACGGGGCGGCTCACCCCGTGCTTGAGCGCAGCGTTCGCCTTCGCGACCTCCTCTGCACAGACCTGGACGACCCGCCGAGAGAGGGCTGCGGGCAGGCGGTCCCATTCACCCGTCGTCCCGGCCGCGAAGATGATGTCTGCCCCGTAGCCGTCCTGGATCACGTGACGCACGAGGGCGCGCTGGTCCGGTTCGACGAGCTCGCCCTCGGGATCGAGCACCGTGACGAGCGGAACCGAGAGCCCCTGGCGGGGCCGAGTGTCCTCCACGCTGCGCAGGGCGTGAACTCCTTCCGGGGGCTTGGAGGACAATGTAGGCAAGGATCTCGGAGAGCGGTTCTATGAAATAGGCCGCTCCCGAGGCGCAGGCGAGCTCCCGGAGAGGTCCGAGGGGGCGGGGCGCCGCCCCTCAATCGCGAGACCTGTGAGACTCCCGTGGATTCAGGATCAAAAAAGGCTTCGCCTTAGGAGAGCCCGAGGGGTTGGCCGCAAGGAGCGGGAGCGGGCCACGCGGAGCGGCGCCCGCCTCTAGCGGCGAACCGCTCCGGCCAGTGTCCCGGCGCCTGCAAAACGGGCTCGCCCGCCGAGCTCCTCTTCGATCCGAAGCAGGCGGTTGTACTTACAGACGCGGTCGGTGCGGCAGAGGGACCCCGTCTTGATCTGACCCGCCGCAGTGGCGACCGCGAGATCGGCGATCGTCGTGTCTTCGGTCTCCCCGGAGCGATGGGACACGACCGAGGCGTAACCCGCCTCTCGCGCGAGGCGCATGGTTTCGAGGGTCTCGGAGAGGGTTCCGATCTGGTTCAGCTTGATGAGGATGGCGTTCGCGACGCCAAGCTCGATCCCCCGCCGCAAGATGGCGGGGTTCGTGACAAAGATGTCGTCGCCGACAATCTGCACCCTCTTCCCGAGGGCGCGACTCATCGCCCCCCACCCCTCCCAGTCCTCTTCTGCAAGCCCGTCCTCGATCGAGACGATGGGGTAGCGGCGCACCCAGTCCTCCCAAAAGGCGATCATCTCCTCCGGGCTCTTGCGCGCGCCTTCGCTTTCGAGGTCGTAGACGCCATCTTCGAAGAACTCGCTTGCGGCAGGGTCTAGGGCGATCGAGACCTGCTCCCCAGGCCGGTAGCCCGCCCGCTCGATCGCGCCCAGGATGAGCTCGATCGCTTCGCGATTGCTCTTCAAGTTCGGGGCGAAGCCGCCCTCGTCGCCCACCGCCGTCCCGAGGCCCTTTTCATGGAGCACGCTGCGCAGCACCGCGAAGATCTCCGCGCCCCAGCGAAGCGCCTCCGCGAAGCTCGGCGCGCCCAGCGGGAAGAGCATGAACTCCTGGAAGTCCACGTTGTTGTCCGCATGGGCGCCGCCGTTCAAGACGTTCATCATCGGGGCGGGGAGGAGGTGGGCGCCGCTGCCGCCAATGAATCGATAGAGGGGCTCGCCAGCTGCGGCCGCAGCGGCATGGGCAGCCGCAAGCGACACCCCAAGCAGGGCGTTCGCGCCGAGGCGGGATTTCGCCTCGGTGCTGTCGAGGGCCACCAGCGCGCGGTCGAGCTCCCGCTGGTGCTCCATCGTTCCCAAGGCAAAACCTGCGATTGCGTTCGCAATCTCTCCATTCACGTGGCCGACGGCACGCAGCACACCCTTGCCGCCAAAGCGCTTCGGGTCGCGGTCGCGAAGCTCGAGCGCCTCCCGTGAGCCTGTCGACGCGCCGGAGGGAACGGCCGCACGGCCCGTAGCTCCCACCGAGGTCACGACATCCACCTCGAGCGTCGGATTTCCGCGCGAGTCTAGGATCTCCCGGGCGTGGGTCTTTGAGATGGTGACTTCGGTCATTGCGGGTCCTGTGCCTCCTCCTCGGGAAGAGCGAGGCTAGCGCGGCACGTGTTTCTCGGGCTGAGAGATTCCACGCCCCTCGTGAGAGGATGGCGCGCCGCAGCGGTTTTCCTGCCGGAGGCGCAGATTGTAGGCAATTCGTTCTGGCACCCGCCTACCCGGGCGAAAGGCCATAAGCCCTACGTGATCGTGATACCCCGCAGGGAAGGGGGGTGTCGGAGTGATTCGAGCCCTCCCGCAAGTCCGCTTGCCCCCAGCCGATCGACTATTTAGACTTAGGCTTTAACGCTTAATAAAGCTGTCACCTATTCAGCTTTGCTGCCTTAGGGGGGCGGGTTCCTCTATGAAGCGTGGCGTCACGGGTCAGTACGAGGTCACAAGCGTGGGTGGAGAGCGGGTTGAGGCCTTCGTGCCCGCTCCGCTGCCCCCGGAGCCCTCCATCGAACTCGCTGGGACGCTCCAGCGGACGCTCGAGCCGGCACTCCTCGCCCTTGGTCGCCTAGACAGCGTCTCGACGCTGCTCCCCGACACCGCCCTCTTCCTCTACGCCTACATCCGCAAGGAAGCGGTGCTCTCGTCGCAGATCGAAGGTACACAGTCTTCCCTCTCAGACCTCTTGCTTTTCGAGATGGACGAGGCACCGGGCGTGCCGATGGACGACGTCCTCGAGGTCTCCAACTACGTGGCAGCCCTCGATCACGGGCTCGCGCGCCTCAGGGACGGCTTTCCGCTCTCGAACCGCCTGCTCCGCGAGATCCACGGCGTACTGCTCTCCCGCGGCCGTGGCAGCGGCAAGGATCCGGGTGCCTTCCGGC
>DATFYN010000760.1:0-4929 GCA_035315025.1 Myxococcota bacterium
CACCCCCCAGGGACTCATCGTTGCATTATTTTTGCAGGAGTCAATAGAAGCCGAGCGTCGCCTCTGCGTATGCGTAGTTGGCCTCTTTGCCGACGTAGGCGTTGCCGATCACCCCGCGGCCGAAGACGTGTCGTAATACAAGTAGAGCGTGAGGTTCCGCGTCGGCGTGAACGTGAGGGCGGTATCGAGCAAATAGCCGATGTCCTGCGCTCCTCCGGTCGGCGTACCGGTGTAGCCGAAGTTCGTGCTGCTGGTGGCCCCGCCGCCTGCGTAGAGAAAGTCGTTCCGCTGCGTGACCCGCAGCCAGTGCAGATCGGTGCGGATACTTACCATCCGGTGTGGCTGGAGGAGGAGCTGGACGAATGTGTCCATGTTGTTCATCAGGTTGAAGAACGGGAACTGCGCGTACAGACGAGCGGTCGGCAGGATCTGGAAAAATGTGCCGTGGACCCCCCCAGACGGATCCGCGCTTCCTGAGCTCTGGTCTACTCCCACGCGAAGCCACGGTGCGGCCCACACATCGGGGAGCTGGTAACCCGCCTCGAGTGCGTAGGCCCAGGCGCGCTGCTCGAGGCTTTGCCAATCGCCGAGCTGGCCGGCCGCCCAGAGCAGAAAGTCCGCCTTGCCAGGACCAACGGGCTCCACGTGCAGCACCTGACCGCCCACGGTGTGCAGGTTCAGGGGCCGATGATCTGCTTCGCGCACGGCGAGCGGGCGATTGTCGAGGACGACAATATCGCGATGATCGTTGTAGTAATGTAGTAGAGATAGAAGAGACGCGTGCTCGTGCCGGGGAGCGCATCACCCTCCTTCAGCGTCGCCGAGAAACCCGCTACCGCGACCTGGCTGATCTCGGGGTTGCCGTTGATCTCATAGCCGCCCCAGGTCGGGACGAACCCGAAGGCCGTCGTGTTGAACAGTGGGGTTTCATAGCTCAGCTGTCCGCCGTCGAAGCTACGTCCTATGTGCGTATAATCGAAGGGGCCCACGAGCCGCTCGGCGCAGCGGTTCTTTTGCAGCCACGCAAGTGTCGGGTCACTGAGCGGGGTCTCGAGGCCGTCGCGGTAGAGTTGGCGACCGAGCGTCGTTTGGAGCCCCGGCAGGGCGAAGGCGTCCCTCCAGCGCAGCCACGCATTCCGCAGCATTGGCTCTTGCTGGTACGTCTCGGGAGTATTGGCAAAGTAGCTCCCACCGGGTCCGGGAGCGTGATCGGGAACCTCGTAGAGGAGCGAGTCCTGGAACTGCACGAAGATCTCGACCGGGTCGCGCTTTACGCGCACGCCGAGCTGAAGGCGGCTTCCGAGGAACCTGTAGTCGTCGTTGCGGTTCGCCGCGGAGGGTGGGGTCTCGAACCAGTCCACGAACTCACCGCGCACACGCTCACTCGCCTCGACGCGGATCGTCGCACCAAAGGGGCCCTCGACCTCCAGCGGCGGCACCTCGAATGTCGCTGCTGCGCCTGACGGCGTCGGAAGGCGCTCGTCCGCGCCCGCAGCGCTCCCGAGGAGCAGTACGAGCAACACGAAGGCGATCTTCTCGAGGGAGTGGAAGGACCTCACGGCGTGGGACCACGGGATGATCGCCTCGTCGTCAGGCACGAAGGAGGGGTCGGCGTCGTCCTCGAAGCGCGCCTTGCTCTGGAGCACGCCGGACATCACGCCAAGCGCCTGGATCTCTTCGAAGTCCTTCGGATTCATTCGTGCCTTTCCCGCGGTTCGTTGGCTTTAGGAGCACGAAGGAGCCGAGCCGCGGGTTCAGGTTGTCGAAGAACTTCGCGCACCCCGCGCTCCTCCATCATTCAGCCCAAGGGTTCTACGCTTTTTGATCTGACTCATATCGATCCTTTGTCTTCTCGCAACCGTTGCGGCCCCAAGAGTTCCCGCACTCGCCATCGGAGGCGCGCCCACGGAGTCGCGGGAAACGGTTCGACCACGATGATCATCTGTCCGCTCGCATGTGCCGTGCAGGCAAACTGATACCTGGATGCCAACGCGAACGGCAACCGGAAGCTCTGGCCGGGCATCATCAACGTCGGCCCGAAAATTTGTGGTACATCGTCCAGATTCTTGAGAACGAGAATGTCTCTGAGGCCGAGAGTCAGTCGAATCTCGTTGGGCAGGATCTCGATTGTATCTCCCGCCATTCGGCGCGCCCATGTCCCTCTGAGAATTTCGAATGTCGCATCCCTTGAAGCGGAGCTAATCGGAGTCAGCGCCGCCCACCCGGCCGCGCCGAGCGCACAACCAGCGATCGGGATCAAAGCCCAATAGCTTCGAAGAAGCTTCACCACTGCCTTTCTGGAATGGTCACGTTCATTGACTGAGCAAGATTTTAAGGTCATGCACGTAATCGTCAGAGCTCTGCCCATACGGCATCAGCGCGCGCAGGCTTCCATTCCGATCAATTAAGTATGTGAATGACGAATGAGAAAATGTGTAATTGGTTCCGAGAGTGTTCCTGGTGGCGGCAATCCCATAGTTTTGGCGCACAGTGGCCAGCTGCTCGGCAGTACCTGTACCTCCGACAAATGTTGGGTCGAAGGATCCCAGGTACTTTCGCATTCGCTCCGGGTTGTCTGTCTCGGGGTCCACCGTGATGTAGAGAATTTGAAGTCGATTGGCTTGCTCACCCAGCTTCTTGCGCGTCTCGGCCAGTGTCGCAAGCGTCGTGGGGCAGACGTCGGGGCAAGAGGTAAAGCCGAACGCCAGGATGACCACCTTTCCGCGGTAGTGGCTGAGCTTCAGTTCCGCGCCGTCCGATCCGCGCAGAGAGAAATCAGGTGCTGCTCGAGGCGGGCTAAAAACGCCCGCTTTGAGACTGGTGTCGTCCGCAGTACTCACCGCAGCCGCGAGGAGGAGAAGCGGGAGCAGCATTCTCCGAGCACGCTTCAAGAGTCTCGCGCTCATTTCAAAAGGTGATCGCGGCGGGCTTCGCACTCCTTGCGAAGCTCTCGTCCACATAGCTCTCATAGGGGATGGGCCGCTTGATCGTGCCGGCCTCGACTGAGAGCTGCATCAGCTCGTCGAATTCCGATCTGATCATGCGCAGGTCGCCGTAGGTCACTCGGTCCGTCGGATTTTCCATGACGAACTGGAGGATTCTCGGATCCTGATTAAAGAAGCTCGAGCCGGCGGCGATCTCCACCGCCTTATCACGGTTCCCCTGTTTGGCGTCGAGCCACAAGCCCGCACCCAGCACCTGGTTGACGAGATCCTGCACCATCGGACGGTTCTGCTCGATCAATTCCTCGCGAACCGTCAGGACGCAGCAAATGTAGTTGCGCCATTCGTCCCGCGTCATGCGCAGGGGTCTCGCATAGCCTGCGCGCTGTGCGGCCGCCCCGAAAGGTTCACCGGTGCAATAGGCGTCCACAGCGTTGGCGTAGAGTGCAGCCGGCATATCGGGAGGCGCCATCTCCACGATCTGGATGTCACTCGACGTCATGTCTTCTTGCGCCAGCATTTTTCTCAGAAACAGAAAGTCGACGGCGAAACGGCTTGGAATCGCGATTCGCTTTCCGGCGAGTTGCCTGAAGTGCTGATACGATGAATCGGTCCGGACCATGATCACAGCGCCAGAACGATGGCCCAGGGATACGATCTTGACCGGAATCCTCTTGTCAGTCAGATCCATCACCAGCGGTGCCAGCATGTAGGCCGCCTGAATCCGTCCGGCCATGAGCGATTCCTTGATTTCGGGCCAGCCGCTGTATTTGCTGTACGCATATTCAAAGCGCGGGACGCCAGGCGCTGCAGTGCGGTTGCTGGCTGCCTTCGCCACACAGGCAACCGGAAGAGTAAGATTGCAGGTCACAGGCAAGCCGCCCACTTGCAAGGTGTCTGCCTTCCCACTGGAACAAGAAAGTGTGCCCCAAGGCAAAGAGGCTGCCATCGCCCACTGCAGCAGCTGTCTGCGAGTCAAGAGAAGATGACCCTCAGGGTTCATTGCAGCGCCTTCTCTCTTGATCGCCGAAAGGATGGGATTGTAAGCAGCGTGGGGCGCTTCGTTACCCCGTCGAAAGGCAAAAGGGCCGCCGAATCAGAGTGCATGTGGCGCAACTTATACCGGAATCAGGCCGCCGCGCACGGTGGTTGCGGCGTCGCTCGCGAGCCAAAGCAAGACGAGTGCGATCCGATCCGGGGGCGTCCACTGGGAAAAATCCGCCTTGGGCATCGCCGCGCGGTTAGCGGGCGTGTCGATCGTCGTGGGCACGATCGCGTTCACGCGGATACCGTCGTTCGCGACCTCGCGCTGGAGCGTTTCCGTAAGGACGATGACCGCCGCTTTCGAGGCACTGTACGCGGCGAGACCGGCCGGCCGATCGATTGCGGCGCGGGACGCCACGTTCAGGATGACCCCGCGCCTGCGGGCGAGCATGCAGGGCAGGGCAGCCCGGCTCATCGCCACGGCGCTGCGCACGTTCATCGTCCACATGCGCTCCCACGTCTCAAGGTCCGTCTTGTGAAGCGGAGCACCGCCCGCAAAGCCTCCAACGCCATTGATGAGCACCGCCGGCTCGCCCGCCGCGGTAACCACGCTCGCGGCTCCGCTCTCCTGCGTTACGTCCGCGTGCAGGAGCGTGAGCTGCCCGGAGCCCAGGGCGTCGGGCTCCGCCTTCGCGATGGCGTCGCGCTCACGGTCGACGATCCACGGCACGACCAACCGGTCGCCCGCCGCGAGGAAGGCACGCACCACGCGGCTACCGAGCGCGCCCGTGCCGCCGGTCACGATGGTTGTGCGAGATTGGTCCGTCACCTTTCCCTTTCCTCCTGGGGCGCACGCGGTGTGCGGCCCTCGAGTCGGGCAAGGGCCCGCTCGGCCGCGCGTTGAAGATCGGCCTCGGGAGCCTCGGCGGCCAGAGCGCGCAGGCGGTCACACGCGCCGGCGGGGAGGCAGCGAGGGCTCCCGGCGCCGAGCTCGCCCAGTGCG
>DATFYN010000761.1:0-3160 GCA_035315025.1 Myxococcota bacterium
ATATCACGATGCATCCTGGAATGCAAGCGGAAAGATTGAATTTACATGGGAACATTCAGCCAGCGTGCAAGCGCGAAAAAGGCCCTGATCTCGCGGGCATACGCGAAATCAAGGCCTCAAATCACGGGGAACTTCGGTCTAGGCCGGCGTCAAGGCTTCTCCCAAGCCCCTCCACCGGGCCCCGATCGCTCGGGACGCAGTTCCTATGTTGATTCTCGAGACATCACGGAGACTCGGGGCGACCCCGGCGAGCAAAGGAGGATGCCGATGCACCTTCCCGGGATCACTCGCCTGGTCGCGGATTGCCGCTCGAGCGCGGCAGAGTCACACGCAAAGGAGCCTTGATGAACAAGGACATCCGCGAAGCGCTATGAAAGCTCCTTCTGGAACCAGCCCACATCCCACCAGCGACCGAACTTTCGTCCGACTTCTCGGATCACGCCCACCGGCGTAAAGCCGAGTTTTCGGTGGAGCGCGACCGAGGCGTCATTCGGGAGTGTAATGCTGCCGATGGCGCGATGGATGTCTTCGCCCCGCAAGAGCTCAAAGAGTGCTCCGTAGAGCTCACTCCCAATTCGTCGCCCGTGACATTTTGGGTCGAGATAGATCGAGGTCTCGATCGTCGGGTCGTAGGCCGCGCGCTCGTGAAAGCGCCGGCTGTTCGCCCAGCCAAGCGCGCGGCCATCGGCCTCCGCCACGAGAATCCGGTAGCGGCCGGTCGCGGCGAACTGGGCAAGCCACGGCCTCCGCCCTTCCACGGTGTAGGGTTCGACCTCGAAGGTGATCGCGGTCTCGCGGATGTAGTAATTGTAGATTTCCGTAAGCCTCGCAAGATCGCTCTCCCGCGCGGGCCGGATGACGAGTTCGCCCAGGCTCTCCTCCTCTCCTGCACATCCATCCGCGGCAGGCACCCGTCCGGGAGGCGTGCCCGTTTCACGATACGCGAACTTGCGCCCATCGGGAGCTTCGCCGCGGGGGAGTCGGCTGTGCGGAGAGGGACACAGCGCTTGGGTTATGGCGCCTTTTCTCTCGACTTCTTCCCGAGCGTCCCGCCCGGATGGCGGGCATGAAAGTCCGCTCGCGTAAAGCCTCGCCCCCGCTCGAGCACCGCGGCGAGCGCGGCCAGCACCATCGCCTGGGCCGCGACACTCGCTCGAGGCGCAAGACCCATGCTCCCGCCCTCGCGGGCCACTCCCGCATCGAGGACGGTCTCCGCTTCCCGCGCCAGATACGAGCTCGGGTTTCCCGTGACGGCGATGATGCGCGCGCCGAGGGCGCGGGCCACCTCGATCGCTGCGTGCAGCTCCTCTGTCTCGCCGCTGGCACTCACCGCGATCACGATGTCGCCTTGCACAATCTGACCGGAGGAGCCATGGACGGACTCGTTCGCGTCGTAGAAGTTGGCCGGGGTTCCGGTCGATGCGAGGAGCGCCGCGCCATAGCGAGCCACGTGTCCGGCCTTGCCGACGCCTGTGACATGCACCCGCCCCCCGCGCGCCTCGGACTCGCGCACGATCCGCGCCGCTTGCTGATAGGCCGCGCCCTTGCTGCGCTGGCGCAGCGCAGCGAGCTCTTCTGCAGCGGCTTCGAGGATCTCGAGCGCCTCTTGGCCGTCGTCGGATCCTCTCGGGGATCGCTGGGCAGAGTCGGTGGCCGACACCGTTCTAGGTCGCGGAAGGGGAGCGAGCGCGAGCGGCGGCCCGTCCCAGAACTCGAGAACGTGGGCGCGTGCCGCCGTGGGATCGTCGGGGAAGGCCCCGAGCTTTTCCACGCATGCCGCACCGCACGCATTGGCGAGTCGACCCGCCTCGGCCAACGCGAGCCCGTGGTGAAGCCCGGCGAGGAAGCCCCCGAGGAAGGCGTCGCCTGCGCCGGTCGTGTCGACGGCCTTGACCCGCCGCGCCGCGACCCAGCCCTCGAAGCCCTCGGAAGCGATGGCACAGCCTGCCTCGCCGTCGGTCACGACGACAATGCCCGCGCCGAAGCGCTGGCGGAGCGTGCGCGCGAGTTTCAACGCGTCGTCGCCGGCCTCCGGAACGAGCTCGCGCGCGGCGACCTTCGATGGCTTGAGGAGCGCAGGGCCACGCAAAAGCGTGTAGAGCTGGGACTCGTCTCCCAGCGCCGGCACGGCGTCCCCGGGCGGGACGTCGAAGTCGAGGGCTACGGAGATGCCCGCCTTTTGGGCGATGGACACGGCCTCGAGCGCCGCCGCGAGGGGGAGCTGCGAGATCTCCGTCGTGAGCCAGCGGGCACGCTGGATGAACTCCGCGTGGTGCACGCGCACGTGCTCCGCGCTGGTTTCCGCCGTCGCACCCGGCGCCATGTAGATCGCGCGCCCACCGGAGTCATCGACGAAGATCTCCGCCGCGCTGCTCGCGGATCCGTCGAGCACGAGCTGGTGCTCGATGCCTGTACGATCCATGGCCGCGCGCAAGAAGCGTCCATGGGGATCATCGGCCTGCTTGCCGAAGATGCCGACGCGCAGACCGAGCGCGGCGGCCCAGCCGAGGTGGTTGAGGACGACGCCGCCCACGAAGGCATGGGAGCGCGCGCCGTCCTCAAAAGGTCGCAGGATGACTTTCTCGTCCGGGCCCAGAATGCGCGGGCACCGGTAGAGCTCGTCCACGACCATGCTGCCGATGCCGGCGATATCGAGCCGCGCGCCGCGACTCACGCGAGGCTCCGCCCGCTCTCGTCGACCGGCGCGTGCGTCACCCAGGGTGGACCGATGCGCTCGCGCGCAAGGGCACGCACGCGCACGAACGCTTCGTCGAAGCGCTCTGCGTCGGGCCTTGCCAAGCTTGGCGTGCCGGACGCCACCGCATCCGAGGTGATGACGCCAAGCGTTTGCAGCGCCCGCTTCAGGCACGCGATGCTGCGCCGGCCGCCGGCAGCGCGCGTTCCCACACGGAAGGCCTCGAGTACCTCGCGCACGTCCTCCATACGCTCGCGGTCGCCCGCGCGGCAGACCTGCCAGGCCCGGGCCCACTCGCGGGGGAGCGCGTTCGCGGGACCCGCCACGACACCGCTTGGCACGCCGCCGCGCATGCGCCAACGATTCCAGCCCTCGACGAGCCGGCCCATCGGGCCGGTTGCCGGGCGGAAGAGCTCGAAGATCAGCATGGCATCGCCCACGTAGATCCCAAACTCTCCCCGGTCC
>DATFYN010000762.1:0-14467 GCA_035315025.1 Myxococcota bacterium
CGCCCGGATTGCGGTCGCCGAGCGGATCGAGGAGATCCCGGCACTCATCCGGGCGCAGATGGCGAAGCGAGGGGTCCGCTAGTGCCCGGAACCTTCATCGATGTGACGGTCGATCCCAAGGCGGCTGCCGATCCGGCACTCGCCAAGAAGCTTGTGGAGGTCTGCCCCGTGAACATCTTTGCGGCGCAAGACGGCGGCGGCCTCCGCATCGTCGAGGAGAACCTCGACGAGTGCGTGCTGTGCGATCTCTGCGTGCAGGCTGCGCCGCCCGGCGCCGTTCGGGTGATCAAGCTGTACGAGAGCTAGCCCCGCCGACTGAGGAGGACACGCTGTGCGCAACCCCCGCTCGTTCCTGAAGCCCCTCGTGATCGGCGCGCCCGCGCCGATGCAGGAGATTCCGTTCAAGCCGTCGCGGATGATCCACTTCTTCGATCCCAGCAACGAGAAGATGGCGGCGAAGCTGCCCGAGATCGCCGGCAAGACGGACGTATTGCTCGGGAATCTCGAAGACGCGATTCCCGCCGACCGCAAGCAGGCCGCCCGCGAGGGTCTGGTGAAGATCGGGCGAACGGTGAATCTCGGCGAGACCGCACTCTGGACCCGGGTGAATAGCCTGGACAGCCCGTGGTTCCTCGACGACGTGCTGCGACTCGTGGGGGAGATCGGCGACAAGCTCGAAGTGATGATGATCCCGAAGGTGGAGGGGCCGTGGGACATCCACTTCGTCGATCGGCTGCTCTCCCAGCTCGAGGCGAAGCACGCGCTAGTTCGCCCCATCCTCGTGCATGCGATTCTGGAGACCGGTCTTGGTGTCACGAATGTCGAGGACATCGCGAGCGCGAGCCCCCGTATGCAGGGCATGAGCTTCGGCCCCGCCGACCTCGCTGCGTCGCGGCGCATGAAGACGACACGCGTCGGAGGCGGCCACCCCGGCTATCGCGTGATCTCCGACCCCGACCGAGAACACCCGGAGGCGCCGCGTGCGAGCGCGCAGCAGGACCTCTGGCATTACTCCATCGGCCGGATGGTGGATGCCTGCACGGGGGCCGGCATCCTCCCCTACTACGGTCCCTTCGGCGACATTTCGGATCCCGTGGGCTGCGAGGCGCAGTTCCGCGCCTCCTTCCTCATGGGCTGCGTCGGCGCCTGGTCGCTCCATCCCAGCCAGCTCGAGATCGCAAAGAAAGTCTTCAGCCCAGATCCTGCCGAGGTGGCGTTTGCACGGCGCGTCCTCGACGCCATGCCGGACGGACGCGGCGTCCTCATGCTCGATGGAAAGATGCAGGACGACGCCACCTGGAAGCAGTGCAAGGTGATGGTGTCGCTCGCTCAAATGCTGGCGAAGAAGGATCCCGAGCTCGCGAAGGCGTACGGCTTCTAGGCTCGCCCCGCGTGCGTGTCGGCACCCGCTGTGACACCCGGTGGAAAGCGTTTGGTTAGCGGACCGTCACCTCGACGCGTCGGTTGTTCCTGCGCCCGGCCGAGTTCTCATTCGAAGCCGCAGGAAACTGCGTGGAGAAGGCCTGCGTCACGATGCGGGAGCTCTCAATCCCCTTTGATTCGAGGTACTTCTCGACGGTGTCCGCGCGATCTTTCGACAGCTGTTGGTTCGTGGCCTCCGCTCCCGTGCTGTCGGCGAAGCCATTGACCTCAATGATCGCTTTCGGGTAGGGCTCGATCTGCTTCACGAACCAGTCGAGCTCGCCCTGGTCCCTGGGTCGAAGCTCGGCGCTGCCCACGTCGAAGTACGCGACGGCCGCGTACTTCTGCGCCTCCGCGTGGGCGGCGCGCTCCTGCTCCGTCTCCTCCTTCTGCTGGGTCTCCATTCGCTGAAGTTCCCGGTCGTAGGTGCGCTGGTAGGCGGACGGACAACCCGTCGCTCCCGCTGCCACGCCGGCCAGCACAAGCGTGGCTAGGCCTGGGCCTCGCAGCGTCACTTCTTCACCTTCTTCTCGTAGATATTCACGACCTCATCGAGCTGGAGCACGCCGTCGCCGTTCGTATCGGCCTCGTCAAACAGTGCGTCGCGGGCCCACAAGAACTCCGAGAGCGAAATGCGTCCGTCCCCGTTGCGATCTGCGTGCTTGAAGTCCTGGGGATTGAGAACCCCATGTTCGAGTTCCTCAGGGCTTAGGTATCCGTCCTTGTTGGCGTCGGCCGCGTAGAAGACCTCGACCGTACGATCGATGAATTCGGCGCGATCAATCACGCCGTCGCCATTCTCGTCGGCCTGGGCAAATGCGGCCCGGACGTCGTAGCTTGGCTTCTCCTCCGTACGTCCGGCGGGTGCCGCGAGGGCGAGCAGGGCGAGTGCCAGGAGCGGGAGGATCAGTCGCATGGCGAGCACTCCTTCGACACCGGCAGGCGGATGGTGCATCGCACCTGGGGTTAGCTCTCGATCTTCCACGTGCCGTCGGCTTGCCGGCATGCGGTGCCGTGGGTCTGGTGGGGCTCGCCGCCGATCTGGATCGTCTGCTCGTAACGCCGGCAGTATTGGCCGTTGGCGAGCTGGTAGGTCTTTGTGGGCGTAATCGAGCCCGAGTTCCCACTGTCGGGATTGTTCCAGACCGACGCCTGCCCCGCCCGGTTGTTCTCGAACGCCTGCGCCGCGGCCTCCGCCGCCATGCGCTTGTCGCGGGCGTCGAGCCGGTTCCCGATATAGCCGCCGAGAAGACCGCCGAGGAGGGCTCCGCCGACGATCCAGCCCGCACCTCCGCCCGCAGCCGCGGCGATCAGTCCGCCGGCCGCCGCGCCCCCGACGCTGCCGAGGACCGCCTTCGGATTGTCCTGGATCGTTTGCCCGAGCTCTGCACAGCCTGTAAAGACAAAGACAAGCAGCACGAGCGGTGCAAGTTTTCGCAGGGTCACGATTCCCATGACACTCCTTCACGGTCGCGCGGATTGGAGCGAGTCCAAGGCTCCGCCGTCGATCGGCGCGCCTACACGCCGAGGCTCTTCACCTTACGACAGGGCGGCAAACGGCGCCGCAAGCCCGCGCGTCGCAAGGGACCCGCAGCCCTCGTGCGGCCCCCGCGCAAAAGCCTGAGCTGGGGGCGCGCGAGCGGAAGACCACCCTGTGGCCCAGGCGAATCCGGGGGCGGACCCGCGTCGAAGTCGCGCCAACCACGGAGCACCCAGATGGCGACGCGCAGCACCGCAACCGTAAGGAAAAGCTCGCCCCCAAAGAGGATGAAAAGCAGCATGGCCGCCTCCCAAGCAAGCCAGGCGTCGCGCCGGCCCCGGGGCCGGCACGGTCGATCCACACCCTACCACGCCGCAAGAGAATGCTTGACCCCGGACGCCGATCCGCGCAGGCTCTAGCCTGAACGAGCCGGCATGGTGGGTGCTGGAGCGTATTGGAGGTGGACCGATGCCCGCTCAGGCTCTTTTTGGTCTCCGGATTGGCCGCGTCGCCCTCGCCGGCTTTGTGCTTTCGCTTCCCGCATCCGCCTTCGCAACGTCGCCGCCGCGCCCGTCAGAACCGCTCTATCCCACCGATCGGTGCGTGGCCCGCAAGCTGGCGGCCGCTGCGGATGCGTGCCAGGACCTGATCCTCGCCCAGGGCGAGCGCAATCCCCGCAAGTTCGCTGAGCGTGTGACCGACGTCGCTAACGATCTTGCGCACGTCTGGCAAAAGGCGGAGGCCGATTCGTTGGCCACCGGGGTCGATTGCGTGCAGACCACCGTGACCAGCGCACAGATGGCCACGCTGCTTGAAGACGGCGCCAAAGGCCTCGCGGCTTCGCTCGAAACCGCGGATCAAGAGAGCTGGGCTCGCAAGGAGGATCTGCGCCGGCTAAACGCCGTCGGGCAAGCCTGCTTTGGACTCATCCTGGCGGAGAGCGACCATCTCTTGGATCGTTTCAAGGATCGGAATACCCGTGAGCTCGAGCGCGACCGCCGGCGGGCGCTGCACAGGCTTGACCACGCATTCGACAAGGACGACGGGAGACACGCCTCCCTCGAATCGATTCGAAGCGGCGTCCAGGCGCTTGCCCAAGACGCCATTGATGCGGCGATCGTGTCCCCGAATGTTTCAACGAGCTGGACCATGGTGAGTCCGGCTCCGCAGATCCCCTACCTCGGCAAGACCCTCGAGCCCATCTGCTCAGAAGGCACGCCCTGGGTCTATTTCGTGAAACGCGGGACGGTGAATAAGCTCATCGTCTACTACCAAGGAGGCGGCGCGTGCTGGGACTTTCTTACCTGTGGTGTCTTTACGACCTTTAAGCAAACCGCAGGCCCTGACGATGATCCCACCAATGCCACCACGGGCTTTGGCGACTATTCAAACCCGGAAAATCCCTTCCGGGACTGGAATGCCGTCTTCGTCCCCTATTGCACCGGCGACATTCACTGGGGTGATCGTACCGCGGTGTATGGCACGGGAGCTAGCGCAGTCACCATCCAGCACAAGGGCTTCGTGAACGCGCAGGTCGCGGAGAAGTTTTCCCGCGAGCATTTCGTGGATCCCGATGAGGTGTTCGTGACCGGATCGAGCGCCGGTGCCTACGGGGCCCTCCTAAACTCCGTCTATTTTGAGGAGCGTGTCTACCCTGCATCGCGGTTTGCCACGCTCGGCGACGCGGGCAATGGAATCATCACCCAGGACTTCCTGGAGAACGACTTCCCGAAGTGGGGGGTCGCAGACACCCTGCCGCCCTGGATCCCCGCGTTCGACCAGCCACTCTCGCAGATCGACCCATTGCTTCTGTGGTCTGCTCCAGCTCTTTTCTATCCCGAGAACCGCTTCGCGAACTATGCGACCGCGTACGACGGAGGGAACGGCGGCCAAACCGGCTTCTACCAGATCATGCTGAACCCCGGGAACACCGGCGTATGGCGCGACTGGTGGCAGGCCAGCTGCGCTTGGCATGACGGCATGGAGCAGCAGACCGCAGCCGCGGCCGCCGCGGCTCCGAACTACCGCTACTACATCGGTACCGGCTCGATGCACACGATGTGGGGGAGCAACAAGGTATATACGGACACCTCGGGCGGCGTACCCCTTCTCGTCGACTGGGTGACCGCCATGCGCGACGGAACGAGCGCTTGGACGAACGTCCAGTGCACGGACTGCGGGGTCCTCTTGCCCGGCGATCCGCGCCCCAACCCCGCGCAGCCGCCTTTCACGCCCGAGGGAACGGTGGTCTGCCCGGCGACACCGGGTCCCTAACCTAACCGCGTAGCAGCCGGAAGACCGGCTCGCCGCGACGCGCCAGGTGCGGGAGGTTTAGGCGCAGGGGGGGCCCGTTAGGGCGCTGGAGTTCCAGCAGCGTCGAGGATGGGCTCTCCGTAGAACTCCAGCACCTCGCGAAGTGTCGAGACTTGCCCCCGGCGGGCTTGGGACACGATCGCGTCGGCGGCGCTCGCAATACCCGGGGTCACGATCAGGACCTCGGAGCCGCGGCGGGTGAGCGCGGGCGGGACCGGGTAGCCGGCGCGGGCGCACAGGCTCCCTGTGACGTTCCAATACGCCGCCTCGAACTCGCTCGCATCCTGCTCGCTGTCCCAGAGAGTGAGCCACAAGAACTCACGCCGTCCGTTGCAGCGCGCCACGAGGTAACGATCGCCATTCCATCCCTCCCAGGCTGTCGGATCGGGCGGCATCTCGCGCGGGGCGAGGTCCTTTAGCAGGACCGAGAGCCCGAACTCCCCCACCCCATTCTCGTGGACGAACGCGCAGCCTGCGGGAAGGAGGTTGCGTCCGGCGCCAAGGTCGAGGGCCACGAAGGGCTCGTGCCGACGTTCGGGATGGAGGACCTGCTCGGTCGAGATCGGCGGATCGTCGAGCAGCGCCCCGTGCTCGCGATAGGACAGGGCGTAGCCCCACGCGTAGGGGAAGTAGAGGCCCTCGCGGAGCAGCGCCGGCGCGCCTGCAAGCGCTCCCTCCGCTCGCCCCGCAGTGTCGCGCTGCAATTCCTCTCGGAACTCGGTCGGATCCGACGGCGGGATCGGAGGGTCGGGAACTGCGAGGCTGAAGAACGTCGCATCGCCTTCGATGGTGGCCTCGAGTGCGCTGCCAAGATCGTCCTGGTCTTTGAGAAAGCGGTCGTGCTCTACGAGATCGGGATGATTCTGGTGCTGGAGAGCATGGATGAGCTCATGCCCGAGGACGATCTCCCGGACGGCATCGTGCCGCACGAAGAAGGAGAGCACCCGCGCCCAGAAAGGGATATTCGCGTCGCGCACGATGTAGAGCACGCGATCCTGCGGCACGTAGAATCCAACCACTTCTTCTTTTGCCACCGTAAGGTATTCGTCGACCAGGCTGGGGCCGTCCGGCCAGAGGCCGATGGCCACGAGGGCATCCTGATAGGCCGCAACTTCGCCTTTGCTGAGGCCCGCCTCGAGCGTCGCACGCAGAACCAACGGAACGTTCGCCTGGTCGATGACCCGCGCGGGGACCGCCTCGCGCAGGGGGAGGCCGCGCACCGCGACAGTGCGCGCGACGAGCCTCTCGTACGCGGCGGGCTGAACCCCGCTCTCCGAGAGGAAGGAGGTCGCGCAGCCCGCGAACGCGAGGGCGCCAAGCGCGGCCGCCACCTGCCGCGCGCCGGCGGCCCGGATCACGCCGAGAGCTGGAGCATGAGTTCGATCGGCCGCAACGCACGCACGCGCACGGGTTCCGGAACCGAGACGGTGGGCGCAAGGTCACGCAGGCAGAGGTAGAGCTTCTCGAGCGTGTTGAGCCTCATGTAGGGGCAGCGATTGCACGCGCAGCTCTCGTCCTCCCCGGGTGCCTGGAGGAGTGTCTTTTCGGGCACGCGCGGGGCGATCTGGTGGAAGACACCATCCTCGGTGGCGATGATGAGCGTTTTTGCCGGCGATTTGATCGCTCGATCGATGATCCCGGTGGTGGAGCCGATGTAGTCTGCCTGTGCAAGGACGGCGTCCTCGCATTCGGGATGGGCGAGCACCTCCGCATCGGGATGCTTGACCTTGAGCTCCGCGAGCTTCTTCGCGCTGAAGAGCTCGTGGACGATGCAGCTCCCCTGCCAGAGGATCAGGTCGGGCCGCTTGGCCTGCTGCGCGACCCAACGTCCGAGGTGGCGATCGGGGGCGAAGATGACCGGTCGGCCCGCGAAGTGCTGCACCATCTTCACCGCGTTCGAGGAGGTGCAGATGAGGTCGCTCATCGCCTTCACTTCGGCCGACGAGTTGATGTAGCTCACAACCGCTGCCCCCGGATGCTCGGCCACAAAGGCGCGGAACGCTTCCGCGGGGCAACCATCGGCGAGCGAGCAGCCGGCCTTGAGGTCCGGCACCACCACGGTGCGGGTCGGGTTCAGGATCTTCGCGGTCTCCGCCATGAAGTGGACGCCGCAAAACGCGATGACATCGCGGTCCGCCTTCTGGGCCGCACGGGCGAGCTGGAGCGAATCGCCGACCACGTCGGCGAGGTCTTGGATCTCGGATTCTTGGTAGTAGTGCGCAAGCACGATCGCGTTGCGCTCGCGCTTCAAGCGGAGGATCGCTTCCTCGAGCTCGTCGGGAAAATCATCCTTGCGAGCGACAGGGGGGGCGCTCATTTCGGGAGTTTAGCGCGCGCCCGCTGCCGGCGCGGTCTGCGGGTCCGGACCAATCAGAAGCGTGCTCACCCCGTGCGTCTCCCGGCGAACGCTGCACACCCGCGTGCCGGTCTTCTGCCCGCGGCGCACCTCGGACACCTCGAAACCGGCTGCCGCCAGCCTCGCGCGTGCAGCGGCCACGTCCTCGGTACGCCAGGCGAGCCCGGTCGCACGGTCGGGTGCCGCCCGATCCGGCGCCCCGGCCAGCTGGCCGGCCAGCTCGACCGTAACGCCACCGAGGCGGAAGAACAGAAGGTGCAGCCCGCGCTGCTCGAAGCGGCGGTCGAGGGCCAGCCGAAGCCGGAGCCCATCACGATAAAGCGCCGCCGCAGCGTCGAGATCGGCGCTTGCGACGACGACGTGATCGAGCCCTGAGACAATCTCGGCTTCGAGACCGTCTGGGACTGCGGCCGGGAGTGCTTCGGGCGGCGAACGATGCTCGATAGCGAACATGACAATGCCCCGCGTCGCGCTCGTGGGCAGCAGGACGCTTCGCCACGTCCGCACCGCCCCCGTCGACGAATCGCGGCCCATTCCCTCTCCAGGTTCCGCTGCGGGGAGGCCCGACGCGCGAAACTCTGCCGCGCACGCAGCGGCGTCGGGCGTTCCGAAGGCAAGACCCAGGATGCCCTCCCCCTCGAGGGCGAGGCGGGTGCGGAGGGCCTCGGCCAGTGTCCCGCTGCCGTCCGGCGCGAGGAGCTCGAGGTAGGTGTTCGAGAGGCGAAACAGACTGTTTGCGGTGCCGACCATGGGGTGCGTGCCCCGCCAGGAGGGGGCTCGCCCGAGGAGCCGCCGATACGTCGCGGTCGCGACCTCGAGGTCCGCAACCGCAACCACGACGTGGTCGAGAGAGGTCAGCACCGCGGGAGGTTGCCACAGTCCCGACGGAAGAGTCTTGCCGCGGGGAGGAAAGCTTTTTCCAGGGCCGGTGGCAGAGCCTCGGAACGAGGCCCCTGAGAAAGGAGAACGCCCGCGAAACCAGCTACCTGATCGTATCTGACACCCCCTTGAAGCCGGCACATGGCTTGCAGGATTTCGATACGGGTTTGGGTCTCTCGGGGAAGGGGTACCCAGCCTCGATGGTGGTTGTCGCCATCGCTGAGAGTGGGGCTCGGAACGGCATTTCGATCGCATCGGACGCGGCCGCCTGGAAGACTGGGCGGCCGCGTTGCGCTTCTAGAGGTCCCAGAAGAAATCCTTGTTGGTGAGCTCAGGGGCCGCCGCTTTCGTCTGCCGTGGAGCGAGCCCGGGAAGATCCTCGCCGCTGCGGGCCAGAAGACCGAGCTGTTCCTCGAGGTCGCGCGTCTCATTTTCCCAATACTCGCCAGTCCCAAAATGAGGGAACGCCGACGGGAATGCCGGGTCACTCCAGCGCCGCGCGATCCAGGCCGCGTAGCGCACGAAACGCAGCGCCCGCAGCGGCTCCACGAGACGGAGCCAGCGGCGGTCAAAGCTGCGGAACTGCTCATAGGTGTCGATCAGCAGCGCGCGCTGCCGCGCACCCTCGCGGTCGCGGCCGGGAAGGAGCATCCAGACATCCTGCACCGCCGGGCCGACCACGAAATCGTCGAAGTCGAGAAAGAACCATCCCTCCCTTCCGTGAAGGAGGTTTCCGAAGTGACAATCACCGTGGATGGCGTGGAGCGGAACGCCCTCGCTCCACGCTTCATAGAGCGCGGCAACCTCCTGCGCTGCGGCCCGGTAGCGGCGCGCGCAGCTTGCAGGGAGGAAGCCCTTCTCCTCTAGGAAAGCCAGCGGCTCACGCACAAAGCTCTCCGCTGTGAGCGAAGGCCGATCGTGTACGCGAAGCGCCGCGCCGACGTTGTGAATCCGAGCCAGGAGCCGACCCAAGATCGCGACCTCATCGTCCGCGAGCTCGGCGGGAGAGCGTCCGCCCGTGCGCGGCCAAATCGCATAGTAGATGCCTTCGACCTCGTGGAGCGTCGCGCCGTCGCGAAACGCAAGCGGCGCACAGACGGGAATCTCCGCCTCCCGCAGCGCAGCGAGAAAGGCGTGCTCCTCGAGAATCGCTTCGCGACTCCAGCGCCCGGGACGGTAGAACTTTACGACGACGTGCGATCCGTCTTCGAGGTGCACATCGTGCACTCGATTTTCGAGGCAGGTGAGTGCCGTCGTGTGTCCCGTAGGCCGGAAGCCGCCCGCCTCGACGGCGCGCAGCACCCACTCGGGTGTCAGCCGAAAGAAAGATTCGCTCACGCCAGGAGCATACCTGAGACCTTTGCGCGGGCCGGACGGGAGCGAAAGGCAGCCAGACAGCTCGCCGCCTAGGAGGAGGAGAACTCGTGGCGGCGAACGGCGGGGGCAGCGCGCGGGAGAGCGCGCAGGAAAGAGAGACAAACCTCCTCGGTCCCCGGCCCGTGCGCTGTGCGGTCGCCGACCTCGGGCGTGGAGCGTGTGCGCCATCCCCAGGGTCGGCGCTCTTCCGTTTGGTCGAAGGATCGAGCCGGCGTTCCACTCGGCCAAGTGCTGCGCTTCCGGGTGGATTACCGCCGGCCCCTCTTGCCTCCGGTCTTGCGGAAAAGAATCTCGTGCAGCCCTCGACCGGCATCCTTTCGACGCTCGGGTCGTTTGCCTCGACTCTCCGCTTTCGATAGGCTAGACGCGGACTTGCGTATACGAGGCGGGGATGAGCGACGAGGTCGCCGGGCGCGCGAGCAAGCGGGACCGTCCGTGGGTCTTCCGCACCTACTCCGGTCACACCTCGGCCCGGGCGAGTAACGAGCTTTACCGCAAGAATCTCGCAAAGGGCCAAACCGGCCTCTCCGTCGCGTTCGACCTGCCCACCCAGACTGGCTACGACAGCGATCATCCCCTGGCGCGCGGGGAGGTCGGGAAGGTGGGTGTCCCGATCAGCCATCTCGAGGACATGTGCGCGCTCTTCGAGAGCATTCCCCTCGAGCGCATGAACACCTCGATGACAATCAACGCGACAGCAGCGTGGCTCCTTGCACTCTATGTCGCCGCAGCGGAGCATCAGGGCGCGGACGCAAGGCTCCTCCAGGGCACGACCCAAAACGACATCGTGAAGGAGTACCTCTCCCGGGGCACCTATGTGTTCCCGCCCGAGCCTTCGCTGCGCCTCATCAGCGACATGGTCGCCTACACCGTCGACGCGATTCCGAAGTGGAATCCGATCAACGTCTGCTCCTACCACCTCCAGGAGGCGGGGGCCACGCCGGTCCAGGAGATCGCCTACGCCATGGCGACGGCGATCGCGGTACTCGATGCGGTGCGCGCCCGCCGTGACGTTCCGAAAGAGAAGATTCCGAGCGTCGTGTCCCGGATCTCCTTCTTCTTGAACGCAGGCATCCGCTTCATCGAGGAGACGTGCAAGTGCCGCGCGATGGCGGAGCTTTGGGACGAGATCACCCGCGAGCGCTATGGGGTGGAGGACCCGAAGGCGCGCCTTTTCCGGTACGGAGTGCAGGTGAATAGCCTCGGCCTCACCGAGGCGCAGCCCGAGAACAACGTGATCCGGATCGTGCTCGAAGCGCTCGGCGTAACACTGAGCAAGCGCGCGCGCTGTCGCGCGCTCCAGCTCCCGGCGTGGAATGAGGCGCTCGGACTCCCGCGCCCCTTCGATCAGCAGTGGTCGCTGCGGATCCAGCAGATCCTCGCCTACGAGACCGATCTGCTCGAGTACGCCGACCTATTCGACGGCTCCCCGGTCGTCGCAGCGAAGGTGGCCGAGCTAAAGGAGAGCGCGCGCAATGAGCTCGACAAGGTGCTGGGCATGGGAGGCGCCATCGCCGCCGTCGAGAACGCCTACATGAAGCAGCGGCTCGTCGAGGCCCACACCGCGCGGGTGCGTGCGATCGAGACGGGCAAGCTCCCGATCGTCGGGGTGAATGTCTACCAGGAGCATGAGCCCTCCCCTCTTCTTGCGGGGAGCCAGTCGATCCTCACCGTGGACGAATCGGCGGAGCGCGAGCAAATCGAGCGCCTGCGCGCTTTCCGCGCCAAGCGCAACGCGAAGGACGTGGAGGTCGCGCTGCGAAACCTGCGCGACGCCGCCGCGAATCGCACGAACGTGATGCCGGCCTCGATCGGGGCCGCCCATTCGGGCGTCACGACGGGGGAGTGGGCGGACACGCTGCGCGCGCTCTTCGGCGAGTACCGGGCGCCGACCGGGGTGACTGGCGTCCGTGTCGCGGAGGGCGAGGCGTCGAGCGCCGCGACCGATCGAGCCCGGGCCCATGTGCGCAGCGTCTCCGCACAGCTCGGGCGCCCACTCAAGATCCTGGTGGGCAAGCCCGGTCTGGACGGTCACAGCAACGGTGCCGAGCAGATCGCCGTGAAGGCGCGCGATGTCGGGATGGAGGTGGTGTACGAGGGGATCCGCCTGACACCCGCGGAGATCGTGCAGAGTGCGCGCGACGAGGGAGTCCATGTGATCGGCCTTTCGATCCTGTCGGGCTCACACGGGGTTCTCGTCATCGACGTGATGGAGCGTCTGCGCAAGGCGGGGCTCGGCCACCTGCCGGTCGTGGTGGGCGGCATCATTCCCGACAGCGACGCCGAGCGGCTTCGCGCGGCCGGAGTGCGTCGCGTGTACACGCCCAAGGACTTCGATCTTGCGCGCATCATGGAAGAGATCGCCGAGCTCGTAGCGGAGTCCCCCGCTGCCGCTTGAGCTCGTGGAACGCCTGCTCGCGCGCGACCGCGATGCCGTCTCCGAGGCCTTAAATCGCATTGACGACGCGCGGCCCGGCCAGCGCGAGAAGGCGCTCGAGCTGCTCGGGGCCCTCGAGCGCGCGGCGCGTTTTCCCGGACCCCCTCGGGTGGGAGTGACCGGCGCGCCCGGCGCCGGCAAGTCGTCGCTCCTCGACGCGATCGTTCGCACGCTGCGCGCGTCGGGTGAGACGCTCGGCATTGTCGCCGTCGATCCATCGAGTCGTCGCACGGGGGGCGCTCTCCTCGGCGACCGAATTCGCGTGCGATCCGGTGCCAGCGACCCGGGCGTCTTTTTCCGCTCGATGGCGGCGCGGGAGCGCCTTGGCGGCGTGGCCGACGCGACGCGCCCCGGCGTCACCGTGCTCGCCGCGGCCTTCGACTGGGTCTTTGTCGAAACCGTGGGTGTCGGCCAGTCCGAGACGGACGTCGCGACGCTGGTGGATACCCTCGTCTATGTCGCACAGCCCGGCGCGGGCGACCTGTTGCAGTTCATGAAGGCGGGCATCCTTGAGGTACCCGATGTCTTCGTCGTGAACAAAGCGGACCTTGGCGCTGCGGCCGCCCGCACGGCGGGCGAGCTCGCGGCGGGGCTCGGCCTGGGCTCGCGCGATACCGCTTCGGGTTGGACGCCGCCCATCCTCCTTGTCTCCGCCCGCGACGGCACGGGCATTTCAGAGCTCGTCGAGGCGCTGCGCGCCCACCGCAGGCAGCTTGAGTCGAGTGGCACGCTCGAAGCGCGCCGCGCGCGCGGCAAAGAGGTCTTCGTTCAGGAGACCCTCGAGCGCCGTTACGGAAGCTACGGGACCGCGCTTCTTTCCGGCTCGGCCGGCATCGCCTGCCGCGTGCGCGAGGCGCGCGACGCATCGGCCTTCGCCCTGGTGCTGGCCCTGGGCCGAGAGATTGAGGACGCGCTCCGAAAGCCACTCCCGTGAGCTCCGAGATCCGCCCGGCCCGTGTCCTCGCCCTCGCCCGCCGCACCCTTTCCTGCCCTACGGCGCCATTCCGAGAGGGCGCAGTCATGGCGTGGGTGCTCGAGTTCGTGGCGGAGCGGCGTCACCTCGCGGTGCGCGTGGATCGCGATGGCAACATGCTGGTCTCGCGCCGGGGCGTGCGCCGAGGGGCATCTCCCCTCGTGCTGTCCGCCCACATGGATCATCCGGGATTCCGCGCGCGCGCCTCGCGTCGTGTGAACGGGAGATGGACAGTTTCCGCCCAATTTCTTGGTGGCGTGCGCCCCGAGTTTTTTCGCGGCGCGAGGGCCCTTTTCTTCTCGCCCGCGGGCGAGGTGCGCGCTGCCGTCACCCACGTGCGTCACGACCGAGCACGAGGCGAGCTCGAAACCTCGCTCCATGCCGCGAAAGAAGTCCCGGCGGGAGCCTTCGGGATGTGGGACCTCCCGGCCTTCCGCCTTGCACCGCGGGAGCGGGGTGTCCTCGAGTCGCGAGCCGTCGACGACCTCGCCGGAGTCGCCGCGGCGCTCGCCCTGCTCGACGTCGTCGACCGGATCGATCCCCGCAAGCAGGTGGACATTCGCGCCCTCTTCACGCGGGGGGAGGAGGTCGGCTTCGTCGGCGCGCTCGCGGTGGCGTGCGGCCGCCGCCTGCCGCGAAGAGCGCGCATCGTGTCCCTCGAGGCGAGCAAGGCCTTTGCCCACGCACCGCAGGGAGCGGGCCCGATCCTGCGCGTGGGTGACCGCACGAGCAGCTTCGACGACGGGCTCACCCGCTGGATGGCCCGCGTCGCGACGGCCCTCGCCGGGCCGCGCGGGAAGGGCTTCCGCTGGCAGCGACGCCTCATGGATGGGGGAACCTGCGAAGCGACCGCCTTCCAGCTCTACGGCTACCGCAGCGCGGCGCTCTGCGTCCCGCTCGGCAACTATCACAACATGAGCGAGGATGGAACGATCCGGCTCGAGTCGATCCATGCCTCCGATCTCGTGGGGCTCGTGCGACTTCTCGAGGGTCTCGTGAAGCACGACGGCGACTGCCCGGCGCCGGGTGTCACCGATCCGCTGCGCAGGCGCCTGGACCGCGGCTTGCGTCGGAGGCGGCGCGATCTTGCGCGGGACCCCTTCGCATGAACATCGGCGTGGGCAAACCGCCGCCGCGCCCGAATCGGGCCGGTCGGCGCACATTGCGCGGGGTCGTGCTTGTGCTCCTGCTCTGGTTCCTCCTCTGGCTCGTGATCGGATCTGTGATCCG
>DATFYN010000763.1:0-43722 GCA_035315025.1 Myxococcota bacterium
GCGTGCCCCTCGAGTCGGTCCCTGCCCGCGCTTTTGCGGTGGTCTCCCACAATCACTACGACCATCTCGATGCCTACACCGTGGATCGGCTTCCGCCCGATATGGCCTGGTTCGTGCCGCTCGGCCTTGCCGAGTGGTTCCGCAGCCGGGGCCGTGAGAACGTGGTGGAGCTCGACTGGTGGCAAAGCGCGCGACACGGGCGCTGGACGATTACCTGTCTCCCCGCACAGCATTGGTCGGCCCGCTTCGAGCAGGGCCGCAACGCGACGCTCTGGTGCGCGTGGCTCGTGGACTCGGGTGTGCGTCGCTATTTCTTCGCCGGCGATACGGGCTACTTCCCCGGCTTTGCGGAGATCGGCCGGCGCTACAAGATCGACGTCGCCATGCTGCCGATTGGCGCCTACGAGCCTCGCTGGTTCATGCAGTACCAGCATATGGATCCGGCCGAGGCCTATCGCGCCTTTCGGGATCTCGGCGCCAGGTACATGGTCGCCATGCACTGGGGCACGTTCGATCTCACCGATGAGCCCATGGACTTGCCCCCGAAGGTGCTCGCCCAGGTGGTGGCCGATGAGAAGGGCGACCCCGAGCGCGTGCGCGTCATGGCGATTGGCGAGCGCTGGCGGCTCCCCGACAGGGACTGACGGCCGGCACGAGCCGGTCTCGGGCTCTTCTTACGCGCGCCGCTCGCGAGCCCGAGCCCTCCGCTCGATCGGAGGCCGGCGCAGGGCCAGACCTCGTTCTCTCCGGAGGGGAGGGCGCCTAAAGATAAGGCCCGGAACCACCTTGCGGCGGTACCGGGCCTCCCTGGGAAGGGGATTTATTTGGCTATCTGGGAAAGGAAGTGGCCGTTTCGGAGAAGAAGTGTCACGGGGAGACCGAAATTTTTGGGATTTTCGCCCCTGACTCGGGGACCGAGGGCCCCTCCGGAGCCACTTCCGGCCCGCTCGGGAGCTCGTACTCCGGCTCCAGGGTGACGACCAGCTTTCCATCCTGGTAGTGCTGCGCCCCGATCACGACTTGATGGTGGTTGGGAACCCGCAGGTTGGTCCGCAGCGTTCCCTCGATCTCCACCCACATGAGGAGCCCCCGTTTCCCAAGCTTGCGCGGCTTCACCTTGAGGAGCCGCCCCGTGGGCAGGGTCATGCTCCCCGTTTGGTTGAGCGCCAGCGTCATCCGCTCGGTCTGCATGACGCGTGCGCTCTTGTAGTTGAAATCCTGGCTGAGCCGGCGCTCAAGCTTCGCGTCCGCGGGATCCACCGGGCCGGGCGGGCCGGGATGCTTGGAGACATGGTGCACCACGACCAGCACGTGTACCTGCGTGGGCTTGGGAACCTGAGCAGGCCTCTGGGCTTGCTGCGCGGCGCCCGGCCCCGCCGTAATCGCCAGCATGGCGATCGCGGCCAGGATCGAGCGTCCTCGCTTAGAGCCCACTCGGCGTTTCCCCAGTCCCGGAGTCCTCGGAGGGGTCGTCCATCACCCATATGATGGTCGCATCGTCGGTGCTGGGCAGGACCATCACCGGCTGACCGCTTGTGTCGATGGAGCGCACGACGTCGATGGGCGCCGACGGGCGCGCCAAAACCGCGACGACCGCGATCGCGCCAAACGCCACCACTGCCCCGAATGGGCGCAGGATCCAAGGCCCGAGTTCGAGGCGCCGCCACCAGGGCAGGTGCGGGTGGAGCTCGGCATCGAGGACCGGAAGGCGCGCCTCAATCGCGCTCCAGAGGTCGGGGTTCGGGTGAGCGGCATCGTGTCGCCCGAGCGCGAGCCGCAGCACGCGAAGGCCCTCGAGCTCGGCCCGGCAGCGCGCGCAGTGGTCGAGGTGAAGTTCGAGCTGGTGGACGGCCGGGGGATCGAGCTCTCCATCGTGGAAGAGCTCGAGGTCGGTCACGAAGTCCTCGCATGCCCTCACACATCGCCTCCTTTCCCTGTGTCCTGCGCTTGCGGGTCCCCGCTCGGCGGGACTTCCTTGTCCAACGCCAGACCCTCAGCAATCAGGGCCTTTTGCATCCTCCGGCGCGCGTAGTGGAGCCGACTCATCACCGTGCCCTTCGGAATCTCGAGCGCCTGCGCGATCTCCTCGTAGCTGAGCCCATCCACCTCCCGCAGCAAGAGCGTGCGCCGTGCAGCGTCCGGCAGCTCCTCGATTGCGGCCGCCATCCGATCGCGCAGCTCGGCTCGCTCGAGCACGTGATGGGGGCTCGGCGGTGCCCCTTCCATCGGCTCTTCGGAGTCCGGATCTGCGCCTTCAGAGAGGGGGGTGTGCTCTTCCGCCCACTCCACGTGCCGACTGGAGCGATCGCGCCGACGAAGGTCAAGGCACAGGTTCAACACCACGCGGTAGAGCCAGGTGTAGAAGCTAGAGCGGCCTTCGAATCTGCCCAGGGACGCGTACACCTTGAGGAACGCGTCCTGCACGGCGTCACGAGCCATCTCCTCGTCGCGCAGGATGCGGAGAGCGAGGCGATAGGCCCGATGCTGGTAACGCTCGACCAGCACGCGGAAGGCCGCATGGTCGCCGCGCTGCGCGCGCGAAATCGCCTCTTCATCCGACGGCGAAGCTGCACGGGATACGCCCCGGTGGGTTTCGGATTGGGAACCCGGGGTCTGTCCCCTGCCCCGCCCCTGCCCGAATTGCCCATCGTTCGACGCCATCGATCCCGTGCCTATTCGTCCCATCCAGGCAATTCGCGAAAGAAGGGCCGCCCGCCGCCCCACGCCCCCGGCTTCAATGGGCTTCCCGCCAGTTGCGCCCGGAGCCGATCTCGACCCGCAGGGGCACACGCAGGGGCCCTACGGCCTGCATGCGATCCCGGACGAGGGCTCGAAGCCCCTCCTCCTCGTCCTTGGGAACCTCGAAGACGAGCTCGTCGTGCACCTGGAGGATCATACGGGAGCGCAGGCCCGCGGCCGGGAGCGCCCGGGCCAGCTGCACCATGGCCTGCTTAATGAGATCGGCCGCCGTGCCCTGGATCACGGTGTTCACCGCCATGCGCTCGGCCGAGTTGCGCAGCACCCGGTTGCGCGACGAGAGGTCGGGGAGGTAGCGACGCCGTCCGAGGAGCGTCCGAACGTAGCCGGAGCGACGCGCGGTTTCGATCGTCTCATCGAGAAAGCGGCGCACCCCGCGGTAGCGCGCAAAGTAGGCGTCGATGGTCGCTTGGGCGTCGGCGGTCGCGATGCCGAGCTGATTGGCCAGACCGAACGCGCTCGAGCCGTAGATGATCCCGAAATTCACGGCCTTGGCCCGGGCGCGTTCGTCGCCTGTGACCTCCGAGGGCTGTTTGCCCGTGACCTCGGCCCAGGTCCTGCGATGGATGTCTTCGCCCTCTTGGAAGGCGTGAATCAGACTTTCGTCGCCCGAGAAGTGCGCGAGGATGCGAAGCTCCACCTGCGAGTAGTCCGCGGAGACCAGCACGTATCCCTCGGCGGGGACGAAGGCCTCCCGGATGCGGATCCCCTCTTCTGTGCGGATCGGGATGTTCTGCACGTTCGGGTTCACGCACGAGAGGCGACCCGTCGCTGCACCGGTTTGCACGAACGTGGGATGAACGCGCCCGGTCCGGGGATTCACGAGGGGCGGCAGGGCGTCGAGGTAAGTGCTCTTCAGCTTGGCCAGGCGGCGATGCGCGAGAATCCGTGCCGGCAGCTCATGATGGGGAGCGAGCTGCTCGAGCACGGCCTCGTCCGTCGAATACCCGGTCTTGGTCTTGCGCACGACGGGGAGCTTTAGCTTCTCGAACAGGATGTGCTGCAGCTGCTTCGGAGAGGCAATCTGGAAGCGCTCCCCGGCGAGCGCAAAGATCTCCCCCTCGATCCGCGAGAGCTCGGATTGATACGCCTGGGACAGGACGCCAAGGACGGATTCGTCGATCCGGACGCCCGTTCGCTCCATCGCCGCGAGAACGCGCGTCAGCGGGAGCTCGACTTCCTCGAAGAGCGGGCGAAGACCGTCGCGCGTGAGCCTTTCCCGAAGGAGGGGCGTGAGCGCATGAAGGGCGCACACCTCGGCCCCCGCCCACGCACCGACGGATGCGACCGGTAACTCCGCCGCAGGAACCGTGCGTGCACCGCGCCCAGCGAGGTCCTCCCAACTCGCGGGTTTCGTGTCGAGGAGGCGCGTCGCGAGGGCCACCGTGCCGCGCGGGGAAGCGGGATCGAGCAGGAACGCGGCGAGCTCCACATCGAAGGCCGGGGCAGCGAGTTCAAGGCCTCGCTCGCCCAGCAATACCGCGATCCTCTGCGTGCCCGATCCACCCCAAGGTCGCGCGTTCGGGCCCACGAGGACGGAGCACAGCGCCTCGAGCAGCTGATCCAGGGGGAGGCCGGGGCCCGACACGAGAGTGTGAAGGCCGACCGGCAGATAGGCGGCGCGGTCGTGCGCGAGCGCGAAAGCGAACCCGACGGGCTCCTCGCGGACTGCACCGCCCTCTCCGCTGGAAACCACGTGGAGGATCACGAGCTCCTGTCCGCGCAGCTCGGCCGCAAGCGCCGCGAGCTCGTCCTCGCGGGTCAGAATGCGCGTCGATGGGGGAGCGGCTCGGAGTTCGGAGACGAGGAGCGCCGCTTGTCCCGCAGCCGGAGCGCCGGCGCCTTGCACGGCGGGCGCGCTTCGTGCGCCCTGCGGCTCTCCCAGGGACTGCAGCAGGCGGACGAACTCGAGCTCCTCGAAGAGGTGCCGCAACCGCTCGCGATCCGGCTCTTGGCGCGCCAGCGCATCCGGGCCGATCGGCAGGTCGAGCTCGGCGTTCAGCGTGGCGAGTTGCTTGGAAAGGCGCGCCTCCTTGGCGTGGGCGAGCAGCGCCTCGCGCGCCCGCTTGTTGGGGACTTCGCCGGCTCGGGCGAGCAGGCTCTCCAGGTCTCCGAATTCGCGGATCAGCTGCGCGGCGCCCTTCTCGCCGATTCCCTTTACGCCTGGGATGTTGTCGCTCGGGTCTCCCACGAGCGCACGCAGGTCCAGCAGCGCCGACGGAGGGACACCGAAGCGCTCCTCTACCTCGGCCGGGCCATAGTGGCGGTCCTTCATGGTGTCGAGCAGCTCGACGTGGTCGCTCACCAGCTGCATGAGATCCTTGTCCGTGGACACAATCGTGACGGAAACCTCCGGCGGAGCCCGGCGCGCGATCGTCGCGATGACGTCGTCCGCCTCGACTCCGGGGATCTGAAGCACGGGGATGCGGTAGGCCTCGGCGATCTCGCGGAGCCAAGGGATCTGCGTGGTCAGGTCCTCGGGCTGCGCGTCGCGCGTCGCCTTGTAGTCGGCGTAGAGCGCGTGGCGAAAGCTCTTGCCCGGCGCATCCATCACGATCGCGAGCTGGTCGGGGGCGAGCTCGCGGATCACCTTCTGGAGCATATTGACGAAGCCGTAGACGGCATTCGTGGGCAGGCCCTTCGAGTTGCGCAGCGGTGGCACGGCGAAGAACGCGCGGTAAAGCGTATTGGCGGCATCGATCAAGAGGAGCCGCGAATGCGGAGCGTCGGGAGCTTCGGGGGAGGGGTTCGGCACGGCCGACGCTCGACGCTACGCCGCGCCCCGGGGAGGGTCAAGCTTCGCCGGGCGATGGAGGGCGCGTTGACCGCCCCGAGCGGCGCGCGTAGCCTCGGCTTCCGGTGAGCGCTTCTCCCCCCACGCGGCGCCGCGCGCCGCCCTTTCGGCCGCTGTTCAGCCTGACGCTCGCTTACTTCGCAGGCTTCTTTTTGCTGTTTTGCCTGTTGATCGTGGCCCCCGCGCTGGTGCAGGTCGCACGCGAGGGGGAGCCCTCAGAGCAGATGCAGGTACGAGCACAGTCCGCTGCCCATGACGCAATCCAGGGACGGCTCCCGCTCGCCCTCATCGGCGCGCTCGTTCTGACCGGCATCGGGGTCTATGCGCGGGCGCTCCCGGGTTTGCGGGACGGCGATTCCCAGCGCTGAACAGCGCCGCCTAAGGGGTTACCGCGCCCGTACGCTCCACGACATAGCGTTCCACGTCGCCGAGCGTGCGCATGCTCTCGACGTCAGAGTCCGGCACCTCGATGTCGAACTCCTCCTCGAGCGCCATGACGAGCTCGACCACGTCCAGCGAGTCGGCCCCGAGGTCGTCCAGAATACTGGCTTCGGGTAACAGCTCTGCGGCATCCACGCCGAGCTGCTCGCACACGATCTCGCGGATCCGATGTTGGACGGTCGAATTCATCGCGCTCAGGCCTCCTTGGATGTCACGCGCGGGCTCGTGTTCTCGCGACGCGATGACGCGTGACGAAAAAGTGACTCCGGGTCACTTTCCATGAGAGAAGATTCATCATCGTCGGCGGGCTGTCAAGCGTGGGGCGTGTGGCCCACCGAGAGGCCGCGGAGCACGAGCTCGATTGCGTGCTCAAAGACTCGATCGAGCCGGCGACGGCGCAGGCGCTTGCGTGTGGCTACGTAGTCGGTCTGGAGCAGGCCATTGGCGAGCGTCCAGAGCACGTTCGCGACTTCCCACGGATCGCAGGCCGCGAAGCGCCCTTCCTTCACGCCCCGCGCGATCACGTCGGCGAGGATCCGCAGGCAGGCCTCCCACAGCTTCGTGACCTCCTCCACCACGCCCTTGGGCAGCTCGCCAATCAGCTCTTGGTTCTCGAGGGCCCAGAAGATCGCAAAGTACTCCGGGTTTTGGGTCCAGTGATTGAAGTAGAAGTGCGCCGTGCGGCGGATCTGCTCCAACGGCTCGAGTTCGGGAGACAGCGTCGCCCGGAGCTTCTCTTCGAACACGCGCCCATTGTGGGTGAGTACCGCGACGTAGAGTTCGGCTTTGCTCTCGAAGTAACGGTAGAGGGTGCCCTTTGCCACCTCGGCGCGTTCCGCTACCTCGTCGAGGTTCGCCGCCGCGAAGCCGTCCCGAAAAAACACAAGCCGCGCGGCTTCGAGAATGCGCGCGCGGCAGACTGCCTTGTGCTCTGCGCGTCGCGGGCGCGCCGCCTTCGCCGCGCCGGCTCGACGGACGGCCGTGGGAGCTTCCACGCTCACAGGGCCCCTCCCTCCCGATGGGCGCGCGCCAGCGCGACGTAGTGGTGAGCCCTGGCCCGCTGCTCCTCTCGCTCGCTTGCGGAGAGCACACGAACCACCCGAGCCGGCGTGCCGAGGGCAAGGGCACCCGCCGGGATCTTCGTCCCCGGCGTCACCACCGCGCCGGCGCCGATCAGTGCCTCCTCGCCCACCTCTGCCCCGTCGAGAACGATGGCGCCGATTCCGATCAGTGTTCCGTCACCGATCCGGCAACCGTGCACAACGGCCCGATGACCCACCGTGATTTCGTCACCGAGGTGTGTGGAGAAGAGGTGTCGCGTCACATGCACCACGCACAGATCTTGCAGGTTCGTGCGAGCGCCGATCCGGACGGAGTTTACATCTCCGCGCACCACGCTGCCGAACCACAGGCTCGATCCGGGACCGATCTCCACGTCGCCGATCACCGCGACCCCCGGCGCCACCCAAGCCTCCGGGTCGACGCGCGGCCACCGACCCGCGAATGGCAGGACGAGGGCGGCCGCTCTGGCCCCGCCCGTGGATCCCCTCTCGCCGAAAGGTCCCGGGCTAGACGCCGACGTCGTCGCTCCCCTCGTAGCGGTACGGGGCAAACAAGTCCGTCGCAAGGTAGCGCTCGCCGAAGCTGGGAACGATCGCAACGATCAGCTTTCGCGCGTTCTCGGGCTTGCGCGCGTACTTGATCGCCGCCGCGACGTTCGCACCCGAGGAGATCCCGCAGAGCAGCCCTTCCTCCTTGGCGAGACGCCGCGACATTTCGAAAGACTCGTCGTTCGTCACCGTGAGGATGCCGTCCACAAGGGAGCGGTCGAGCACGTCGGGCACGAAGCCCGCTCCGATGCCCTGAATCTTGTGCGGTCCCGGCGCGCCACCCGAGAGCACAGGGCTCGTCTCGGGCTCGACGGCGATCGCCTGGAAGGAGGGGCGGCGCGGCTTGATCACCTGCGCCACGCCGGTAATCGTGCCACCGGTGCCGACTCCCGCGACGAGCGCGTCGACCTGGCCGTCGGTATCCGCCCAGATTTCCTCGGCCGTGGTCTTTCGATGAATCTCGGGGTTCGCGGGGTTGCGGAACTGCTGCGGCATATATGCGTCGGGCAGCTCAGCCAAGATCTGGTTCGCCTTGTCGATCGCCCCGCGCATCCCCTTCGCACCCTCGGTCAGCACAAGCTTCGCGCCGAATGCGCGCAGTACGATCCGCCGCTCGAGACTCATCGTCTCCGGCATGGTGAGGATGCACTGGTAGCCCTTCACCGCCGCCACAAAGGCGAGGGCGATCCCCGTGTTACCGCTGGTCGGCTCGACGATCACTGTCTTGCCGGGCTTGATCACCCCTTCGCGCTCGGCGGCCTCGATCATGGCCAGGCCAATCCTGTCCTTCACGCTGTTGGCGGGATTGTGGCTTTCGAGCTTCACGACGATTTGGGCCGGAACGCCGGCAGTCACGCGGTTCAGCCGCACGAGCGGGGTTCGGCCGATCAGTTCGGTCACGTCGCGGGCGATGTTCATGGCGGATTTCCTCCTGGCGGACACGAGAATAGCGCGCCGCGCGAGGCAGTGTCACCGGGAATCGGGCCCGAACGCCACCGCGTGGCCGAACAGTTCTTCGATCAGCACAGTCGCGAAGCTGCCGGGAGGCAGGGTGAAGCGAAGGCGCAAAGCACCCGGGAGCGGCTCGACGGCGACGTCCTGCGGGCGCACGCGCAGCGGTCGACGCGCACCGCGCAGCTCGATGCCCCGCGGCGGGCGGAGCGGCGCATCGGGGTCGAGCCCGACGGCGGCGAGGGCTGCGCGCTCGCGTTCGCGTGCAGAGCCTTCGGGATCGAGCGTGCGCCCGCCAAAAATCGGGCCGGTCGCACTGATCTCGAACGCGTCCGCGCGGGGCTGCTCGCGCAGGGCGTCCTCGACCCGAAACAGACCACCCGAGGCGTGGACCACGGCGACCTCGCCACGCTCGACGCTCGAGAGCGGCGCTTCGCGCAAGCGCAGCGCCTCGTTGAAGGCCGCCGCCTGAAGCGCGGAGACCAGAAAGCGCGCCTTGCGCCGATCCATTCTGGCGTACTCGCCGCGCAGAATCTTGAGCCCCTGCTCCGCGTTCCCGCCGTCCTGTCCGAAGCGCTGCGGACCGAAGCGGTTCGGCATTCCCGAAGCGCACAGACGAGAGAGCAGCTCTGCGGAGCGCGTCGCTGCGCCCTCGTCGATCTCGCGCACCACGATTTCGAATCGGTTCCCCGCGAGTTGACCGGTGCGTAGCTTGTGCCGGTGAGGGATCGCCTCGAGCACGCGCATCCCCGGAAGCGTGAGTTCGAGTGCGCGCTCGGGTGGTAGACGCGGCACCGAGAACCACTGCTGCGCCACTGCGTCACGGTCCTTTCGACCGGCGTAACCCACATCACGCCGCGCCACGCCAGCGATTTGCGAGAGGGCCGCCGCCACCTCCTCCGTTGTCCGGCAGCGTTTTTCGACGCACACGAATGTATGTCCACCCGCCCCGCTCGGCGCGTAGAGGGGGATCTCTTCGACGCGAAAATCCTCGGGTGTCGCGCGCAGCCGAGGCACGGCTAGCCGTCCGCCAGTTCGCGCGCGCGACCGATTTGCTCGATCACCGCGTGGCGCAGCTCCTCCGTCACTTTGTCTCGCCCCTCGATCGCCCGCCCCTTCATCTCGATCGGTTTGCCGATGGAGACCCCGATCGTGCCACCTCGCTTCACTTCGTAACCCCGGGAATAGATTTCGAAGGCTCCCTGCACCCCGATCGGCACGAGGGGCAGCCCTGTCTTCAAGGCGAACACGGCGGCGCCTTTTTTGAAAGGGCCAAGCTCACCGGTCTCGCTGCGATGACCCTCCGCGAAGAACAGCACAGAAATATGACGAAGCAGCTCGTCCCGCGCGGCATCGAGAGCCTTTACATCGCGCTGCGTATCCGAGCGGGCCACGAACACGCTTCCCGTGGCGCGCAGGGCGGCGCCGAAGAGCGGTACGCGACCGAGCTCATCTTTCGCGATGAAGCGAAGCCCATGACGCGGCAGGGAGATCAAGATCGCGAGCGCGTCGAGATGACTCGAGTGGTTGGAGACGAAGACGTATCGCTCGCGCGCGTCGAGCCGGGGCTCGCCGCGGGTGAGGACGCGAGCGCCACAGCCCGCGAGCGCGACCCGGGCAAAGTCGCGGTAGAAGCGGCTCACCAAGGGGTGCGTGGGCCCCAGGGCCAGCGCGGCCACGATCGCAGAAGGTGCGAATACGAGCGTGTCGAGGGCCACGGTGCCCATGGCAAAGGTCGTCCGCGCCCTTTCCAAGAGCTTCATCGGGCGGCCGCCGCGACCGGCGCGAACGAACGCCGGTGAATCGGGCAGGGCCCGAGCCGCCGGAGGGCAGCCAGATGCTGGACGGTCGCGTAGCCCTTGTGGGTCGCAAAGCCATAGCCGGGATGGAGTGTTTCCTGGGCCTCCATCAGCGCGTCGCGGTGCGTCTTGGCAAGGATCGAGGCCGCGGCAATCGACGCGTCCAGCGCGTCACCGTGAACGAGCGGGGTCTGCGGCAGCGCGAGCCCGGGAATCGTGCGCGCATCGACCAGCACGTGATCCACGGCCACGCGCGGTGCAGCCGCAAAAAGTCCCGCCACCCCACGGCGCATCGCCTCGAGCCCGGCGCGGTAGATGTTGATTCGATCGATCTCGGCCGGCCATACCTCGGCCAGGGAAAAGGCAAGGGCCTGCCGGCGGATCGCTTCGGCCAAGCGCGCACGCGTGCGCGGAGCCAGGCGCTTCGAGTCGTCGAGACCGCTTAGGTCGGGTCGCTCGGGCAGCACGACCGCCGCGGCGACGACCGGACCGGCGAGCGGCCCCATTCCCGCCTCGTCCACACCCGCGACGGCGCGGGCACCCGCGGCGCGCAGCGCTCGCGAGCGCACGAGGAGTTTCTCGAAGCGGCGTGCCTCCCGGGCCAGGGCTTCCCTGCGCTTTCGCAGGGCACAAGCCAGCGCGCGCGCGCCACAGCGCGGGTCGCGAGCGAGCTCTGCGAGCAAACCCTCCCACTCCGCGGCTTCGTGCGCCGACGCCGCGCGCGCGCGCAAGGCGGCAAGCGTCGACTCGCCGTGCGCGCTCACTCCCCCTCCCCCGAATCCTCAGCGCGCTCGAGGCCGAGACGCTTCTCGAGCGCGCGCAGCCGACGCAGGGCATCGGGCAGGCGCGTGAGGGCCGCCATGGCGCGATGGAACGCGCGCTCGGGAAGCTGCGGGGCTCCCCAGACGCGCGCGCCGGCCGCGACATCCTTGTGAAGGCCGGCCCGCGCCCCCACGAACGCGCGCTCGCCGATCCGCAAATGGCCCCCCGATCCCATCTGTGCCATCAGCATCGCACCGCGTTCGACCACCGTGCTGCCGGCGAGTCCCGCCTGCCCGACGATGACCACGCCCTCTCCAATGTCGCAGTTGTGGGCGACCATCACGAGATTGTCGATCTTCGCCCCGCGCCGAATCCGCGTTTCGCCGAGTGCAGCTCGATCCACAGTGGTGTTGGCACCGATTTCCACATCATCTTCGACCACGACGCGGCCCACCTGTGGAACCTTTTCGAGGGCACCCTGTTCATCGAAGGCGTAGCCGAAGCCATCGCCACCCAGCACGACGCCGGGTTGCAGCAAGACGCGATTTGCGATTTGTGTGCCCTCACACAGGATGACGCCGCTGTGCACGATGCAGTCCTCCCCAATCGTCACGTCGGCGTAGAGCGTGGCGTTGGGAAAGAGGACGGTCCGCGCACCGATCCGGCAGCCCGGCCCCACCACCGCGCGTGGGCCGATCGAAGCCTCGGGGTGGATCTCAACGCCCGGGTCGACGAAGGCGCTCGGGTGAATGCCGGCGGGAGGTTTCTCGGCGGGCAGGAGCGTGCCCACGGCGCGCGCGAAATCGAGGCCGGGATGGGGAGAGTGGATCACAGGGCGCAGACCGGCCTTGACTCCGAGCGGCACGATGCAGGCGCCGGCGCGGCTCGCCTCCAGGAGCTTCGCCCAGCGCTCGGAGCGCACGAACGAAAGGTCTTCCGCGCCGGCCTGCTCGAGCGGCGCGACCCCTCGGATCACGAACTCCCCATCGCCCGCGAACTCACGACCGAGGTAGGAGGCCAGCTCGCGCAGCCGCATCGGGTGGGGCTCCCGCAAGGATCCCGAACAGCCTAGCGTGCGAGCAAAACGGCCATGGGCGAGGTGCGCACCACGGCCGCGGCATTGCTGCCGAGGAAAAATTCGGTGATGCGGTTGCGCCCGTAGGCGCCCATCACGATGAGACCCGCCCGCAAAGACCGCGCCGTGTCGACGATCTTCACGTCGGGCCGTCCGAGCGTCGAGGAAGTCTCCCGACCGGGCACGGGGAGTTGACCGAGCAGTCGCCGAACCTCGTCGAAGCGTGCCACCGAACGACCCTTGTCCTTCGAGTCGACAAAAAGGTGCGTGGGTTCGCGCAGCTTGCTGCCGAGCTCGACCGCGATCCTCACCGCGACCCGCGAGCCGGCGGAGCCGTCGAAGGCAAGCAACAGGCCCCCGACGAGTTCGGCACCCTCCGGGACCACGAGCACCGACCGCGACGTCTTGCGAATGACCGCGTCCGCCGTGGAGCCGATGAGCGCCGTGCGCAGCCCCTTGTGCTCACCATCGCGGCCGATCACGATGAGGTCCACCTCCCCGCCGCGCTGCACGATGACGTCGTCGGCCACCCCCTGCACGCTTTCGCATCCAGCGTCGAGGCCCGCGGCGCGTGCGCGCTCCGAGAAGCGCCGGCACGCCGCGTCCGCCTTGGCCTTCAGGAAAGCCTCAACCCCCTCGACCGGAGAAAGAGGCGGCATGTCGAGCCCCGGGGCCCGGAGGCTCGCCGCAATCTTCTCTTCGACCACGCTCACAGCGCGCAGGCGCGCAGGCAGCCGTGAGGCAAGCGCAACCGCGAAGTGCTCGGCGGAGATCGCCGCCTCTGATCCATCCGTCGCGAGAAGAATCGAGTCAATCATCGCAGTCCCCGCGCGTGCACCGAGCTCACGAAAGGAGTCTTCCAAGCGAGGTACCCCAGAGAAGGCGCATCAACCCCCGCAGCAGGTTGGCTTTCTTCGCGGTGTAGGGATACCAGAGAAGCTCGGACTTTGCGCCGAAGCGGTCGATCAGGATGGACTGGGCATGACAGAAGCTGCGCAGGCCGATCTCGCCGTTCACCTGCCCGATCCCGCTCGCTTTCACTCCGCCAAAGGGCGACTCGGCGATGCCGTAGGTCAGCATGCAGTCGTTCACCACCGCGGACCCCGACTCGAGCGCCTTCGCCAGGCGTTCGCCCCTGCGCTTGTCGCGCGTCCAGACGTTCGCGTTGAGACCGTACGGCGAATCGTTCGCGAGGTGCAGCGCCTCCTCCTCGTCCCGCACCCGCATGATCGGGAGGACCGGCCCGAAGGTCTCATCTCGCATGATCTCCATCTCGTGGGTCACGTTCGTGAGGACCGTCGGCTCATAAAACAGGCCCGCGTACGAGGGATTGCGCCGACCTCCCGCCAAGACCTTCGCCCCCTTGCGAACGGCGTCCTCGATGTGCCCTTCCACAACCGTCAGCTGATTGCCGAAGATCATCGGCCCGACGTCGAACTCTCCCTCCGCCCCCTGACGCAGGCGCGCCGTCTTCTCGACCACCTTCCGCTCGAACTCGTCGGCCACGGCCTCCACGACGTACACCCGTTCTGTGGATACGCACACTTGACCCGCATTCGAAAAGGCTCCGAAGACGGCGCCGTTGGCAGCCCGCTCGAGGTCGGCGTCGGCGCAAACGATCATCGGGTCCTTGCCGCCGAGCTCGAGGGTAAAGGGCACGAGGTTTCGGCCGCACACTTCGCCGACTCTCCTTCCGGTGCGCACGCTCCCCGTGAACGAGATCTTGTGGACGCCCGCTTCCACGAGCGCCGCCCCGGTTTCGCCGTCTCCCTGCACGAGGTTGAACACGCCCTCGGGCAGGCCGGCAGCCGAAAACAGCTCCTCCACGAGGCGCCCCGAGAACGGCGTGACTTCCGAAGGTTTCAGCACGACCGTGTTGCCCGCCATCAGGGCTTGAGCCGTGGGATTGACCGAGAGAATAAACGGGAAGTTCCAGGGGGTGATGATGCCCACGACGCCAAGCGGTCGGTAGGAGATTCGCAGCTTCTTCGTCTTGAGCAGGTGCACGGGCATGCTGCGGTCGGCAAGGATCCGTTTCGCGCGCTTCGCATAGAAAGACAGTGCGTCGCACGCGGCGAGAATCTCGACCGCGAGGGCCTCGGTGCGCGGCTTGCCCGTCTCGCGCAGGATCACGTCCAGAAATTCGTCCTGACGCTCGAGCAAGAGGGCCACCGCGCGCTTTAGGTACCGCGCGCGATCTTCGAAGCGAAGCGCAGCCCAGCTTGGCTGGGCCTTGCGCGCGCGCTCCACGGCCGCGCGCACGTCCTGTTCGGTCTGCACCTCGATCTCGCCGATCGGATCGAGGGTCGCGGGATTCCGAAGGCGCAGGCGTCGCCGGGCACCCGACACGCTCGCTGCGGTCTCGACGCGCTCGACCACGGCCATGGAGGGGTCTCCGGTGCTGTTGGCTGTGGACCGAGGGTACGAGAGCCCCGCGGGAGGTGTCAAAGCCTGATTTCGTGCGTTGCGTCCTCCTCGGGGCCGTGCGATAGGGGGGCGTGGCCGATCCGCAGCTCGCGCTGTTTCGGGCCTATCCCGCCGCGCGAGAGAAGCTTCCCCGGGCCGTATTCGTGAAGACGCCCACCCCGGTGGGTGCGCTGGAGCTCGATCGGAAAGGGCTCGCGGGGGGCCGGCTGTACGTGAAGCGCGACGAGCGCTCGTGCCTCGCGTACGGCGGGAATAAGCCGCGCAAGCTCGAGTTTGTGATCGGCGACGCGCTCCAGCGTGGTGCGCGCACCCTCGTCACGACCGGCGGACTCGGCACGAACCACGGCCTCGCAACCACGATCCTCGGACGTGCCGCTGGGCTCAGCACCATCCTTGTGCTGGTTCACCAGCCGGTCACCGAAGCGGTGCGGGAAACGCTCCTCCTCCAGGCTGCCTACGGCGCACGACAGGTCTACGGAGCGAACGTGCCCGGAGCGGCGCTGCAGACCCTCCGGGTACTCATGGGCTCGCTGCTTCGCGGCGATCGGCCGCTCCTCGTACCGACCGGGGGATCGTCGGCGCGCGGGAATCTCGGCTTTGTGTCAGCCGGACTCGAGCTGGCCGAGCAGGTGCGCGCCGGTGCGCTGCCGGAGCCCGAGCAGGTCTATGTGCCGGTGGGCAGCGGCGGGACGCTCGCCGGGCTTGTTCTCGGTCTGCGCCTTGCGCGGCTTCGCACCCGAGCGGTGGGCGTCCTCGTGTCCGACATCTTGCCTCCCTCCCCCGCTCGGCTTGCGCGGGCAGCGCGGCGCACCCTCACGCACTTGCGCCGGGCAGACCCATCCGTTCCCGCGCTCACGATCATTCCCTCGGACTTCTCCCTCCTTACGAGCGAGCTCGGCCCGGGCTACGGCGCGCCCACGCCGGCTGCGCTGGAGGCCGTGGAACTTGCGGCACGCGCGGGGCTTTCGCTGGACGTGACGTACGCCGGCAAATGCCTGGCGGCGATCGTGAACCGAGCGCGGCGCGGGGAGCTCGGCCATGGCCCGATTCTCTTCTGGAACACCTACAACGCCGTCGACATCGCGGTCGGCGCACCGCGCCGCACCCGCCCAGAGGAACTGCCACGCTCGATCCGCCGAGTCCTCGCGAGAACGAATTGAGCTGCAGGCGCAGGGGTGGTACCAAGCGTCGCGAGCACCCATGGACCCCCTGGCAACCGACTTCCCCCGCACCACCCGCCGCGGCTTTTTGCGGCTCGCCGCTGCCTCGGCGTCGCTGGGTGCCCTGGCGGAGCTTCGCGCCCTGCCGGCGGCGGCAACGTCCGCTGTGGGGGAGACGAGTGGGCGATTCTTCGACACCACCGAGACCGAGATCTTGACCCAGATTGCCGAGCGGATGGTCGACTCCGGGCAAGCCGCAGCCCCGCGCCTGCGCGCTACGGGCGCGATCGCCACGATCGATCGCACGTGCCGACAGCTCGACCCGGCGCTTACGAGCCTGCTGCCGACGGCGCTACGACTCTTCGAGTACGGCCCCTTCCTCTTCGATTGGACATTCCGGCGTTTTACACAGCTCAGCGACGCCGAGAAGGACGCCTCCCTCACGGGTTGGATGACGAGTCGGTTTGAACTCCGGCGCTTGGCCTTCCGGGCGCTTCGGAACCTTTCGATTCTCGGCTACTACAGCCAGGAGGAAAGCTGGCCGCTCATCGGCTATGCCGGCCCGCTCGTGCGTTCCCCGCGGCCTGCCACGTGATCGAGAAGCTTCTCGAGCGCGGTGGGGATCTCGTGGAGAGCGCCGACGTCTGTGTGATTGGTTCGGGGGCGGGCGGGGCCGTGGCCGCTGCAGAGCTCGCCGTGGGCGGCCGGAGCGTCGTTCTGCTCGAGCAGGGCCACTACTGGACGCGCGCGGATTTCACGCAGCGCGAAGACGAGATGCTGCCCCGGCTGTTCGAGGAGGCCGGCATGCGCCAGACCGCTGATGGCGCCTACACCATCTTGCAGGGACGCAATGTCGGCGGCTCCACGGTCCACAACCTCTGCTACGCCTTCCGCGCACCCGAACCGATCCTGCGGATCTGGCGCGAGGAGCACGGACTCTCGGAGCTCACGGCGGAGGCGCTCGCGCCCTCGTTCCAGCGGGTGGAGAAGAATCTCCGGGTAAAACAGATCCTCGAGTCCGAGCTCAACGCGCTAAACCGCATCATCCGCACGGGCGCGCAAAGGCTCGGCTACTCGGGATTCGTCGCGCGTCACAACCGCGAAGGTTGCATCGGAGCGGGCTACTGCATCCTCGGCTGCTCGTACGACGCCAAGCAGTCGATGCTCATCACCTATGTGCCCCGCGCCTCGGCCGCCGGGGCCCGCATCTACGCCAACGCACGTGCCGAGCGCATCGAGGCGGAGGGGGGGCGGGTGCGGCGCGTGCTCGGGAGCGTGGTGGACCATGACGGTCGCCCGCGCGGTTCGCTCGAGGTGAAGGCCAAGGTGGTCGTGCTGGCGGCGGGGGCGGTCGCGTCACCGGATCTCCTCTTGCGCAGCGAGCTCGCGAATGGGAGCGGCCAGGTCGGGAAAAACCTCCACCTCCACCCGTCTGTCATGCTCGTGGGTTTCATGGAGGAGCCCGTTCACGCCTACCGCGGCATCCCGCAGAGCTACTACATCGATCAGTTCATCGACCTCGAGAAAGACCCGCACCGCGGTTACATCCTGATGCCGATCACCGGTTTCCCAGTTCTCACGGGCGCCAATCTTCCGGGCTTCGGACGCGCGCACTTCGCGCACATGGCGAAGTTCTCGCGGATGGTCGGCCTGCTCGCGTTGCTGCACGACCGCAGCGCGGGCAGTGTGGAGAGCGGCCGTTCCCTGGCGAAGCCGCGGATTGCCTACCGCATGGAGGAGGGAGACCGCGGCCAGCTTTCCGAAAGTCTCGTGCACATCGCCAAGGTGCTCTTCGCAGGGGGTGCGAAGAGCGTGCTCGCTCCCTACTGGCGCGATCCTCTCGAGCTCGGGCCGGGGGAGGACCTTTCCGTGCTCGAGCAGCGAGGCGTTCAGGAAGGGGAGATCGGCCTTGCGTCCACCCACCCGCAGTCGACTTGCCGGATGGGGGCCGATTCGCGCGCGTCGGTGGTGAACGCTTGGGGCGAATCCCACGAGGTGCCTGGCCTGTTTCTCGCCGACATGAGCGTCTTCCCCACCTCCCTCGGCGCCCCGCCCCAGCTTACGACCGCGGCGCTGGCGGACCGCACCGCCTCCCACATCCTCGCGCGCTGGCCTGAGTTCGCAGCGTGAACGCACAGTCCTCGCCCCTGGAAGGGCTCGAGGAGGAAGCCCCGGCGCTCGCCGTCGCCGAAGGGCTCGGACCCAAGCGCCCCGGCATCTGGCAGCTCGCCTGGCCCTCCATGGCCATGTTCGCGCTGCAGTCGCTCGTCGGACTGGTGGATTTCGTGATCGTGGGATCTCTGGGCTCGGAGGCCGTCGCCGGGGTCGGTGTGGCCACTCAGTTCTTCAACGTGCTCTTCGCCGTGCTCGCCGCGGTGACGACGGGCACCGTCGCTCTCGTGGCACGCGCCTGGGGCGCCGGCGATGCGCGCGAGGCGGACCGCGTGATCCGGCTCTCGGTGGCCCTCGGTGCCCTGTTCGCCGGCTTCGTGATGTGCGCGATCCCCTTTGCGGACAAGGTGGTCGCTGCCTTCGGCGTAGCCCCGGGGGTCGTGGCGCTTGGCGGTTCCTACCTGCGCATCCTGCTCGCGTTCACCCTGCCGTTCGCCCTGGGCTTTGTGCTCGGCAGCGGCTTGCGCGGAGCGGGCGACGTGCGAACGCCGCTCCTGATCGGCGTGGTGATGAACCTCGTGAATGTCGCCGGGAACTACATCCTCGTGTTCGGAAAGTTCGGCGCACCGAAGCTCGGAACCGACGGCTCAGCGCTGGCCAGCGGGATCGCGCTTTGCGTCAGTGCCGCGATCTACGGAGCCCTGTGGATCCGCGACGGGTTGGTCGTGCCCCGGGGACGCTGGCTCGACGGTTTCGACCGCGCGCGGGCCGCGCGCATTTTACGGATCGGCGTGCCCACGGCCCTCGAGCAGATCGCCTGGCAGGGGGGCCTTTGGCTCTTTCTGCGAATCGTCGCACAGTACGGGACAGACCCGATTTCCGCCTATCTGATCGGCGTCCGAATTCTTTCCTTTTCCTTCGTTCCCGGGCTCGGCTTCTCGACTGCCGCGGCCACTCTCGTCGGCCAGCATCTCGGTGCACGCGAACCAGAGCTCGCAGCACGCTCGGGCTGGCGCGCGAACGCGGGTGCGATGGTCGTGATGGCCTGCGTCGGAGCTTCGATCATCGCGATCGCTCGGCCCGTGGCGGACTACTTCGGTGCCGCCGGCGAGAACACCGTGAACCTTGCCGTCACCTTCATCTGGATCCTTGGCGCTGCGCAGCCGCTCATGGCGGTGGAGTTCGCACTGGGGGGCGCCCTCCGTGGCGCCGGCGACACGCGCTTTCCGTTGGTCTCGATCCTGACTGGACTGTTTGTGTTTCGCCTCGGCGGCGCCCTTTTGGTCTCACGCGTGTTCAGCGGGTCGGTGGTCACGGTGTGGTGCTGTCTGCTCATGGACTATGCCGCGAAGGCCTCCCTGCTCTCCGCCCGGTTCGCCTCCGGCCGCTGGAAGGAGATGCGCATCTAGCCCCGGGCGCGGGGGCGGCGACTCGCCTTGGAGGCCGGCCTGAAAGCCTCGGAGAGCCTCGCCAAGGCCCTTGCCCAGCGCGGGAAGGCGCGCCGGGCCGAAGACGACGAGCGCAATCGCGAGAATCGCGAGCAGGTGCAGGGGCGAAAAGAGACCTTCGAGCATGTTCTCAGCCTCCGCCGGGAAGAGGGGGGGCAGGCTTTTCGGCCGGCCACACGAGGATCGTGCGGCCGAGCGGCGCCGCGCTCCCGGACCTCGGCTCGAGGGTTACGCGCAGCGCCTCGGGCGGGAACGCGATGGCGTCCTCTTCGGCCACGATCCGTGCCTTGCCGTCGGCGTCGGGCAGGGCGGTGCCGAGGGAGATCCACGCGCCCTCGTGGAGGAGCCATGCCTGATACACAAAGCCGCTGGGCGGCGCGGGCAGGTGGGAGAGCGACAGCACTCCGAGCTTGGTATCGGGACGCGCGCGCCAGTTGGCGTGGGCCTCCGCCGGCGTGCCCGGCGCGGCTTCGATGCGCAGCGGATGCACGTCGCTCGAGGTCACAAGATCGAGTGCGCGCTCGTCGCGCGTGACCACCGCGCGATCTCGGAGCTCAAAGATGCCGAGTGTCGCCACGCTGCCGACGAGGGTGAGGGCCAGGAGCGCAAGCACCGGCGAGAGCTGCCCACGCAGGCGCTGGAGCCCGCTTCGGATGCGACTCTTCGCGGTGCCGAGGCGCAGGTTCAGCACGGATGCGACCTGTTCGTGTGTCAGCTCCTCGAAAAATGCGAGACCGAGAGCCTGCCGCTGAAGAGGCGGAAGCTGCTCGAGCGCCTCCCGCACAGCGGAGCGTCGGAACTCCCGCCACAGTTCCGCCGAGGGCTCGGGACTCGAGTCCGCGAGCCCGTCGAGGCGGTCGCGATCGGCCGCTGTGACCGAGAGCGGTTTGCGGCTTCTGCGCCGCAGCTCGTTCAGAACGCGGTGGTGGGCGATCTGCAGCAGCCAGGGCCGGAATGCACCACGGGCGGGGTCGAAGGTCGCGGCGCCGTGCCAGACCGCGAGGAACACATCCTGCACGATGTCCTCGGCTGCGGCACCGTCGAGCGTCTGGCGGGCGATCCCGAAGACGAGCGGCGCGTGCCGCGCAAAGAGCACGCCGAGCGCCTCTTGGCGACCGCCGGCGAGCGCGTGCACGAGTTCCTCGTCCGTCTCCTCGGGCGCCTTCGCGCTCGGATCTCGAACGTTCATGCGAGGTCCTTCCATACGGCGATCGGGCCGGGCCTAGCCGAGCGTCGAGTCCACGACGGCGAGCGGCTGCCTCCCGGCGGTGTAGGTCACGGAGCGTAGGCCGAGGAGCCGGCGCAGCTCATCCGTCGGAACCTTGAGCGGGCCCGGCCCGGGCCCCTGCCCGGGGGCCGGCTGGGGGAACGCCGTCGACATGGCGGTGTGGAAGGTGATGTGACCTTCGACCTTCTGGAGCACCTGGTGAATGTGTCCGTTCAGCACGGTCACCGAGCCAAAGCGCTTCAAGGAGGCCAGCGCCTGCTGCGCGTCGCCCGTCGTCCAGCCCCACTCAGGATAGACCGCCCAAAGGGGAATGTGCGTGTAGACCACGACGGGCGTGCTACTCGAGAGGTTTCTCACGTTGTCCTCGAGCCACTCGAGCTGCTCCTGGCCGAGCATTCCCATGCCACCGGACTTGAAGTTGAGAACGTTCACGAGCCCGAGGAAGTGCACCCCCTGGTGGTCGAAGCTCCGCCATCCGCCACCCCGCGTGTCCTGGCCGAAGCGGGCAAAATACTCCTTGCCTCCGTCGCCAAAGACGTCGTGCTCCCCGGGGACGAAGAAGGTCCCCCCCGAGGCCACGTCGCCGAGCAGCTGAGCCACCGTATCGAACCCACCCGCCTTTTGGGCGTGCGTCAGGTCTCCGGTGTGGATCAGAAAGTCGGGGGCGGGGTCCAGGGCGCGGATGCGTGCAATCGACTCCTGCAAGGTCGCAACCGGATCTTTGTTCGGATCCTTCTCGAAGCCGATGTGCGTGTCGCTGATCTGCACGAAGCGGAAACCAGAGGCGGAGCTCCCGCGGGATCCCGTCCTCGGAGCGTTCGGCGCGGCCTGAAGGCCGGCAAGCGCCTTGGACGACAGAACGCCACCGCTCAGCGTCCAGACGAGCCCGCTACCCGCCCAGGCCATGCATTTCAGGAAGTCGCGGCGGTTCGTGCCGCTTTTGTGGTGCTCTTGAGACATCGGATCCTCCATGGGCGATCTCGTTCCTACTGGACGACAATCTTTCCCGTCATCTGGGGGTGTATGGCGCAGCGGTAGACATAGGTACCCGGCGCATCGAAGCGGAAGGAGAACGACTCGTCGGTATCGAGGGCTGGCGAGGTGAAGCCGCCCCCCGCAGAAGTCACCGTGTGGGGCTCATCGTCCTGGTTGACCCAGGTGACCGTGGCGCCTACGGGGACTGCGAGGGTGGGAGGATCGAACGTGAAGTTCGAAATGTGCACCTCGGCGGGAGCCGTGGACGCGGCGCGAGCCGGCAGCGCAGCCCCCGCAAAAGCCGCGACCAAGAGAAGACCAAGCATGTAGCGGCCTCGATGGAGGCGGAAATCGGCAAGGCGGGTGGGGTGTGCCAGGGGTTGCGGCCTCCTGCTCCGATGCGGTGGGTACACCGCGGGCAGGACTCTGGATTGCCCCCTAAGCGGGGTCGCGGCGGGGTGAGCCGCGGACGTGAATCGCAGGGGAAGCGCGCAAAGGGCCCGATTCGTGGGGCTAGTGCTCGCGATCCTCGGGCGGGACGCCGGCAAAGTGCCGGAGCATGTCCGTCTCGGTCAGAAGGCCCACGAGCGCGTCCCCGTCCACCACGGGCAGGCAGCCGATCCTGCGCTCCGCCATGATGAGCGCGGCCTCCTGGATCGCCGCGTCCGGACCGATCACGATCGGCGGGGTCGACATCACGCGGGCGATCTCCACGACGTGGAGGAAGGCGCGCCGCTCCTCAGCGCGCGCGGTATGCAGTGAGGAAAGAGAGGCCCGCAGGAGGTCACGCTCGGAGACGACGCCGACGAGCTTGCCTGCGTGCACCACGGGCATGTGGCGCACGCGCCCGAGCGTCATGATATCTTCCACCGTCGATAGGCGTTCACCCGCGCTGATCGTGACGATCTTCTCCTGCATGATGTCACGTACACGGGTCGGCTTCATCGGAGGATCTTAACCCATGGCGCGTGGGCGAGGGAACTCGAAAGGAGATTCTTCGCGCGCGACCACGCCGAGAGATCCCGATGATCCGAGCGTGTCCGCTCGGCCCGCGTCCCCTGCGAACGTCGTTCCCGAACTCCTGCGGCGCGCGCTGACCTTCGGGCTTTCCGGCTTTTTCACCACGAACGAGGCCGTCCGTCGTGCGCTCGGCGAGGCCGTCCCGAAGGACTGGATCGACTTCGCTGTGGATCAGAGCGAGCGCACGCGCGCCGAGTTCATCGAGCGTCTGGCGGGTGAAATTGCGCGCACCCTGGAGGCCGTGGACCTCGCGGCCATCCTCGAACGCGTGTTGGAAGGACGGACCGTCGACGTGCGGGCCCAGATCCGGCTCCTCCCCCGAGAAGACGGCAGTGCCGCGGAGCCCCTCCGCTTCTCGATTCTGCGACCGAGTGACTCGGAGTGAGCGCCTTCACGAGCCATCGTTCACGGGCCGGGCAGCGGGTCGCCATCGGCGGCTTTCTGGTCCTGGCGCTCCTGGCCTGGGCACTGGCCATTCATCACGGGATCGGGCCGGCCCCCGTGACCGGTGCCACTGCGTGGTGGCAGCCCCGCGGCTTTCTCACGAACTGGCTTGCGGGGACGTCGCTCGGCCTCTGGATCGACTCGCCTCGCGCCGGCCTTGTGGCGTTCTCCTTGCCGGAGGCACTCCTGCTGGTGGCGGTCTTCGCCACCAGCCGTTCTGCCCTCGCGCGCACGATTGGTCTGGCCGCATTGCTCGCGACCCTCCTTTTCCTCTTCTACGGCATGGGGGAGACGCGGCCTGCGATCTGGGGCTTCTTCGGCTGGCGCGGCTCCGCGGTGATGATCTGCACCGCCCTCGTTACGGCCGCGGCCCTGTGCGCTCCCTTGCTTGCGGTTAGCTGGCTCACGCTGGCTTGGCCCCTTCGCATCGCCGCATATCTGCCGATCCTTGCGATCGTGGTATGGGCGCAGCGAGACGTGACCGGCACGGACCCGATGCTCCCGTTCGCAATCTCCCCCTGGCCGGTCGTCTCCTTCTTCGGGATCGAAATCGGAGGTGCGCTGATTGCGGGAGGGCTCGCCTGCGTCGCGCTCCTGCTCGCGGGTCTCGGCCGACTGCGCTCACGGCCCACCGTGGCGCTCCTTGCCGTCGCCCTCGCCCTTGCCACCCCCCTGGCCTGGGTGTGGCTCCGCCTTGGCACCGACATGGCGCTCTTGGTGGCCGCCATCGTGCTGGCGTCCCTGGCGATCGCAGTGTCGACGATTGGACGCATGCCCCAGCGAGCTCCGCGCCGACCGAGGATTCAAGCCGCAACCCGCGGTACTGCGGTGGGCGCGGTACTCGTCGCGCTCCCGATCTGGTGCGGCGACTTCGCCGTGGCGCACGACTACACGGTGACCCGATCGCAAAATGCGCAGCAGATCATCGATGCGCTCGCACGTTACTTCCAACGCGAGCACAGCTACCCCGAATCGCTGAAGGAGCTCATCGCCGCCAAGGACCTCGTGGAGATTCCCCGACCGCAGGTCGGCTTTGGTGGGGGCGACCAGCTCTTCACCTATCAAAACTTCGGTTCGAGCTACATCCTCGAGTTCTCCGCGCAGCGCTGGATGCAGTGCGCATACAATCCTCCATGGTCGGACGACACCGCGAGCGCGGACGAGCCGCGCTCTGCGGCGAGCGCTCCGGCAAGTGGTGACGCGGACGAAAAGGCTGCGTCCGGGTCACGGGAGGCTGCCGGGGACGCATCCGACGACGAGCGCATCCACGGTGCATGGTCGTGCCCGACGAAGCCCCCCGAGCTGTGGTGAGGACGCTGCACCTCCCGGTCCGCGAAGCGCTTCGCCGGAGGTGCGAGTTCTGCTCCCTGGAGCCAGTGGCCACGATCCACCGCGCGGTTCTCCCATGAATCCCGGCGCGACACTCTCTGCGGGCGAGCGCATCTACCGTGCACGCCGTGTCGGCACGACCTTCGGCCGCATCTATCTCGGCATCAAGGCGAACCAATTCATCGCCAGGCGCCTGCGTCCGCCCGACATGCGCGAGCGTTGGTCGCGCTTCAACCGGACGAGCGCGGAGTCGATCTACGACGCGGCCATCGATCTGCGGGGGCTGATCCTCAAGGGATGCCAATTCCTGGGCTCGCGCGCCGACGTGCTCCCGCGGGAGTACGTGGAAGTGCTCTCGCGACTGCAGGACCGCGTTCCGCCCAAGCCCCTCTCGGTCGTGAAAGAAGTGGTGGAGCGCGAACTCAAAAAGCCGCTTGGCAGCGTCTTTCGGAGCTTCTCGGCAAGGCCGATCGCCTCGGCCTCGCTGGCGCAGGTTCACGAAGCGGAGCTCATCGACGGGCGACGCGTGGCCGTAAAGGTGCAGTACCCGGAGATTGACGCGCTCGTGCGCAGCGACCTCGCAAATCTGCGGGTCCTGTTTCGGGCCGTGGGCGTGTTCGAGCGGGAGTTCGACCTGATGCCGCTGCTCGACGAGCTCGGCTCCTACCTGCCAAGGGAACTCGACTTTGTGAATGAAGGCCGGAACGCCGAGACCGTGGCCAGCTTCTTCGTCGATCGCCCCGAAGTGGTCGTTCCAAAAATCTTCTGGGAATGGACGACGCGACGTGTGCTGGTGATGGAGTTCATGTCGGGAATCAAGATCACCGACGTGGAATCGCTACGAGCGGCGCGCGTCGACCTGGATCGCGTGACGCAGATTCTGGTCGAGGCCTTCTGTCGTCAGATCTTGACCCATGGCTTCTTTCACGCCGATCCCCACCCCGGAAACCTGCTGGTCCAGCCCGAGGGGCCGCGCCTGGTGCTGCTGGATTTCGGCCTGTCGAAGGACCTGCCGCCGCGATTCCGCGAGGGCATTGTGGCGCTCGCACTCGCGATGATCCGCGATGATGCCGACGGCCTCGGTACGGCGCTCGTCGACCTCGGCTTCGAGACCAAAAGCGGCGATCGCGAGTCTCTGATAGACGTCGCCCGCTTCTTTCTCGACTTCGCACGGCGCTTCCGCGCGCAGCCCTACGCCGATCCCCGGATGTTCGACGAGCTGAACGACGAGATCCCCGAGATGATCCGATCGAACCCCATCATACGCGTGCCGAGCCACATCGTGTTGATTGGTCGCGTGCTGGGACTCCTCTCCGGCCTTGGCCGCACCCTCGACTCGCGCGTCGATCTCTTGCGCACCATCTTGCCCTACGCCCTCGGGCGGACTTGACCTCCGGCGGCCTCGCCGTCGGTCTCGCACTCGGCGGCCCCGCCGAGGCCAGCGGCTGGCCGGCCTTCTTGGCGCGCGCCGAGCACGCCGAGGCTCTGGGTCTCCACTCCGTCTGGGTACCCGAGGGCCACTTCCGCCGTGGCGCCATGGCGTCCCCCTTGCTCGCCCTCTCGGCCACCGCTGCGCGTACCCGTCGCGTGCGACTCGGGACGACCTCGCTGCTCTTGCCCGTGCACCATCCCCTTCGCCTGGCGCAGGAAGTGGCTGCCCTCGACGTGCTCTCGCAGGGCCGCGTCATGCTCGGCCTCGGGCGCGGCTTCGCCGCGCCGCTATTCCAGGCCTTCGGGGTGGAGGCTCACACGAAACGGGATCGCTTCGACGAGGCGCTCGATGCGATGTTGCGCGCCTTCGGGGGCGAGCCCATGGAGCTCGCGGGCGGCCACTTCGCGACGAGCGGCGGGCGCTTTGTCACGCCGACGCTGCGCCCCGTGCAGCGTCCGCATCCCCCGCTCCTCGTGGCGGCCTTCGGAAAGATGGGGCTTCTCCAGGCCGCACGCCGCGGGCTGCCCTATCTCGCCTCCCCCCTGGAAACACTTGCGGTCCTCCTCGAGAACCACGCGCTCCACCGCGCGCACTTGCCGCCCGGCGGCGTTGTCGGACCGTTCCGCACGCCCGTGATGCGCACCGTCCATCTGGCCGCCGACGACGCGGAAGCGACCCGCGTGCGCGAAGGGCTCGCCGCAGAGGCCCTTGGAACGGCACGGGCGCTCCCGCCTGCCCTGGCGCGGGCGGCCGCCGGGCCGATCCACGAGCGTGTCGTGGTGGGAGGAGAACACGAGGTTGCCGAGGGGCTTCTCGCCTACCGGGAGCGGCTGGGCATGGATCTGTTGATCGTGCGCAGCGAGCTGGGAGGTCTCTCCGAAGACGTCCGGCGGCGGTCCCTGGAGCGCCTTTGCGAACGGGTACTTCCGACCCTCAACGCGCCTCCGGCTCTTCCCGGGTGAAGCTCACGAATGCCATGGCGGGCCGCTTGGAGGACTCGCGCATCGCAAAGTGAAGCGTATCGACTTGCCAGCCCTGCGCTGTCCATTCGTTCAGAATTCGCTCGAGCTCTTCGTCGGTGACGTTGCTCGTTTCGACAATCTTGTAGCGGACCGGCACGCCGCCTCCTCGGCTCTGCACCGCGCGCATCCTCAAGGGACGAGGCGCGCAGCCACCTCTTTCGCCCCATAGGTGAGGATCAGGTCCGCGCCCGCCCGCTTGATCGACACGAGCGCCTCGTCCAGCGCCCGCGCGCCATCCAGCCAGCCACGGGCGGCGGCCGCCTGAATCATCGCGTACTCCCCGGAGACATGATAAGCGGCGAGCGGTACGTCGAACTCCCGTCTGGCTTCGACCAGGACGTCCAGGTAAGGGAGCGCGGGCTTCACCATGAGCGCATCCGCCCCCTCGGAAAGATCGAGCCGCATCTCGCGCAGGGCCTCGCGCCGGTTCGGGGGGTCCATCTGGTAGGAGCGTCTGTCGCCGAAGGCCGGCGCACTCTCCGCCGCCTCTCGAAACGGTCCGTAGTATGCGCTTGCGTATTTGGCGGCATAGGAAAGGATCGCAACGTCTTCGAAGCCACTCCCGTCCAGCGCTCGGCGGATGGCCGAGACGCGGCCGTCCATCATGTCCGAGGGCGCGACGACGTCCGCGCCCGCACGCGCGTGGGAGAGCGCCGCCGACGCCAGTCGCTCGAGTGTCGGATCGTTCCGCACCTGCTCCCCTTCGACAATGCCGCAGTGTCCGTGGTCGGTGTACTCACACAGGCAGACGTCCGAGAGGACGCAAAGCTCGGGCACGCCGCGCTTGATCGCGCTGATGGCACGCTGCACCACGCCGCCCGGCGCATCCGCACCCGAACCGCGGGCGTCTTTCGTAGCGGGAATCCCAAAGAGAAGGACCGCCGGGATGCCGAGGTCGTGGACGCGTTTTGCTTCGTCGACGAGGGCGTCCACCGAGTGACGGAAAACGCCGGGCATCGAGAGGACCGGCTCTCGCACCCCCGCACCCTCCACCACGAAGAGGGGCAGCACGAGGTTCTCGCGCGAGAGCCGGGTCTCTCGAACCATGCGCCGCAGTGTCTCTGTGCGCCGCAGCCGGCGCGGGCGGACCGTCGGAAAGCTCATCTCGCTCCTCTCTCCGCTGCCGCCCCCGCGCGCACTCGCATGGCTTCGCCGAGTGCGTCCACCAGCGCGGCCGCTTCTGCCCGCTCCGCGACCACGTCCGGCGGAAGCCCTGCTTCGCGCAGCGCGGCCGCCGTGACCGGGCCAAGGGCCGCCACCACACAGCGGCGCGCCGCCGTGCGCGCTGCCTCGTCAAGGCAAGCGAGGAAGTGGCGCACGGTGGACGGGCTCGTGAAGGTAAGGGCATCGATCTCGCCGCGCACGAGGCGGGCGCACAGGACACCCGTATCCGTCGGCGCAGGCTCGGTCCGGTACACCGCCACGACGTCCACCGCCGCTCCGTCGCGCCGCAGGCCCTCGGGGAGGACATTCCGGGCGGCCGCGGCGCGCGGCAGGAGAATGCGCTGACCCGCGAGCGGGAATGCGGCGCGGATCGCCTCGAGCAGGCCCTCCGCGTCGAAGCGCTGCGCCGGGACGAGATGCACGGCGAGGCCAAGCACACGCGCCGCCCGAGCCGTGGCCGGACCCACGCACACGACACGGGCGCGCAGCGCGGGGAGCGCCTTTCCGCCGGATGCGGCCTCGACGAAGCAGCGCACGGCATTCGCGCTCGTAAAGAGCAGCACGTCGTAATCGCCGAGGCCTCCGAGCGCGGCGTCTAGCTCGGGCGTGCCCGCGAGCGGAACCAGCTGGATCATGGGCGCCACCACCGGCTCCGCGCCGGCGCGACGCAGTGCCGCCACAAGCGCGCCCGCTTGTGCTTCGCTCCGCGTCACGAGGACGCGTCGACCCGCGAGGGGCAACCGCTCGACCCACGCGAGTTCGCTGCGCAGGCGGACGACGTCTCCGATCACGACCGTCACCGGAGCCGAGAGTCCGGCCCGCTCTACGCACGCCCCAAGCTCCGCGAGCGGGGCTTCGACCACGCGCTGGCCCGGCGTCGTTCCCCACTCGATCGCCACCGACGGCGTTCGCCCCGGGCGGCCGCTCGCGATCAGGCGCTCGGCGATGCCCGGCAGATTCTTGAGTCCCATGAGAATCACCAGGGTATCTGCGCCGCGCGCCAGCTCTCCCCAGCGGATCGAGGCGGCTGGCTCAAGCGGGTCCTTGTGGCCGGTCACAACCGTGAACGAAGCGGCATAACGCCGATCGGTGACGGGGATGCCCGCGAAGGCGGGGACCCCGATCGCCGCCGAAATCCCGGGCACGATCTCGAAGCGGATGCCTGCATGGGTGAGCGCGCTCGCCTCTTCAGCGCCCCGACCGAAGACGAAAGGGTCACCCCCTTTGAGGCGTACCACCGTCTTGCCTTCTTGGGCGAGGCGCACGAGCAGCGCGTTGGTCTCCTCCTGCGCAAGCGTGGGTTCGTCGTGGCCGCGTTTGCCGACGTTGATGCGTAGCGCGTCGGGCGGAGCAAGTGCCAGGAGCTCGGCGCTCACGAGGGCGTCGTGCACCACCGCGTCGGCGGCGCGAAGCGCTGCCGCACCACGGAGTGTGATGAGATCCGGATCGCCGGGACCCGCGCCCACGAGGACCACACGCCCGGCGGGTCGGCTCATCGCGCCGCCTCGCGCCGCAGCTGGGCGAGCAGCTGATCCCCGCCTCTCGCAAGGATCTGTTGTGCGGTCGCTTCGCCCGTGGCCACGGCGTCCGCACCGTGCGCCTCGCCGCGCACGATCGTGCGTCCGTCTGGGCTTGAGAGCAGACCGCGCAGCCGAAGGAGCCCGCCCGGGATGGCCTCGGCGAAGGCGGCCAGGGGAACGTTGCAGTCCCCTTGCAGGCGCGTCAGGAACGCTCGCTCCGCAAGGGCCGAACGCTCGGCGTGGGCATCGCTGAGCGCGGCGAGGCTGCGGCCGAGCGCCGAATCTGCCCGCGCCTCGACGGCAAGAGTGCCCTGCGCGACCGCGGGCAGCACGACCTCGGTCGAAATCCGCTCATCGATCCGGTCTGCCAGCCCGAGGCGCAGGAGTCCGGCGCAGGCCAGCACCACGCCGTCCAGGCCTTCGGCTTCGAGCTTTTGCAAGCGAGTCGTGACGTTGCCCCGCAGCGGCACAATCTCGAGGTCGGGGCGCAGTGCGCGCAGCTGCGCGCCTCGCCGCACGCTTCCCGTGCCGAGCCGCGCACCCGGGCGGAGCGTTTCGAGCCGGGTCCCTCGCTCCCGGGCCACGAGGGCATCCCGCGGCTCCTCGCGCTGCGGCCAAGCGACGATGGCGAGACCCGCGGCGAGCGCCGCCGGGAGGTCCTTTGCGCTGTGCACGGCCAAGTCGGCGCGCCCCTCGAGCACCGCCTCTTCAATCTCCTTCACGAACAGCCCTTTTCCACCGAACTCGGCCAGCGAAATCCCCTGCAGGCGATCGCCGGAGGTCTTGATCGGGAGGAGTTCGGTCGACTTCGCGAGTTGCGTCTCGATGCGCGCCGCAACCCAGCGCGCCTGGGCGAGCGCGAGAGCACTCCCGCGCGTCGCGATGCGCAGCGCCGTCACGTGCCCTCAGAATCCTCGGAGTCGGGGAGAGCGCCGCGGAGCAGGTCGTCCAGCGCGGCGGGCTCCGCAGCCTCCGCACCAGGCATTTCGGGATCGTCCAAGGCGAAGAGCACGCGCGCAGCTTCGAGGTAGGCGAGTCCTTCCTCGCGCTCGGCCTCGGCGCGCAAGCGCGACACGGGCGCGTGGAGGAGTTTGTTGACGATCGAGCGCGTCAGAGACTCGACCGCCTGGCGCTCGTTTTCGCCAAGACTGAGCCGCTGGAGAGCGCGCTGCAGCTCCGCCTGCCGGATCGCTTCGGCCCGGGCGCGCAGGTGGCGGATCGTCGGTACGGCCTGGAGTGCCAGGAGCCAGCCGTCAAAGCGCTGCTGCTCTTCGAGCACGATCCCTTCGCCGAGCATGGTCTCGCGGCGACGCTCGTCGGCGTTTGCAGCCGCAACGCCCGCGAGGTCGTCGATGTCGTAGAGGTAGACACTGTCAAGCCGGTTCACCCCTGGGTCGACGTTGCGCGGCACGCCAATGTCGATCACGAAGAGCGGCCGTCCGTGTCGCGCGCGAATCGCTTCGGCGAAATCCGCGACCCCCAGAATCGGCGTCTCGCCCGCCGTACAGGTCAGCACGATATCGGCGTGAGGCAGCATCTCACGCAGCTCGCCGAGGCCGCGCGCGGTCGCGCCGAAACGCTGCGCCAAGGCTTCGGCATGGGCTTGCGTGCGGTTCGCGACGAGGATCGAGCGCAGGCCTTCCCCGCGCAGCGCTTCGAGGGCAGTCTCGATCATCTCCCCGGCTCCGACGAGGAGCGCCGTCTTGTCGTCGAACGACTCGAAGATCTGCTTGGCGAGATCGACGGCCACCCGGGCCACCGAGACCGGCCGCTCGCCGATCCGGGTTTCGCGCCGCACGCGCTTGGCCGCGGCGAAGGCGCACTGGAACAGGCGCGAGAGGATCGCGCCGCAGGCGCCGCACTCGACCGCGGCGCGGTAGGCATCCTTCATCTGGCCGAGAATTTGCGGCTCGCCGACCACCATGGAGTCGAGCGACGCGGCCACCCGGAAGACCTGGCGCATGGCAGGTCCGTCCAGGTACTCGAAGAGCAGGTTCTCGAGACTGGCGGCGCCTTGCACCGGGGTCTCGCCGGCGAGATCGCGGTGGAAGAACGCGCGCAGGCGGTGGCGAGCCGCCTCGAGATGGCGCGTGAGAGCGACTACCTCGACGCGATTGCAGGTCGAAAGCAAGAGCGCCTCGTCAATTTCCTCGCACGCCACGAGCTTCGCGAGGTGAGGCGCGGGGTCTGCGACCGCGAAACGCTCGCGGACCTCGAGCGGTGCGGTCCTGTGGTTCATGCCGACGACGAGGACCCTCACGTGAGAAGACCCACGCCGATCACCGCAAACAACAAAAACGCGAAGCCAGCGACCGCAGCAATGGCCGCTTGACGCGCTCCCTGGTGTGCAGGGAAGCGGGCTGCGACGAGCACACCGTAGACCGCCCATGCGACCATCGACCAGGTCTCGTGCGCGGCACCCGTCCAGAAGTGGCCGCTCGTGCCCTCGACCCACATCATGCCCGTGAGCACGCCCAAGGTAAGAAGCGGAAAGCCCACCACGAGTGCCACCGCGTTCACCCGGTCGAGGGCCTCCAAGCTCGGCAGCCGCAGCCGCCCGGACATGGGCCGCTTCGCCTTCAAGCGGCGGTCTTCGGCCAAGAAGACAACCCCTGCCAAAAACGCGATGGCGAGGGAGGCGAGCCCGCCGCTCGCGAGGAGAACGTGCGCGTGGGGCCAGGACGACGCCGCCCCGACAAATGGCTCGTGCTCGGAGTGGGGCAGACGCAGGGCAGCAAAAAATGCGCCCAGAAAGGCCATCGGCGCGACGCCCACCACGAGTGCGGTGAGCCGCGAGCGCACCAAGAGCGAGAGATAAAACAGCACGCCCAACCAGGCCATGAGCGACACCGAGGCCGGGAGATCCGTGAGCGGCGGCGGCTCAGCAGCAAGGTGAAAGGCCACAAAGGCGACACCGTGGAGGGCCGCGCCCGCGACGAGAACCGCGACCGCGGCGCGCGAGAGAGTCGGGCGAGCGAGCGCGAGACCCACCCCCGCCAGCAGACCCGCCGCGAGATAGAGCGCTGCGGTGAGCTGGTGGAGCACGACAATCACGGGGTCCCTCCCCGAAGGCGCGCCACACTCTCGGCCACCTTGGCCGCGTCGTTCACCATCTCGAACATGCGGAACGCCGGCTCGCCAAAAAGTACGAAGCGGATCTCCTCGAGCGTCGTCTCGCCTTCGAGGTGAGCGCGCGCCTCCTCGAGGAGCAGCTCTGCGCAGCGCTGGAGCGGGAAGCCAGCGATGCCCGCCCCGATCGCCGGGACCGCGATGCTGCGGTACCCACGCTCGCGTGCGAGCTCGAGGCTGCGGCGGAAGGCGCTGCGCACGCTCGCCTCGGTCGCGGCCCCGCCCGGAGGCATGCTCGCCGCGTGGATCACGAAGCGGGCCGGGAGCGCGCCGGCGCCGGTCACCACCGCTTCCCCGACGCCGATCGGGCCAAGGCGGTCGCACTCCTCTTGGATCGCAGGACCACCATTTGCGCGAATCGCCCCGGCGACGCCCGCCCCGAGCACGAGGGCGCTGTTGGCCGCGTTCACGATCGCGTCGACGCGCTCGTGTGTGATGTCGCCCTCGCGGAGCACGATTCGCCCCTTCATTTCCGCACCGCTCGCGCTTTGTCTCGTGCGCCGCTGCCCTCGACGATGCCCGCCGCGAGCAGGGGGAGCAGAATCTCGTGGTGGCCGATCAGAGAGATCCCGCGGCCGCCGAGGCGTGTCGGCCTTTCGACCACGTTCACTGCGGGTCGGTACTGGCGGATAAAGTCTAGATTCACGGTCGTGATCCGGCGCACGGGGTGGCCGAGGTTGCGCGCGAGGGCCAGTGCCTTTAGGAACACTTCGGGCAAAATGACGGCCGACCCCACGTTGAAAACCACTCCCCCCTCAAGCGTCGCGACGAGCCCCGCCAGGGTTTCGAAGTCGCGGTAGCTCGTGGCCCCGAGCGCCGCACCGTCCGCGCTCGGGTGCATGTGGTGGATATCGGTACCGATCGCCGCATGCACCGTGACCGGGACGCCGAGTCGGGACGCCGTCGCCAGAATCGAGCGCCGCTTGTGGGGATAGCGCCCTTGTAAGATCTCGCGGCCCACGGCCGCACCCATGCCGAGGCCCTCTCTCGCGCCCTTCGCAATCGCACCGTTCAAAAGCTCCGCCGTCTCCTTGGCCATGCCAAAGGAGCCGTCGTCGAGGGCCGCAGCCACGTCCTCGCTGGTGCGCCCCATGAGCGCGAGCTCGAGATCGTGCACGCAGCCCGCCCCGTTGAGGAGAAGCCCACTCACGAAGCCGCGCTCCAACAGGTCGACCACGATCGGTGCGAGTCCGACTTTGATCACGTGGGCTCCCAGGCCCCAGAGAAGCGTGCGTTTGCCGGCCTGGGCCCGCACGGCCACGTCGATCGCGGTCCGCAAATCGGCAGCGCCGAGCAGCGCCGGCAGGTGGTCGAGGAACTCCGCGAAGCTCGCTCCGCGGGAATGCGGTACGGCTTCGTCGAGCGTCCGCACCTTGCTCGGTCGCCGCCGGGCCGGCACCGTCCGCAGGTGAGTGCGATCGATGGGTGCAGGGGGCCGCGTCACACGCGCCTGGGGAAGAGCGCCTGTTCCACGAGCTCGGCCAGTACGTGACCGATCGTGATGTGAGACTCCTGAATGCGCTGGGTGTCATCGGAGGGCACCAGCAACGCAACCTCCACCGCTGGGGCGAGCTTGCCTCCGCGGCGGCCCGAGAGCCCGATCGTGCGCAGGCCTCGTGCGCGTGCCTCGGCGACCCCGGCCAGCACATTGCTCGAGTTGCCGGACGTCGACAGCGCGATTGCGACGTCCCCGGGACTGCCATGCGCCTCGATCAGCCGGGCAAAGATGCGATCAAAGCCGTAGTCGTTGCCGAGGGCGGTGAGCTCCGACGTGTTGGCGGTGAGCGCGAGAGCCGGCAGCCCCCGACGCTCGCCCCGCAGCCGTCCGGTCCACTCCGCCGCGAGGTGCTGCGCATCCGCCGCGGATCCGCCATTGCCAAAGAGCAGCACCTTGCCTCCGCTCCGGAAGGCGTCGATGAGGAGCGATGCCGCCCGCGCGATGGTGCTGGCCGCCTGCTCGGCGAGCTCCTGCTTCACCCGTGCGCTCTCGCACAGCATGGCCCGGACGCGCTCGGCGGGATCGGATTGCTCGGCCATGCCACCTCCTCGCCGCTAGATCGGAAAGCGCTGGAAAAACGGGGAGATCGAGCGCGAAAGCAGTCTACAGACGGCTCCTTGGAGCGTCAACGCGATGGCGCCTCCTGCTATATGATGGGGAAGTGTCGTGGAGTCTGCGCCGCGCCGTCTTTTCCCCCCTCGTCGTCGTGCTGGCCCTCGCCTGGGAGAGGGACCCCTGGTTCGCCGGGCGCGGCATTCGCACGATCGTGGAGCTCAGCCCCGCGGCGGCAAAGCGCCTTGCGGCAGAGCCGTCGACCCTCCTTCTTCAGGTCGGCGAAGCGGAGGGCGCGAAGCTGCTGCCCCGGGCTCGGCTCGTTTCCGCGGAAGACCCCGTTCCCGGCGCACTCAGCGGGGATGCACAGGGAGCGGTCGTCGTGCTCGCACGTCTGCCTGAGCAGGGGCTGCGGCTCGCCGCGCGAATCGTGCGCCACTCCGGGCGGAGAGTGGCCGTGGTGGCGGGCGGACTCGATGCGTGGACGCAAGAGCGCGCGGCTGGCCATGCTCCCGGGGCGCATGGGTAGAAGCGGGATTTCGAGGAGAAAAATCGAATGCGGGTCGCGGGCCCGCCAAAGGGAGAGCGTGCATGGCTTCAGTGGCGGATGTGACGGACCAGAACTTTGAGGCCGAGGTCCTCCAGTCGAAGATGCCTGTCATCGTGGACTTCTGGGCGGAGTGGTGCGGGCCGTGCCGGATGATCGCCCCCATCGTGAAAGACCTCGCCGCGCGGTATGGCGACAAGGTCAAGGTGGTGAAGATGAACGTCGACGAGAACCAGAGCATCCCCGCCAAGTATTGCGTGCGATCGATTCCCCTTGTGCTCGCCATCAAGGACGGCGTGGTGGTGGACCAGCTCCTCGGTTCCCGACCCAAGGAAGCCTTCGAGGAGCTCGTGAAGAAGGTCGTCGCCTAGCGGGCCTACGAACCGTCGACGGGGTACTCCGCGGCATCGGCCAGAACGTCGGCGGGGGGATCGGCGACTCGCCGCTTCGGCGGCGGCACAAAGAAGCGCACCGGCCAGTGGCGGCGCACGGCGGTCCGGTACAGGAAGGGATCGGGATTCGTCACCACCGGATGTCCCACGAGATCCAGGAGCGGAAGATCGGTGATCGAGTCGCTGTAGAAGTAGCTTTTCGCAAGATCGATGCCGTGTTCCTCGATGAACTGCTGGAGCCAGTAGATCTTTCCCTGCTCGAAGCAGATCGGCTCGATCACGCGGCCGGTGAATCGGCCGCTTTCGACTTCGAGGCGCGTGTACAGGAAGTGCTTGATCCCGAGCCGCTCCGCGAGCGGTCTTACCACGAACTTTGTCGCCCCCGAGACGATCGCGACCACGTGTCCGGCCGTCATGTGGTCGCGCACCATGATCTCGGCGTCGGGGTAGATGGTCTGCACCACCATTTCCCGGAACCAGCGGTTCGCCTCGCGCGTGAGCGCCCGCTCGCTTTGCCCACGGAACTGGACCATGGCCTCCTTGGTCCATGCCGCGATGTCGAGCAGCCCTACCTTGTACTGGAGGTAGGCGGCTAGGCCTTTCGCCATGTCCCAGGACGAGACCTCGCCCCGCTGGTAGCGATACTTCATGTAGAGCGTGCCCGAGTTCTCGGCGATCAGCGTCTTGTCCATGTCGAAGAACGCGCCGATCCGGGGTGTGCGAGCAGGGAGCATCGAGGCCATCCGGCGAGTCTATCATCGGAGCGGGGAGCCATGAGAATCGAGAGCGACAGCCTGGGCGAGATCGAGGTGCCGGAGGAGGCGTACTGGGGCGCCCAGACCGCACGCTCGCTTCTGCACTTCCCAATCGGCCGCGACCGGATGCCCCTCGAGGTGATCCGGGCGCTGGTGCTCGTGAAGAAGGCCGCCGCGCTGGTCAATCAGGAACTGGGCCTTCTCCCTCGCACGCTGTGCGGATGGATCGTGACGGCCGCCGACGAGATCTTGGCGGGTCAGCACGACGACCAGTTTCCGCTTGGGGTCTGGCAGTCGGGGAGTGGCACCCAGACCAACATGAACGTGAACGAGGTGATCGCCAACCGCGCCAATGAACTTGCAGGAGGACGGCGGGGGACCAAGACGCCGGTCCACCCGAACGACCACGTAAACCTCTCGCAATCGTCGAACGACGCCTTTCCCAGCGCGATGCACATGGCCGCCGCGATCGGGCTGCGCGAACGGCTTTTGCCCGCGCTCGCGCAGCTTTGTACCGCCCTCGAGCGCAAGACGGCGCAGTTCGAGAGGGTCGTGAAGCTCGGCAGAACACATCTTCAGGACGCCGTGCCGATGACGCTCGGGCAGGAGTTCTCCGGCTACGCCGCGCTGCTCGCGCGAAGCGCCGAGCGCGTCGAGGCGACGGTCCCGGGCCTGACCGAGCTCGCTCTCGGAGGCACCGCGGTGGGCACGGGGCTGAACGCACCGCATGGGTTTGGCGAGCGGGCCGCTGCAAAACTTGCCGAGTGGACAGCCATTCCCTTTCGCAGCCATCCCAACAAGTTTGTGGCGCTCTCCGCGCACGACGAGATCGTCTTCGCGAGTGCGGCGCTGCGCACGCTCGCCGGATCGCTGATCAAGATCGCGAACGATGTTCGCTGGCTCGGCTCGGGACCACGCGCGGGACTGGCGGAGCTCGTGCTGCCGAACAACGAGCCCGGCTCTTCGATCATGCCCGGCAAGGTCAACCCGACCCAGTGCGAGGCTTTGACGATGGTCTGTGTACAGGTGCTGGGCAACGACGCCGCGATCGCACTCGCAGGAACGCAAGGGAACTTTGAGCTGAACGTCTTCAAGCCGGTCTTGATCCGCAACCTCCTGCACTCCGTAGAGCTCCTCACAGACGCCTGCCCCCTCTTCGCAGGTTTCTGTATCGACGGCCTCGAGGTGAACCGCCGGCGCATTGCAAAGTACGTCGAGGAGGGCCTCATGCTGGTGACAGCCCTATCGCCTGTGATCGGCTACGACCGCGCCGCGCAGATCGCCCGCAAGGCGCTGCAGGACGATACGAGTTTGCGCGTGGCGTGCCTCGCGCTCGGCTACCTATCGGCGGAGGAATTCGACCGGTTGGTCCAGCCGGAGCGCATGGCGAATCCTTAGAACATGTAGCGGCGCATCGAGATGCCGAGCAGAAGGCCGATCGAGAGCAGCGTTCCGACCATGGCCGAGCCGCCGTAGGAAAAGAGCGGAAGCGCGACGCCGATCACCGGGAAGAGACCGAGCACCATCGCGATGTTGATCAGCGCGGGCCAGAACAGGATCCCGACCGCCCCGACCGCCAGCAAAGAGCCGAAGGCGTCCCGCGAGCGGCGAGCGATCAGGAGTCCCCAAAGCAGCAGGGTGAGGTAAAGCCCGAGCACGACGGCGCTCCCTGCAAAGCCCCATTCCTCGGCCAGCACGGAGAAGATGAAGTCGGTGTGCTGTGTGGGCAGGAAGCGGAGCTGGGTCTGGGTGCCTGCCATCCAACCCTTGCCGAGCAGCCCGCCCGAGCCGATTGCGATCCGCGACTGGATCACCTGGTAGCCGGAAGCGAGCGGGTCGCGGCCCGGCTCCAGGAAATTGATGATGCGGGTGCGCTGGTAGTCTTGCAGTCCGAACATCCAAAGACCGACGAGCGCGACGGCGCCAAGCACGGCGACGGTCACCCAGGCCCGCGGCGGGATTCGGACGAAGAGCAGGTAGGTCGAACCAATCAGCAGGGTCAATACCGCAACGCCCATGTCGCGCTGCAAGAGAATGAGTGCGACCGGCAGCGCGATGATGAGGCCGGGCCGCCAAAGATCGCGCAGGCGCCGGATCTCAGACGGCGGGTAGTGCTGGAAGGAGCGGGAGAGCGCCAGCACGAGGCCGAGCTTGGTGAACTCCGACGGTTGCATGCGCAGTGGGCCGTAGGTGAGCCAGCTCTCGTTGCCCTTGTGTACGGACCCCACGACGAGCGTGGTCGCCACGAGCAGGCAGGTGGCGAGGTAGATCGGGAATGCAAGCCGCTCGAGCCGGCGATAGTCGACCGCCACCACCAAGATGAGCCCCGCAGCGCCGATCGCGATCGCCACGAGCTGGCGCGGCACTTCACTGGCAAAGACACCGGCCGACCCGGCGTGGGCGGCGGAAAGCAGGTTTCCCATCCCCATCCCGGTCAAGAGGACTGTGAGGGCGAAGAGCGGCCAGTCGAAGTTGTGAAACAGGCGCCGGTCAATCCGCGGCATCGCCGGTCCCTCCTCCCTCGACAGGTTCGGCGCCCGCGGGTTCGGAAGGCCCCGGAGGGGGCGGAGGCGGGGGCGGCGCCGCCTGTGCCGGCGGGTGAGGAGGCGCCGCCGCCTTCGGTGCCTGGCTCGCCATGAGGGCCTCCGGAGCGAGGCGGCCCTGCTTCTCGAAATATTTCGCGAGTACGCGCTGCGCGATTGGGGCCGCGGCGCTCCCGCCGTGGCCCGCGTGCTCGTTCAGCACCGCCACCACGATCTCCGGCGCCTCCGCCGGCGCATAACACACGAACCAGGCGTGATCGCGATAGCGCAAGGGGATCCGACTCTGGTCGACACCCTCGTAGTGTTCGAGCCGGATCACTTGGGCGGTGCCGGTTTTCCCGGCGACCGTGATGCCGGGCAAGCGCGCCCGCCCGCCGGTGCCGCCGGGCTCGTTCACGACGCCGGCCAGCCCTTTGCGCACGATCGCAAGATTCGCCTCCGAGATCGGGAGCCGCGAGTCGAGCTGCGGTTTCGTCTCCTCGACGAGCGAGCCGTCGGGCTTCTCGACGCGCAGGAGAAGGCGCGGCTTCATGACGACGCCCGTCGCGAGGGCCCCGTAGGCCACCGCCAGCTGGAGTGGGGTCACAAGGTCAAACCCCTGGCCGATCGAAGCCGATACGGTCTCGCCGGCCATCCACGGCTCGCCGAAGCGCCTCAGTTTCCACGCCTCCGTCGGGAGCAGGCCCGCCTTTTCCTCCGGCAGGGGGATGCCGGTGAGCCGCCCGAACGAAAGCGCATGGCCAAAATCCGCAATGCGGTCGATGCCGAGCTTGAGACCGGTTTGGTAGAAGAACACGTCACAGGAGCGCACCAGCGCTTCGTGGACGGCGACCGATCCGTGTCCTTCCTTCCTCCAGCACTTGTAGACACGCCGGCCGAGTGCAAACGAACCCGGGCAGAAAAAGTGTGTCTGCGGACTGATCACGCCCGCTTCGAGAGCCGCGGCGGCAAGCAGCGGCTTGTAGGTGGAGCCTGGCGGGTACTGGCCGGAGATCGCGCGGTTCTGGAGGGGCCTGCGCTCGTCTCGGGTAAGGGCGCGCCAGGTTTCCGGCGGCACGCCGTCGGCAAAGTCGTTGGGATCAAAGGACGGGCGCGAAACCATCGCAAGCACGTCCCCCGTGCGGGGGTCGAGGGCGACGAGCGCGCCCATCTTCTCCGGCGGTGGGGATTCGGACTCCCGCGCGGGGGGCGCGGGCGCACCGGGCGGCGGGTCGTTTCGGTAGGCGGCAACCGCTTCGCGCTGCAGATCGAGGTCGAGCGTCAGGGTTGCGGTGTTGCCGGGGACGGGCTCGACCTCATCCAAGCGCTCGACTTCGCGCCCCGCGACATTCACCACCACGTTGCGCCCGCCGTCGGTGCCACGGAGCACGCTCTCGAGCACCGCCTCGAGCCCCGACTGGCCGATGATCTCGCCCGGGCTGTAGTCCTCGAAGCTGGTTCTATCGAGCTGCTCGAGCCGGATCTCGCCGAGTGTCCCCAGCAGATGACCTGCCAGGTCGCCATCTTCGTACTGGCGCTGGGGCCGGACCTCGGTCACCACGCCGGGCAGGGCGAAGCGGTGCGTCTCGACCCGCGCGAGCTGTTCGAAGGACACGTCGGACGACACAGGAATGGGTTGGAAGCGCGCCCGCCCGCGCGGCTTGCCGACGGTTTCACGCACCTGGGAGGCTTCCTCATCGAGCAGCTGGCCGAGTGCGGAGTAGACGCGGTCCGCGTCGCGCAGCTCGCTCGGGATGATCTCGACGTCGAAGGCCGGACGGGTGCTGGCGATCACGCGTCCCTCGCGGTCCAGGATGTTGCCGCGGGCCGCATCGATGCGGACGGTGCGGACGGAGTTGCGTTCCGACTCGACGCGCAGGGCCTCGCCCTGTACGACCTGGAGGTAGAAAAGCCGCCCGAGAAAGACGGCAAACACCAGGAACACCGCGAGGGCCCCGAGCCACAGCCGGCTCTCCGGGACCACGTCGAGCGGGTTCCCGACGCGATGGTCCCTCAGATCGCTCTCCTACCGGTCGGAAGGGGCACGCTGCGGCGCGGCGCCTCCTCCTCGCGGGTTCGGCTCGCCACGGCCTCCACGAGGGCGCACACGAGCGGAGCGCACACACACGAGAGCACGGCCTGGGAAGCCAGCTGGAGCGCGAAGCGGAAATCCACTACGAGGGTTCCCCCAAGGAACGATCCGATCAGAGAAAGCAGGAGCCCGTTGAGAAGCGTAAGGACGCCCGCCAGGGTGGCCTGGGCGAGGGCGGTCCGCAGCTCAAGGGAGCGATTGGCGGCGCTCGCTGCCCCGAAGGCAAGGACGTGCAGGAGCGCGTGCTGGCCGAGGGGTGCCCCGGAGAGGATGTCCGCGGCGTAGCCCAAGGCGGCGCTCACAAGGAGCGCGCGCGCCCCGCCGAGGTTCAGGGCCATTCCGATCACCAAAAGCAGGGGGAGGTCGGGAAGGAGCGCAGAGGGCAGGAAGGTGGTGGCCGCCCCCTCCGCCACCATCGCGATCAGGCCCAGGACGAAGAGCCCGAGGACGGCGATCATGACTTCACCGGCAGGGAGCTCACGAGCCCGGGCCCGACCCGGCGCTTGGGGCCGGCGCCGGGTTGTCGAGGTCGCCTGAGAGGAGCTCGAGCGTCGGGCTCCTCCAAAGCACCACGAAGAGCTGCTCTAGCCGGCCAAAGTCCACCGCGGGGCGCACCCTGGCGCGTTGGAGAAGACGCGATCCGTCTTTGGTTGCCGACACGACCTCCCCGATTCGCAGTCCCTTCGGATAGACACCGCCGAGACCGGAGGTCATCACGCTGTCCCCGACCTGGACGTCGGCGCTCCCGGCCGTGAACTCGAACTCGAGTTCCTCCGCTCCGAGCCCGCGCACGATCCCCCGCGCCCGGCTGCGCTGGACCATGGCGTCGACCGCGCTCTGCCGGTCGAGCAGGAGCATGACCCGCGCAGCGTGGGGACTTGCCGCCGTAACGAGCCCCACCACCCCATCCTCAGTGAGGGCCGGCATGCCCGCATGGACGTCGTTGGCGCGCCCCCGGTCGATCAGCAACGACCGGTACCAGGGGGAGAGTTCCCGGCTCGCAACCTCCGCCGGGAGCATGGGCAGGTCGCTTTCGCCCCGCATCTTATCGATCCGCTCAAGCCGTTCGCTCGCAATCAGGGCCTCACGGTACTGGAGGTTCTCCTCCTCGAGCTGTGCGAGGCGGCTCCGCAGCTGCTCGTTTTCCGTCCGCAGGTCCGTGAGAGCGACGTAGCGGCGAAAAAAGCCCCGCACGAAGTCGAAGGGGGCCGAAAGAGCGGCCTGCACGGGGACGGCGATATCGAGCAGAGCCCCGGAGACGAGGGGAAGGTCCTTGGCCCCCGCCGGAAGGGATCTGCGGTCGGCCAGCATGGTCGCCGTGGTGAGAACGACCAGGGCGACAAACAGCAGCGGGACCCGGAAGCGGTAGAAAAGGTCGCCCATGTCTGCGCTTTACGACCGGATCGTCACCTCCTTGAGCAGGCGGAGTTCGTCGAGGCAGCGCCCTGTGCCGAGGGCCACCGCAGTCAGCGGATCCTCGGCGAGCATCACCGGTAGGCCCGTCGCCTCGCGCAATAGGATGTCGAGGTTGGCCAAGAGCGAGCCGCCGCCCACCATGACAATGCCCTTGTCGACGATGTCGGCCGCGAGTTCCGGGGGCGTTCGCTCAAGGGCGATCTTCACGCTCTCGACCACGGCGTTGATCGGCTCTGCGAGCGCCTCTCGCACCTCTTCGGACTTGAGCTCGAGCGTCTTCGGGACGCCTGCCACAAGGTCGCGGCCCTTGATCTCCATGCTCCGGATGTCCTCGGTCGGATAGGCGGTGCCGATATTGATTTTCACGAACTCGGCGGTTCGCTCGCCGATCAGGAGGTTGTACTTGCGTTTGACATAGTTGATGACGGCCTCGTCCATCTTGTCGCCACCCACCCGTGTCGAGTTGGCGTAAACGATTCCGGAAAGAGAAATCACCGCGACCTCGGTCGTTCCGCCGCCGATGTCGACGATCATGTTGCCCGAAGGCTCGGTCACCGGAAGACCGGCACCGATCGCCGCGGCCATCGGCTCTTCGATCAGATACACCTCGCGCGCGCCCGCCGAGATCGACGAATCGCGCACCGCGCGCTTCTCCACCTCCGTGATTCCCGACGGCACCGCGATCACAATGCGCGGGCGCACAAGCTTCGAGCGGTTGTGAACGCGCGTGATGAAGTACCGGAGCATCGCCTCGGTGATCTCGAAGTCCGCGATCACGCCGTCTTTCATGGGACGGATTGCGACGATGTTGCCCGGTGTTCGGCCGAGCATCTCCTTGGCCTCGCGCCCCACCGCGCGAACCTTGTCCGGACCGCGGCCGTCCTTCAGCACCGCAACCACACTGGGCTCGGACACGACAATGCCGCGTCCTTTCGCGTACACGAGGGTGTTGGCGGTGCCGAGGTCGATCGCGAGGTCGCTCGAGAACCAGCCGAGGATCGAATCCAGCAGCAAGTGACTGCCTCCGGGACGCCTTTTAGGAGTCGCAAGGCGTCGTTCTAAGTACTCGATTTCCGAAGGGTTGAACCGCGCCTGGGAGTCCGTGGTGTATGGTACCGGCTCAGCGACCGGGCATCAACCCGCGAAACGCGTAAAGCTCCCCTTGAGCCCCGGTGCGGGCTCGCGCACTCTCTCGCCTCGCGCGCCTGGCAAAGGCCCCGACCTTCGGAGTCCGGCCGCGCAGCGAGACCGAGGAGACGAGAGGCTCGATGCTGAAAGTCCTTCGCCAGGGTCAACGCTGGATCATGGGCACGGTGGTCCTGCTCGTGGGCGGGGTCTTTGTGTTCTTC
>DATFYN010000764.1:0-7438 GCA_035315025.1 Myxococcota bacterium
CCTCCCTCCAGCGGGGCAGAGCCGGCGGAGTGAGATCCAGAACGCTCGATCTGCCCGAGCCGCGACCTTCAGGTCCGCAAGACGAAATCGCCCCAAGAAGTGACGCGAGCTTGCGTCTGCTGCGTTGCGCGGCAATGCCAGGAGCGGCGCCAGACTGCACGGGTGATGGCTCCCGGCTCTATCTGGCTCCGGCCGAAGCCCGTTCGCTTCGCCTCCAAGCCCGCCGGAAGAGCTGCGCGGCGCCACCACCGGTACCAGCCACCCACGCGGGTAGAGATCGGCGAAGGTGGTGGATCACAACAGTGGAGCGGCGCCACAATCTAGCTAGGTCGGCGCTCCTGACAACAGGATTTTGTCCTGACGCCCCGGGGCTGACACCTACCGCCGGTACTTGGACCCGTGGTCGCCGCTCCAACGCATAAGGTGCTCGGACCGCTCCCGGATTTCAAGCCGATTCTTCGAACCTTAACTCCCCCCCGAGAAACCCTTGCGGGGCGCACGCCTTTGGCTCTTGGCCAGGGCGCTCTTCGGCGTCTGCCTGGTCCCGTGGATCGCCTGCGTGATGACACGCGTAGTGACCGATTCGAGATGCGCACGAAGCGTCGCGGTCAGCTGCTGAAACTCGGGCCAGAGCACGTCGTGCGCGAACGTACGCGTGACCCGCGCCATGACCGTGGTGCGACGCTGCCCGGAGTAGCGATACGGCTTGATGTCGCGGATAGTCGGTTCAAGCGGGCATCTCTCACGTCCGGGAACGCAGTTTACGTCAAGTCCCCTGGGCAACACCCCCTATATGCGGCAACACCCCTAGATGCGGCTCCTGCGGGATACTCGGGACCGGCGCGTGACCGTTGGCAGCGCGTGCGGCGCCGCCACGCGCGACGGCGCCGTCACGGTGCGTGGCGAGGTCGTCGCGCGGCTCGGCCCTGATGCGGTCTGGTAGGATGCACCGGTGAGCGGCCGCCTACCCAGCATCGACGACGAGCTCGAACGCTACCTCCGAACAGGCGAGACCGATCCGTACCACGCCGCGTGGTCCGGGGACTTCCTGGAGCGCGCGAGCCGCGCTCGTCAGGACCTCCGCAGCGCCCTCGTGCGCGAGGTCCGGCGCCTTGCCGAAGGCCGACCCGACGCACCGATTCCACACGGCGACGCCGTGGCGCTCACCCGCAGGAAGGTCGCGCCGATGGTGCGTGGACTGTTCCCGTGCGCCGAGCAGGAGCTCGTGCTCGCGACGCTCGAGAAGTCCGTCGTGTTCGTCACCCGCACGAACATGGAAACCCTCCTGCTGGAGCAAAGCTTCGACAGCTCGGCGTGGACGCTCGCGAACCTCTATCTGGCGAGTCTCGGGGCCGAGCTTCTCGGCGAGCATGCGCCACGACTGGTAGGCCTGAGCGAGGCGACGACCTGCTACGTCTCGCCTGAGTATTTCACCGAAGACGACCCGTTCACGGACTTCATCGTTCACGAGGCCGCGCACATCTTCCACAACTGCAAGCGCACGTCAGTTGGCCTGCGTGAGACGCGATCCAGGGAGTGGCTTCTCGAGATCGAATACCGGAAGCGTGAGACGTTCGCGTATTCGTGCGAGGCGTACGCACGCGTGCTCGAGCGGGCGACGAGCCCTAGACATCGTGGGGCACTCGCGGCGGAGTACGGCCGAACCGTTCGAATCTCCGAAGAGCGTGTCGATCCTGTCGAGGTGGCGGGCATCGTCGCCGAGGCGGCTGCCGCGCGGAACGGCTGGAAGGTCATCCTCGGGCGATGCGCTCCGACGAGCCGTCCCCGGTCGGCGCTCCAGCAGCTGCGCGACACCGGGGCCGCATCGGATGCCGCTCGGCAACGATGAGAGATGGCAAGCGATCGTTCCTGCTCGTCGTCGCAGCTTCGCCAGATGCGCCAACACCGATGCGGTGGGCCCGCAGCGGTCCGTGAACGCGCTGCTCAACGATCCGGCTGGTACTCTCGCACGCGGCCCGGCTGCACGACCCATAGCCGTCCCGAGAGACCACTGCCCGGGAGCGCCTCCACGAGTGTCGCGAGGACGTCCTCGAGCTCCGCCTCGCCCGATCTCGGCGGAAGACGCAGCACGACGATTCCGGGATAGCGGCTGGGATCGAATCGAAGCGGATTGCTGAAATCGAGATCGAAAGTGATGAGGCAGCGCCCCTCACTCCGGCAAGCTTCGATCAGCGCGGCGTCCGACGACGAGCACATGCCCTGCGCAGGAACGGTGGCGACGTCGTGCCCTGCAGCGCGGAGGCGACGGGCCCCGCGTTCACCGAGATTCTCGTCCAGCTTCAGCTTCAATCTCGGCGTCCGGCCACCGTGTCGAAGTACCGTTCGCGCGCCATCTCGGCTCCGTAGGCAATGCAGGCTTGGACATCGGCGGCCTCCAGACCCGGGTAGTCCTCGAGGATCTCGGCGACACTCGCACCTCCCGCCAACAGATCGAGGATGAGGGACACCCAGATCCGGTGTCCCCGGATGCAGGGCTTTCCAAAACAGATCTCGGGATCGATCGAGATCCTGGCGAGCAGCTCTTCTCGTCTCATGGCGCTCCCGGCTCGTCGGGCATCCAGCCCTTCAGCTCCTACCGCTCGGGAGGGTACCGCTTCGGCGGCTACTCCCGCAGCCGAGGCCCGCAGCCCCAAAAGGCGGTTCGACCCGGCCGAAAGGGACGATCATCCGTCGACGCGGTCTTGCGAGCCCCGACCTGTCCCCTGCTGGGGGACGCCGCCGCTCCGACTGCATGCATCGTTCGTGCGCTCATTGGGGCCCAGCCAGACTTCGACGGCGCCTGCCCGTTCCTGCCGGGCGGGCGGATAGGCCGAACAGTGCGACCAGGCTCTGCTGGTCGCACTGTTCCTCCTAGCCGTTCGAATTTTCGCGGACTACAGTGCGCTGGGAGCCCGGCTCTCGCGCGGAACCCGCCGGGGACGAAGCCGCATCTTGAAGCGTTTGCTCTCGGGGTTCTCCACCGTTCTCACTCCCCCGAGGTGCGCTCAGGTGATCGGCCAAGGGCATCGAGCAGCGCACTCACAAGCCTTGACGAATCAAGCGGAGGCCGCCGGCCAAGAGCGCGAAGAAGCATTTCGAGCTCGGCTCTCCTGAGCTCCAAGCGATGCAGATCGGCGTACTGTCGGTGCACCGTCCACGCGCGCTTCTCCGCGGAGCACTCCCGCAGGAGTAGCGCTCCGCGCTCTCGGATTGCGCCAATGCGGAGATCGCTCAAGTGAGGGATCCGGTCGCTCACTTCGAGGAGCGCTCCGAGCAGAAGATCCGGCGGAAGCCCGTCGAGGCGCGCGAGGACCACGAGGCCGCCGAGGCTCGCGAGACGATGGACGCGCTCGCGCTGCGACTCCTGCGCGGTTGGCCGGAGATCGTCGGTCATGGTCCGTCTCCCGCGTCCTTGGGTTGGCCGGAGCCCAGAGCGAAAGTCAGCACGGGCATCGCTCCGGCGCGCACCTGGCATGCCGGCACGGGACCGAAGTAGCGGCTGTCCCAGCTCACGCCGTGATCGAGACCCAGTACCCAGAGCTCGCCCGGGGCAACGCGTCTTTCCCCAAAGGCTGCGTGCGGAAGCGCCCGCCCGCTGCGATCTATAGCCTGGATTGCAGTGCCCGGGACGGCATGACTGTTCACGGTGAGCCCCGCACGAGAGAACGCGACACAGTCGCCGGGGACGGCCGCGATCTCCTTCACGAGCTCCTGGGATCCGTCGGCACAGGAACCACGGCGCAGGTAGTCGCGGTCGCGACCCAGCCGCGCGGGCTCCTCGGGCAGGCAGAAGACCACCCACGCACCGCGTTCGAGCTGCGGTGGCACCTCGCGGTAGAGCCCAGTGGGCATCGAGACCGTGGTGTTGACTCGCAGGTCAAATGCAGTTGCAGCGAACGCGATCGCACCGCTCACTGCGATGAGAACGAGCGGCAGCCGACGTCGTAGTCGGCACAAAAGTATCAGCCACTTCCACACGACGCGATTGTGCGCTTCCTGGGCAAAGCCGCAAGAATCCGGTTGCAAGCTCGCGATGTGGCAAAGAAATCTTGTTTTCCCTCCGGAGAAAATGAGCGCGCGTGACACAAACTCCGGTTGGAAATTATTGGAATCATTCCGGAAGCCAGCGAACACTACGGTGGCTCTTTTGTAGCCAGATCACGCGCTTCCCCCCGCGGGTCTCTTCTTCTGCTTCGCATCTTCATGCTCGCCACGATCTTCCAGCAGGTCCGCGGTGCGCGCGTGGCAGGACACGGATTGTGCGCGCCACCGGCATCGGCGTCAGCACAGCGAGCGCATTATGCGCGATCGATCGAAGGCACCCTCGAAGCCACGGAGTTGGCCGGACGGAGAGCTGCTCATAGGGCTGATCTCGTGCCCACGGTTGGCGCGGCGGTGGGCCTGGTCACGGCAGGCTCGTGGACGGGCTCAGGCAACGAGCTGGGCGGTCGGCAGCCACGTCCTGAGGACAAGGCCACGCCCCTCTGCAGGTGTCCTACAAGACGAGCAGCGAGTTTGGTGCGGGGCACGGTTGAGAGCACGCACCGCGGCGCTTCGCGCACCCGGCGAGAGCCAGCTCGGGGTCGCTCGGGAACCCCGCGCTGCGGGCGAGCGCGGCCTGGTCTCCGGTCCCGATCCCGACACGCACCGTGACCCTCTGTCGATGCTCACCCGGCCGCGGAACGATGACAAGGAGGTCTCGCTTCCTCGCCTCCCTGGGTACGGTCGTGAGCCACGAGGTTGGCGGTTCCAGAGCTCGTGCCGGACCGTGCGATGGCGTTGAACCTGGCCGGGCCCCCCGCGCACGATCGGACTTGGGCCCATGTCTGCCTCGCGCCCGGGCGCGCTCTATGACGAGCCGCATGAGCCACACCTTGGATCATGTCTCGAACCTAGCCTGCGGCTTCGAGTGGCACGTCGGTCGAACCTTCAAGCGGCAGTTCTCGCGCCTTAGTCGGCCACCCTGGTCACCCGTCACCACGATCCACCGTGACGAGAAGCGCCTGGCCGTCGCGATATCCGCGGCGAAACAGTTGATCGGCCGAGGTCGTTTCCACTAGCTCGACGGCGCGCGCGAGCGCTCTGTCCGCGCCGAGCGCGCGTTCCAGGCCGGTGTTGCACGCGGCGATCGCCTGTTCGAGCGCTTCGACCGGACGTGGACGACGACCGCTGCTGCCCGCGATCAGCACGTTGGCGAGGTAGTGAAGCTCTTCGATGCGCTGGGAGAAGAGCTCAGGCTTCTGCGGTCGCAGCGCGGCAAGTGCCTGCAGTAGCAGCACCGTTCGCTCCTCCGCCGCTAGCGACGAGGGCTCGACCCGCGCGCGCCCCTCGCGCTCCTTCGCCGCCGCGGACCCGGCCGGGAGCGCAGCCAACGGCTGCTGACGCGTCGGCCCAACTACGGCCGCGTCCTCGAGCAGCCGTACGAGCTTACTCACATTGGCCGGGGGCCTGGCCTGCTCCGTATCGCTCGGGCGCGGCGCGCTCTCGGCCGGCGGCACGGGCTTCGCGCTCGCCCACGCACGAGAGTAGGCCTTTGTGATGGGGTCGCGCGTCTCGAGCTGTTCGCCCCGCCGCGCCAGCTCGAGAAAGCTGCGCGCATCCGCCGGTGCGATGAAGCCCTCGGCGGCACGCCGATCCTCGCGCTCGCCCGCCACGTCGCTCTCCAGCATCTCTTCCGACGTCAGCACCTCGTACAACCCACCTTGCTCTCCGATGTACTCCGAGCTGAGCGCGCAGCACTTCTCCAGAATCCCGCGCAGCACGTCGTGATGGTCGCGATCCAGCGCGAGCAGCGCAGCCCAGACCGCGTCCCAATGCATCGGATCGCGCGCCAGCAGGCGAAACTCTTCCCACTCTTCGAACAGCGGCGCGTCCAGCGCCCGTTCGAGGCGTTGGAGCTCTTCGCTCGGTTCGGTGACGCTCTGCCACAGCGCATCCGTGTCCACCACCAGCACGAGGCGGTGCACGGCAAGCGTGATCAGGTCGCGCGGTAACGCACACAGTTGTTCGATGAGGAAGTCTTCGCCGCCCTCGAACATGATCTCGAGCCAGAGCGCGAAGCGCTCGGGCCGGAACTGCTCGTCTTCACCCGGTGCCGCGGCGCGCCAAAGGTCCTGGTCGAACAGGCCTTGCAGCTGTTCGCTGCTGGCCAGCGCCACCAGCTCCCCAGCGTCTTCGAGACCGACACGATCGATCAGCATGCCGAGCACCGGTGCCGGCAGCTCGCGCACCGCGGCCACCAGCTCGGGCTGATCCAAGATCCGCAGGAGCAGCTGAGTCGGCGATGCAGGCTGGATACGGGCGAGCGAGGTCATGGGGTATGCCCTTCGTGCCTGTGCTGAAGACTACTATCGAGGTTCGGCCGGATCCTTTCCAGTCTTTGCTCCCTTCCCCGATTTGGTATCATTATTGGGTCGATGAGGGTCACCCTCCGGCCTATGCCGTAGACGGCACACGTCTTCTCCGCACCGCGAACGGGCTCCCCACCGCGTCGGCCTGCGCGGACAAGAGCGGTGAATCTCTCGCCGCGAGGTCACCCGATACGCGAGCCGATGACGTCGAGTCTCTACTCCCAACTGCGACAGCTTGCGCATTCTCGGCTCCCATCCGACGTGAGTTGTGACGTCGGCAGGCGAATTCCCAAGAGTCCGCGAGTCGATTCTGAGCGCCACCTGCTCGGTAAACCACGCTGCTATACGCTCGCTTACGACGCTATACGCCATTCGCTGTCTAACTTCAATTTCCCAAGATTTCCCATTGTTGACATCTCTATGAACTCCTACGTTTCCGGCTGCTGACGCTGTTCAGGTGAGGATGGCAATGAGGGATTAACACATCGTTGGCTCTTCGCGTGATCGTGTGGGTGAATTTCGGGGTTCAGTCATAGCTCAGGAAGCATGCAGGTGAGGATCTGGACAGTATCAGGTTCTCGCCCTGGATTGTGGCGGTTTAACCGCATGCTCTCGCTGCTGTTCGAGGCGTAGAGCCGAGAGCTCCATGGCGGCGTCGATCCAGTCATCGACCAGCGCTCGCAGCTTCGCGTAGCTGTTTAACTGGCGGCGGACGGCTGCGACTTCTTCTCGACGCACGAAGCGCGAAGACGCCTTGCCCTTTCGCGTGAAGCTCAGCTGGTAGTAGGGCCCGTGCTTCTGTGGAGGGGATGCCTTGCAACGGCATCCCTCGACCCCGCATACGTTGTACTGCTTGGACAGGCTCCCGGGACGAAGATCTCCGAGCGCATGAAGCTCGCGCTTGATCCGCTCGATCCGACGCTCGAGGACTTGCTCGCGACGCAGCGCCATGGCGCTTTGAGTGTAGCGCCAATGATCCGGTAGCAGTATAATGCTATCGGAGCCACCAAGCCCTCCCCGAGTTCCGCGACCCGCTCCTCCGGGAGAGCCCGATGCAGCTCTGGATGCGCTGGAATGCCTTGGTGCAA
>DATFYN010000765.1:0-4197 GCA_035315025.1 Myxococcota bacterium
GAGTTCCGCCGCCACGGGCGCCTCGTTGCGCGCCAGCTGCTCGCGCCGCTCCTGCAGCTGAAGGGCGAGCACCTCGAATCGCCCCGTATGCTCGAGCAGCTCTTCCAGCCGGGCGTCGCTGGCCGCGTCGCTCAGGCCCTCGCGGGCAAGCGTCGAGAGCGCATCAATCGCTCCGTCGTGGTCGCCGAGCCCCTCGTCGAGCAGCTTCGCGAGCGCCCGCAGCGAGCTGGCGCGCGCGGTCGGGACAAGATCCACAAGCTGGCGACGCAGCTGAGCCGCCTCGCCCAGGCGGCCTGCCGCCTCATGCAGCGTCGCGAGGGCCACCACCGATGGTGCGTGGTCGGGCTCGAGCTCGAGGGCGCGCTCCCAGGTTAAGGCGGCCTCACGCTCGCGGCCGCAGGCGGCGTGCAGCGTGGCGAGTCGTCGCCGCAGTTCCGCCTGACGCGCGCTCGAGACGAGGGGATCGAGCCTTTGTAAGACTCGACATAGCTCAGTGTCGTTTCCGGACGCCTCGTGCAGGCGAACGCAAGTCTCGAGGGCAGCGGCCGAGGGCGCGAGATCGGCGAGTCGTGTCGCCCAGCCAAGGGCCACTTCGATATGCCCCGACGCTTCGTGGCGCCGCACCAGCTCGCCGACGAGGTAGCTCAGGCGCTCGCGATCGGCGGTGACCGCAGCTTCCCGCTCGTAGGCACGCACGATGGCGGCAGGGTCTTGTCCGAGGAGCGCGACGCGCTCGAGGCCCCGCAGCGCACGTTCCGCACGCGGCTCGAGAGCGAGCGCCTGTTCGAAAGCCTGTGACGCGGCCTCCTTCTCGCCAAAGTGGTCGAGCATGAGGTCGCCGAGGGCGCACAGCGGGCGCACCTTCTGCGCGCCCTGGGCCGCAGCCACGCTCGACTCTAAAAGCGCGCGCAGCTGATCGAAGGCCTCCCCTTTGCGGTAGATCTGCTCCAGCGCCTCGATCAGACCTGGCGTCTCCGGTGCCACCCGGAACGCGCGCTCGTAGGCTTCACGCGCCGCGTCGACGTCTGCGAGCTTTTCGAGCTGCAGTGCGCCAAGCCGCATCCAGAGGGCCACTTGGATCGCGGGCTCGCCACTCGCCAGGGCGGCCCGGCGTTCGAGCACGTTGACGAGCTCCTCGTGCCGGCCCGCCGCCAGCAAGAGGTCCGAAAGCTTGGCGAACAGCTCAGGGCTGCGGATTCCGCGCTCGATCCCGCGGCGCAGCCGCGTGAGAGCGGCCTCAGTATCGCCGAGCTCCGCAGCGAGGCTCGCGGCTTCGACCCATACGTCGCTCGGGGTCGCGTCGCCGGCGAGCTGCGCCAGTCGCTCAAGGCGCATGAAAAGTGCCCGCGGGTCGCCGGTATGGCGCTCGACCGCGGCGAGGGCAGCGTGCACTTCGACGTCCTCGGGCGCGAGCTCGGCTGCGCGCGAGAGCCAAAGGCGCGCGGTAGCGACGTCGTTTAGCTTCTCGAGAGCGATCCGGCCGGCGTCGAGGGCGACCGCCACCCGACGCGACGCCCCCGCTGCGAGATCAAAGCGCCGCTCCGCGAGCTCGACTACCCGGGCCCATTGCTCGCGCCCGCGCGCCGCTCGGCATAGAGCTTCGACGGCGTCCTCGTTGCGCGGGTCGTCGGCGAGCGCGCGCCGGTAGCACTCCTCGGCTTGCTCGGCCTGGTTCGGATCGCGCTCGAGCAGGCGCGCCCGCGCGACGAGTGCGGGGGCGCGCTCGGCACCGCGCAGCTCCCGGGCCAGGCGACCCCACGCGTCGGCGGCCTCTGCCATGCGCCCGAGCGCTTCAAACGCACGGGCCGAGCCTTCGATCCCCTCCCGATTGCGCGGGTCGAGCTCGAGTGCCTTTTGAAAGTGGTGGAGGGCATGGGGTGCCTCGGAGAGCTGGCGCAGCCAGACCGTCCCGAGCTCCGCGTGGAAAGGCGCCGCCTCGTAGGGCGGCATCGGGATCGCCGCTTCGAGATCGGCGATTTGCAAGGAGAGCACCCACTCCGAACGCGACTCGTGAAGACGCCGAAGCTGACGCAAGGCGGCCCGGAAGGTGGGCTCAAGCCGCACGGCCTCGCGGTAACACGCGAGGGCGTGGTCCGGCTCGAGGCAGCGTTCCTCGAGTACCTGGCCGAGACGAAACAAAAGGCGCGCGCGCTCGCGCTTTTGATCGGCGAGGGCCGGCGCCGTGAGCCGCTTCCAGTAGAGCCCGACCAACTCATGCCATTCGCCGCGAAGAAAATGATGCTCTTCGAGCGCTGCGAAGGCGACGCTATCGCCGCTGTCCGCCTCGAAGCGTTCCCGGTGTCGATCGAGCGACGAGGCCACGCTTCCCTCCCGGGCGCTCCCGGCCCGCTCTGGCCCCGACTCGGGTGGCCGACGTCACGCGCGGCCCCGGCGCCCGGGAGACCCCCCGCTTCCATCGACCCGCCGCCGCCAAGTCTTGATTCTCAAGTTGCGTCTGCCCTGCATCGCTTCCGGTTGCGCCGGGGCGACGTGCTATCTAGTGTTTTCGAGGGGTTAAGACGCATGGCCACCCCGCCCAGTCCCGCCGACAGGCGCCCCGGTGGGGGCGCCGAGCCCGTGTCTCGTCCGCTGCTCACGCCCGCCGAGCGCCGCAGGCGAAAACGCGAGATCCAAATCGCCGTCGGCGTGCTGGCGGCGATCTTCTTGGTCGTCATCGGCGAAAAGCGGGTCTCGGGCTTCGGGCGTTGGCTGCCCTTCGGCGACAGCGGCCTTTTTCTCCTCCTGAACGCTCTCAACGTCATCTTGATCCTGCTGCTCGTCTTCCTGCTCGCCCGCAACTTCGTGAAGCTCGTGTTCGAGCGGCGGCGCGGTCTGCTGGGCGCCCACCTCAACGCAAAGTTCGTGGCGGCCTTCGCTCTCATCGCGAGCATCCCCACGGTGGTGCTCTTCGTCGTCTCCTTCTATCTGCTCACGGACTCCGTCGATCGCTGGTTCAGCCTCAAGATCGACCGCGCGTTGGACCAGAGCCGCGAGGTCGCCGACGCCTACAACGCGACGGCAGCGCGCAACGCGCTCTTCTACGGCGAGCGCATCGCGAGCCAGATCACCGCGCAGCGCCTGCTCCTCGAGGAGGAGCGGCCGCGGCTCGCAGAGGTCGTGCAGAGCCTGCAGCGCGACTACAACCTCGGCGTGGTCGAGGTCTTCAGTGCCACGGGCCAAGAGCTCATCACCGCGATCAACCCCGAGGTCCCGGCCACGACGTTCGCGCGTGCAGATAGCGACCTCGTGCGCTCCGCCCTGGGGGGTGTCGCGGCGTCGCGGGTGGACGAGACGAAGGAGAGTGAGGTCATTCGGGGGGCGGTGCCTATCCGGTCGTCGCTCCGTTCGGCGGAAACCGTTGGGGCTGTCGTGGTGAACCACTTCGTGCCTCACTCGCTCGCCCGCAAGCTGATTGACATTCGGGCCGCCAAGGACGAGCACCGCGAGCTCGCGCAGAATGCCTCTCATGTGCGCATGCTCTACCTGCTGGAGCTCCTCCTGGCATCGCTCGTGCTCCTGCTCGTCGCGACGTGGTGGGGCTTTCGGATGGCGAAGGACATCACGGGCCCGATCGGCGCGCTCGCCGCGGGGACGGCGGAGGTGGCGCGCGGCAACCTCGACGTTGTGGTAGAGCCCACCTCCAACGACGAGATCGGCCTCCTCGTGCACTCCTTCAACAAAATGACGCGAGACTTGCGCGATGCGCACGGGGGGCTCGAGCGCACGAACGCCGAACTCGATCAACGGCGCCGCTACATGGAGATCGTGCTACGCAACGTCGGGGCCGGCGTGGTTTCGCTTGACGCGGGCGGCGTCGTCAGCACGATCAACCCTTCGGCGCAGCGCCTGCTCGGCATCGTCCCGGGTACGGCGGTCGTCGGGCGAAAGCTCGACGACGTGCTCGACCGGCCCGAGCACGTCGAGATCGTCCGCGACCTCGCCTCGCACCTGCGGGCGGGTGTGCGCGAAAGCATCCGCCGCCAGGTGCAGGCACCGCTCGGCGACGAGATGTTGACACTTCTTGTCACGATGACGCTGCTGCAAGATGAGGATGGTCGCAGCCTCGGCATGGTGATCGTGTACGATGATTACTCGCAGCTCGTGAAGGCCCAGCGCATGGAAGCGTGGCGCGAGGTGGCGCGGCGGATTGCCCACGAGATCAAGAACCCGCTCACGCCCATCCAGCTCTCCGCGCAG
>DATFYN010000766.1:0-4727 GCA_035315025.1 Myxococcota bacterium
CGCGGACGATCAGCCGATTCGGCGATCCATCCCGCCCTCCCGCGACTCCAGACATCGGGTACTTCATCCCGACCATGTAGGTGGATACGGCGGCGGGCGCAGTCACGCGCTTCACAACGCGCGAGCCCGGACAGCCACGCCATTGACCCGCACCGCCGGTGTCTGTCGCATAGTCGCAACACTCGTGGCGCACCGGAAAGATCGATTCGTTGACCTCCGCGGTCGCGCGAATCAGGTTTCCAAAGGACGCCGGCATCGAGCCCCAGCCGTCCTGACCTTTCACCGCGTTGCAATACGCGGCGAGGCAATCCACCGAATGGTCAACGAAGATCTGTCCGGTTTCCGGGTGTGTTCCGAAAATCACGGTCGGCATCCCGAGCTTGTAGATCTGGGGACACGAGCGCTCGGGAAGAATTCCCGCCATCGCCTTCGCGATCGCTTCGCCCACCTCCACACCGGGGTGGTGTGTGCCGGCCGCGACTGTCTTGCCCTCGTTTGGGTTCAGGCAACAGCCCTTCGGAACGATGAGCTCGATGGAGTCGAAAAAGCCCTCGTTCTTCGGGATCGAGGGGTCCATCATGGTGGCGAGCTGTGCCACGACATAGCCCCGCGTGTTTCCGAAGGACGAGTACGCCTTGAGCTCCTGGCGCTCGTCCGATCCCGTGAAGTCGACGCGGAGGTGGTCGCCTTCTACGGTGACGCGGACGTGGACGCGGATGTCCTCATTCCCTACCGGGTCGTGATCGACGAACGCATCGGCCTCATAGACCCCGTTGGGCCAGGACGCCACTTCCTCCCGGAAACGCTGGGCGGCGTACGCGATCGCGTGATCCACCGCGCCGAGCACGCTCCCCACCCCATAGTGCGCGATCAGCTCCCGTAGGCGTTTGGCCCCGAGCTGTGCCGCCCCGATCTGCGCCCGCAGATCCCCCATGAATGTGGGAGTTCGATTGTTCACCTTCATCATGTAAAGGACATCGCGTCGCTCGACCCCCCGGTCGACTACTTTAATCGCGGGAAAGCGCACTCCCTCGGCCCACACGTCGATCGCCTCGGCGTTGTAGCCGCCTGGCATGCCTCCGCCGGTATCCGCATGGTGGCACTGGATCGAAGCGATTAGCGCGACCCGGCCGTCGACCACGACGGGCGAGAAGACGTTGTAATCGGGCAGGTGACCGCCGCCGTGATAGGGATCATTTGCAACCAGTACGTCCCCATCATGCAGGCCCTCTTGTTCGAAGAAGTCGAGAGCGAAACGCACGGGTAGCGTGGACGACAGCATGAACTGGGGGATCCCGACAGAAAGGGCGGCGAGCCGACCGCGTCCATCGAGAATCGTCGCGTTGCGCTCGTTCGACTGGTTCAGGATCGGCGTTGTCGCGGTCAGGGAGACGTGTGTGGCCATCTCAAAAGCCACGGTCTCGAGCGCCCCTCGAATCACTTCCGCGGTGACCGGATCGAGGCTCGAAGACGGCGTAGCGGCGCGGGGCGCGGCAGCGGACATGACCGGCCTCCAATCTGACGACCCGTCAAGTATGGTCGCCCCCTCGGCCCCTTGTCCAGCCTCTCCTGATCTGGTCGGCCCTCTTGACCGCCAGGGAGGTCTCCTCGTAGCGTGCCGCCATGGGCATCCGGCGGGTCGGGCACCTTGGGATCTGCGTCTCCGACCTCGCGCGCTCGCTACCCTTCTACCGAGACCTGCTGGGCTTCCGAGAGCTCTCAAGCCTCGAGGTCGCCGGCGCGCATGCGGACCACCTGCTTGGGCTTAAGAGCGTGAAGCTCCGCGCCGTCTATTTGGAGCGAGACGGCATGCGGATTGAGCTCCTCGCATTCGCTTCGCCCGAACCCGTGGGTGCGCCGGTCCCACGGCCCATGAACCAGCTCGGGCTCACACATCTGTCCGTGCGGGTGAGCGATCTTTCGTGTGTGGTCGAGCAGCTCCGCGCCGCAGGGGTTTGCGTGCTCGAAGCGACGGAGATCAACTCCTTCGCCGTGGGGAGCGCGGCCATTTTCGTCACTGACCCAGACGGTACCCGCATCGAGCTCGTGGAGATTCCGGGCGACCCGGCCGCGCCCCCGAGCTGAGCGGCGAGGCGATCCCTTGGGATCGCGCAGTGCTGGACTAAGCTCCGATTGCCCCGGGACCACTCGCGCCGCGCATGCGGCGGGGCTGGCGTGCCTAGGAGAGTCCCGCGTGAGCGCACCCGGTCCCCCTTCCTCTGCCCCGCTCAGCCCGCTTGCGCGGTTTTTCACGGGTGTCGTAGGGAAGGCGTGGTGGGTGATCGCCGTCTACGCCCTCCTGCTTCCACCGGCCGCCTGGTTTTCGCTGAAGGTCGGGCAGGACAACTCGATCGATCGCCTGATTGTCACGAGCGACCCCGACTACGTGGCCACCCGAGAGTTCGAGCGTGTCTTCGGCGCGGGCGAATATGCGCTTCTCGTCGCCCAGGCTGAAAATCCGTTCGCGCCGCAGGTTCTTGACCGCGTGGACCGCATCGAGCGAGCCGTAGCCGCTGTCCCAGGCGTCACTGTGAACTCCGCACTTTCGACCTTTCGGCGCGCGCGGGCCGGCTTTTCGCCGACGGCCGAGCAGGCCGAGAGCTTCCGGCATTTCGTAAGCGATACGGATCTCTTTCGGCGACAGGGGCTCGTGGGCGACGGCTTCCTGGCGATCGCCCTCGTCGTAGGCGTCAAGGACAGCGAGCAGCGGCGGGATCTTCTCGCCGCGATCGATCGTGCGATCGCGGAGGTCGATACAAGCCCCTCACCGCTTTCCGGCCTTCATCGGCTTGGGCAGCCGTACGTCAACGTCTATCTCGATCAGACCCAGCGTACGGCATGGCACTATTTCGTAATCTTCACCGCTTTCGTGATCGTGCTGAACCTTTCTCTCTACCGCTCGGTTCGCACGCTCGTCGCATTTCTCGCGACCCTCGGCGTCTGCCTCGCCCTCTCCATGGCTTACATCGGGATGACAGGCGGCATGCTGACGATCGTCTCGCCGATGGTGCCGATGACCATCCTCGTCACTGCCACGGCGACGCTCGTATACATCCATTCCCGATTTATGGAGCGGCCCGCCGGCCACTCCGTCGAAGCGCACCAGATCTTTGCACTCTCGAATAAGTTCGTGGCGTGCACGGCGTCGATCTTTGCGACAGCCACGGGATTTGCAGCCCTCGCAATTTCACCCATCCGACCGATCCGCGAGATGGGGATATGGGTTGCCGTGGGACTGCTTTTCACATGGATCACGGTGTTCACGCTCTTCCCGGCGCTCCAGAAGGCGCTCGCGACGCCTACTCGGCTCGAACGACCCGCTTCGGAAGATTGGTTTGTGCGGATCGCGCACGCGCTCCCCAAGTGGAGCTATCGATGGCGCTGGCCGCTCGTGGTCACCGCCCTCGTGCTCTCCGCGGTCGGCGCGGCAGCCCTGTTCGGTGTACCGGGAGTCCTAGGACCCATGCGGATCCTTACCAACCCCGTGGAGTACATGGCCCACGATACGCAGCTCTACCGTGACATTCAGCGGCTCACGCCTTCGCTGCCCGGCCTCTCGATCACACAGGTCTGGCTCCGCGGCAGCCTGGGCACAGTGTCGGAGCCGGATGTGCTGCTCGGGCTTCATCGCTTCCAGCAGTCGCTCGAGGCCGACCCCGACGTAGGCGCCGCCGTCGGGCCCACCACGATCCTGCGGATGATCCGTTACATCGGCGGCGAGGGAGACGGCTGGCCGGAAGACCCGGCGGAACGCGAGGCGATCTCGGGAGAACTCGAGAGCCTCGCCTCCACGGAGCCGATGCTGCACCACTTCGTGGATTCGCATTCGCTCGCGCAAGCGCAGCTCACCGTCATCAGCCGCGTCTTGGAACGGGAGGGTTTCGAACGCCTCGACTCCTCAATCCGGCGTCACTGGCAGGAGGCGATGGCGGAGACGCCAGCATTGGGCGAGCTCCAGCTCACAACGGTCGGGCTCGCCCCGCTGAATGCGAAGATGGCACAGAGCCTCGTACCGACTCTGGTGCACAGCTTCCTGCTCACTGTGGTCGTGATCTTCTCGGCGTTTCTCTTGGTCTTCCGGAACGGCCCGGCGCGGGTCATGGCGATGATTCCGTCGATCTTCGCGATTCTGGTCATGTTCATCGTCATGCGTGCGACCGGGATGATGTTGAACGTGGCGACGATCCTCATCGCCTCGACCATTCTCGGGACATCGGAGAACGACCAGATCCACTTCTTCTATCATTTCCTCGAGAAGCGTCACGATGGAACTGTCGAGCAGGCGCTCACCCACACGTTTCTGGTGGCGGGTCGCGCCATCTTTTTCGCAACCCTGATCAATACGGCGGGATTTCTGGCGTTCGCGCTCGCGGACCTCCCTCCGATCCGCCAGTTTGGCGTTCTCTCCGCGGTGGCATTCCTACTCTCGATGCTCGCGGACTTCACAGCGCTGCCCGCAGCACTATGGATCCTCTTCCGCTCCAAACCCGACGCCTGGGGCACGGAGACGGGTGAGGCGAACTGAGCGTCACCTCTTCACCTGGGCGGGGGCGCGACCTCAAGGCAACCCGGCATGCCCGCGCCCCCTACGAGTTGATCGAGAAGCAGCTGGTCACTGCGCCTTAACTCCAGTTTCTCGGCGAAACAGAGACACAGGTGCGGGAGTGCGGGCTTCGTGTCGCCGAGCGCGAGGTACGCCTCGGCAAGCCGGAGGTGGTTTTCGAGGT
>DATFYN010000767.1:0-4392 GCA_035315025.1 Myxococcota bacterium
CGCCCCACGGCAACTTCACCCACGTCCCGGTGGTACGGCGGGGCCCGTACGAGTACAGCGTGCCCGGGCAGGCCGAGGACTTCCTACCCCAAGACGCGCCGGCCTAGGCCGAGGAAGGCCCGTTGGAATACGCACGCGCCACGCACATCGAGCACGAGAGCACCGAGGTCCCGACTGGGCGACTCGGTATCTGGTGGTTCATCGCTTCGGAGGTGGTGATCTTCGGTGGCCTGATCACCACCTATATACTATTTCGCTGGCGTCACCCGGAGTGGGGTGCCGAGGCATCGCACACCGTAACTGCAGCGGGCGCCTTCAACACCCTGGTGCTCCTCACGAGTAGTCTCACTGTGGTGCTCGCGCACAAGGCGGTTTCGAAGGGGCAGCTGCGAGAGGCTGCACGTCTGCTCGGCTTCACGCTGCTCGGCGGACTCATCTTCCTGTGCGTGAAAACGTTCGAATATGCCCACGAAATCGGTGAAGGCTTTGTGCCGGCACGGAGCCTGTTCTGGTCGTTCTACTACACGATGACGGGCCTGCACGCGCTCCACGTCGCGGGTGGCATGGTTGCGATCGCGTGCGTGCTCGTAGCCGTAAGGCGCGGACGCTTCCCACACCGGGTCGAGTACGTGGGAATCTACTGGCATTTTGTGGACGTGGTCTGGATCTTCCTATTCCCCCTCCTGTATTTGACCTCCTGAGGAAAGGGCGACGATGGCGAACCACGCTGAGGCAGCTCATCCGAACTACGTGGCGATCTGGGGCATCCTGGTCGCGGCGCTGATCATTTCCCTGTTGATGGCGGGCATGAAGCTGCCGGTCGTGACCGTGGTCCTGATCTTCTCGGTCGCCGTCGTGAAGGCATGGCTGGTCGCGGCCTACTATATGCATCTTAAGTTCGAGCCCTTCTTCGTTCTCCTCATTGTGGTGACGGGGCTCCTTTGCCTCTACTTCCTGTTCGTAGGCCTCGTCCCGGATGTGGTGTTCCACTCGGCGTCGGGCGCTGGCTCATGAACGCCCCGGCGCTCGTGGTGCCGCGCGGGCCTCTCATCCCGAGCGGCATGCTCGGGATGGCGGTGTTCCTGGCCACCGAGGTGATGTTCTTCGCGGCGCTCGTTTCGGCACTGTTGGTGCTGCGCGCGGGTGCCCTCGAGTGGCCGCCTGCGGGGCAACCGCGCCTCCCGATTCTTGTGACCGGCGTAAACACCGCCTTCCTCCTGCTTTCGGCTGTTGCCTTCGAGTTCGGTGCCCGGAGGCAGCACGACCGCGCTGCGCTCTCGCGCGGCCTCGGTGGAGCCCTCGCACTTGGCTCGGTTTTCGTGCTGTTCCAAGGGATGGAGTGGGTGCGCCTCATCCACTTTGGCCTTACCACGCACTCGAGCCTCTATGGTGCGACGTTCTACGCCATCGTGGGCGCGCATGCCGTGCACGTGCTGGTTGCCATCGCCGCGCTCGGCTTCGCCCTTCGCGCGGCCCGCCGCGGTCGCCTGAGAGAAAGCACTGAACTCGCGCCCTACCGGATGTACTGGCTTTTCGTGGTCGGAATCTGGCCTGTCCTCTACGGGCTCGTGTACTGGGCATGAGCGATGACGCGGGCATTCGCCGCCGCCCTGTGCTGCGCGGCGCCGTCCTTCTCGCTGCGTTAACGGCAATGCTCGGGGCACGGAGCGCTGCGGCATGCGCGATGTGTCTCTCGCTCCAGGGAGCACAGCGACAGGCTTACTATGTCACGACGCTGATCCTGATCGGAGTCCCGGTTGCCATTCTTGGCATCTTCGCCTTTTGGCTCCGCCGGGCGTCACGACCGGGCCGCGCCGTGGGTGCCCTCCACAAGGACGAGCCGAGCCCATCCCTGCACCGTCCTGAGTCCGAGATTCGGTTAGAAAATCGTGCGCAAGATGCAAAGATCTGATCGGCGGTCTTGGTCCAGACGAACGGTTTCGGATTGTCGTTGTAGATCGCGACATAGTCGGAGGCTTTCGCAGGCTCGTGGATCTCAACGAATCAGGAGCTCACGTCGCCTAGCTCTCCGCCATAGTCATTTGTTCGCCAGCGGAATGGCCTCGATGAGGAAGCTCTTCACCGCTTGCTGAATTCCCGGTTGGACACTCTCCCTGTTGCCTGCAATGTTGAGGACCGTGAATCGACCCTTGATAAACCCACGGAAGAATCCCATCTGGGTAGTCCGCAGGTGATTGAACTGGTCCACGAGCTTGGCCTCCTCGACCTTCCCTTGCATGTGGGCCCGGAATTCCTGGAGGAGAATGTACAGCCCCGGGATGTGGAAGTAGGGCTTTTTGTTCTCTACGCACAGCTCTCGGGTCAGCATTGACCCTGCACTCCGGAGGTTCCCGAAGATGATCGTGCAGTCCGATTCCTGGACGTTGGCAAGGGTTCTGGCCGGGTAGCCGGGTTTTGCGTGCTCTTTTATCCCATATTTCCATTCCAGCGTCGGGTCAGGGCCGTTCTCGGTCAGCCAACCCCTTGGAGCCCAACCCCCGACCGGGATGCCCAGCGCAATCGCCGCCTCCAGGCCCCCTTGGTCGGCCCCCGTTTGCCCACCGGAAACGATCTGGAGGATCACCGTTTTTCCCGCCTATTGCACCTTCAAGTCGGTGATTTTGCATCCAATGGTATCCGGTTGACTATGGAGCCGCCCCATGTTGAACCCACGAAGGACTCTCTTCCTGTTCGGCTTCACGGCGGAGAGAGCTTCTTGGAATGGAAGTCGGCAACTGTGGCTCGAGCGACGCGTCGAACCCGAGCTTAGTATCGGCGGTCGACCGCCCTTCGTTTCGGGCCTCGACGCTCCCGACATCCATCACCCTCGCCAACGGTGGTCTTCCTTCCTCTGACTCCGCCTTTGCGCTTGCCCGTTCCGACGCGCTTCTTCCAGCGGCGGACCTCGTGGTGCACAACCAGGTACCAGACGCCCCGGCTCGTGCCTTCGCGCCCATGCGCTATCTCCGCGAACGCGAGAGAAGCCGGCGGACAGCCTCGCGGATCAGGTCCGCCACCGAGACACCGCGATCGCGCGCGAGCTCCTCGATCGCCTCCATATCCGATCCTCCGTCGGTGGTCCGCGTATTGGCGTGGAGCATATGCTACGCCGTGCGCATCGAGCGCGCGCGCCGATCAGTCGGGAGATCGCTTGGCCAGAGTCGCTCGTCCGGATCATGCAGCGCTCGCGTCGTCGACGCTCGGCGAGGAGATCGCGAACGCGGTCACTCACGGGCTCGGCGCTGCGCTGGCTGTGGCCGCTCTCGTGTTGCTCGTCGTGCAGGGCGGGCGGGCCCGCAGTCCGCTCGCGATCGCTGCGGGCATCGTCTTCGGCATCACGCTCATCCTGCTCTACGTGTCGTCGACGCTCTACCACGCCCTCCCGTCGCCTCGCGCGAAGCACGTGCTGAAGATCCTCGACCATTCATCCATCTATCTGCTCATCGCGGGGACGTACACGCCGTTCACGCTCATCAGCCTGCGTGGCCCGACAGGGTGGACCATCTTCGCGGTCGTGTGGGGCATCGCGCTGGTCGGCGTGGCCCGCGAGGCGTTCTGGGTCTACAGGCCCCGGTGGGTGTCCGCGCTGGCGTTCCTCGGCATGGGCTGGATTGTCGTTGTGGCGATCAAGCCACTCATGAACGCGGTGGACCCGAGCGGGTTGTGGCTGCTCGTCGCCGGCGGGCTGTCGTACACGGTCGGCACGATCTTCTACGTGCTCAAGAAGGTGCCGTACATGCACGCGCTGTGGCATCTGTTCGTCCTAGGCGGTAGCGTGTGTCACGTGCTTGCGGTTCTGCTCTACGTCATTCCGAAGGCCTGAGGTCTGATCGCCCCGGAGGGGAAAAGGCGCGGGCCCGGGTTCTTCTTGTGCTGTCGGACGCGGACGCCGGCGACTACGGCGTCGAGGACGCGCGACAGGCCGTGGCCGAAGCGACGCTCGCCGGTGTCCGGGTCTTCTGCGTGAACGTCGATCACAACGGCCCGGCGCATCTCGCGCGGGTTTCGGCCTGCGCGGCTTCACGACGCTCTGGAAGCGGAGCAGCTGCTGCGCCGACTACCGGAACTCTACCCGCACCTCACCGCTGGCCTCTAACCCACGAAGGTCCGCTTCCGCGGCCCGTCTTCCGGCTTACTCTCGCCCCATCATCAAAGCTGATCAGCGAGTGCCGCGAGACAGATAGGATCGACGGGTCTTTTTCTTGGCTTCGACAAGGGGCGCGTGGAGGAGTTCAGCTTCGCCCTGGCAGTGGTTCTAAGGAATCGTAAAGAAATAAATTGACTAATATGTCCACCGGGCCGATCCTGGCCGCGTGGGAGCCGAACGCGAGATCCGAGCGAAATACCGTGCGCTCGTGCCCGCGCTGGACGAGCGTCAGCGGCGTTTGTGGG
>DATFYN010000768.1:0-8629 GCA_035315025.1 Myxococcota bacterium
CTCCTTGGGCGCCGGCTAGAGCTTTCTTTGCGTCGTGGACTTAATCAGTCGACGTCTTCGGCTAGACGCACCTTCCGAAGGGCATCATCGAGACCCACCGAAGGAACACGGACCCGCGGAATGAGCTCTGCCCTTCAACTGAGCAAAGCAAGTCGCGTGCCACGACGACGAGCCGCCGTAGAGGTTTGCTGCTTCGTCGACGGTCTCCCGGCGCGCCGCCACTTGGTGTAGAAGGCGTCCGCCGCGCCGAGATTCAGGCACTTTTGTTGGCATATCGTCACCGCTCGAGCGGACTCGAGCGAATCGGGTTCGAAGCGCGCGCTCACCGAAGGCAAGACAAAGCGTCTTCGGTCTCGTCGCAGCTAGCGCACGAAGCCCCTTGCCATCCGATGGCACAGAAATTGCGAAGTGCCCGCAGAGGAGGAGGATAGGATGCTGCGCTCCGCAGACCTCGGCCAGGTCAGCAGCCAGTTGGCTCAATCAGAAACGATGATCTCAATCCGCTAAGAGGACGCGGAATTCTGCTCAGAACCGCTCTTCCCGTCAATCTTCCAATCGCCCTGCGCGCTCTCAGGGAAGGGGATGAGCCTTCCGAAACGAGGTTCGGTGCCGCACCTCCGATCGTGCTGCTGCACGGCTTCGGTGCCTCCGGCAGAGTGCTCGCCCCGCTTGCGCATCACTTGCAACGCGAGCTCCGGCCCTCTGTGGTGCCGTCCTTGGCCTAGGCCATATGGATTACCTTGTGTCTCCGACCGCTTTCCGGTTCGTGGCGGCTGCCCTCGCGTAAATGACTCACTGTGTGTGGTTGGACCACTCACTCCGTTGCGCGCGCGTTGGTGGTCGAGCTGAGGCCGGCATTCGAAATGTGCTGGAGCTGCTCTTGAATCCATGCCGTTAGTGGTACTCAAATAGCGACGCGCCTTCGATCGACAGATCTAGACTCAGCACAGGTGTCCGACACGCGGTCGAAGGTGGCCCGCTCGCTTTCCGCTGCGTCGTGGAGGGAAGTAGGCCGGGTGATCCCGAACCGATTCATCCGCGAGTGGAGCGTCGTGCGGTTCATCCCGAGGCGAGCGGCGGCGCCTCGCGGACCCCCGACCACCCAGTTGACTTGGTCGAGAACCCTCAGGATATGCGCCCGCTCGAGTTCCTCGAGCGTCGTCGCGCCATCCCCCCGTGCGGGTTCCGCCGGAGGCCGGATCGGAATGAGCTCTCCGAGGGGTACCTTGAGCGTCGGCCCCGGCGAGAGGATGGTGGCCCGCTCGATCAGATTCGCGAGCTCGCGCACGTTGCCCGGCCACGCGTACCGCTCCATGGCCTCGAGCGCCTCGCTCGGGATGATTTCGATGCGCCGCTTCATCCGCCGCGCGAACCGATGCACGAAGTAGCGAACCAGCGCCGGGATGTCCTCGGCCCGCTCCCGCAGAGGCGGAACCTCGATCGGGAAGACATTTAGTCGGTAGTAGAGGTCGTCGCGGAAGCGCTGCTCCTTCACCATCCCGGCCAGATCCCGGTTGGTCGCCGCGACCACCCGCACGTCCACCTTCATCGTCTTCGAGCCGCCAACGCGCTCGAACTCCTGCTCCTGGAGTACGCGCAGGAGCTTCGGCTGGAGCTCGAGCGGGATCTCGCCGACCTCGTCCAGAAAGAGCGTGCCGCCGTTCGCCGCTTCGAACCGACCCGTCCTCCGCTCGATCGCCCCGGTGAAGGCACCCTTCTCGTGACCAAAGAGCTCGCTCTCGAGGAGGCTACTCGGGATGGCGGCACAGTTGACCTTCACGAAGTTGTGCTCGCGCCGCCCGCTCCGGTCGTGAATCGCCCGGGCGATTAGCTCCTTGCCCGTTCCGGTCTCTCCCAGGATGAGCACCGTCGAGTCGGTCGGGGCGACGATCTGCGCCAACTTCAGCACGTGCTTCAACGCCTTGGCCTCGCCGACAATCCCTTCGAAGTTGGGGTCGGTGCGGATCTCCTCGTGAAGGTGGACGTTCTCCGCCGCGAGCGATCTCAGCACGGCGCTGGTACCGCACATGTCCCCAAAGTCCTCCTGCGCGATCTTCCGCTGTGAGTGCGGCGCTCCCTCATCCCGGGCAATCCCGCGGCGAATCGCGCGTAGCAGCAGCTGATCGTCGATGGGCTTCGTGAAGAACTCCATAGCCCCTGCCTTCATCGCTCGTACCGACATCGGAATGTCGCCGCGACCCGTGAGAAAGATGATCGGGACCCGAACGTCCGCCGAGGTAAGCTCCTCTTGCAGATCCAGTCCGCTCAACCCGGGGAGCTGTACATCCAACACCAGACAGCGGGGTCCGTCGGCCGGCGGGCCGGCCAGGAAGTCCTCGGCCGACGCAAAGGTCTCCACCCTCAGCCCCTCCGACAGGATCAGATTGCGTAGGGCCTCGCGCATGGACGCATCATCATCGACGACACAGATCGGAGAATCGTTGTGACTCAAGGCGTAACCCTCCTTCTCTTGACCGTCGGGCAAGGGAGAAGCCGCACGTCAGTTGCGCTCCAGAGCCGCGCGGATCGCATGCATCAGCGCGTCCTCGTCGAACGGTTTGGGCAGATAGGCCACTGCGCCCGCTCTGAGAGCTCGCGCGCGCAGCGGCTCGTCGCCGTGGGCCGTGATGAAGATGACCGGAATCTCAAAACCCGTGGCCAGCAATTGCTGCTGAAGCTGGAGCCCATCCATCCCCGGCATGCGCACGTCGACCACCAGGCAGTCCGTATGACGGAGATGATCGGAGCTCAAGAACTCTTCGGCGGAAGCAAACGCCCTCACGTCGAGCCCGACGGATCGGAGTAAACTTCGAAGAGAGTCGCGCATGGACTCGTCATCATCGACCACTGAAATGAGAGGAAGCTTGCTCACCCGGACCACTCATCTCCACAGCTGCTGTGGTCCAAAGTAAGCGCTTTTCGGACAGGAGGCGCCACTATACTTTGGTATCCCTATACCTTCGTATAGGTGGCGACCGGCGCTCGAACTCCAGGGCGCGTGCTACGGGTTTCTTGAGCCCTTGATACCCAGCTTCTCGGAGATTCTGACGAGGTTTGCCAGGGAGTTGGCCTTCATCTTTCCCATCACCTGACCCCGATGAACCTTGACGGTGATCTCGCTCGTGCCCAGCTCGGCAGCGACTTGCTTGTTGAGGAGCCCCGAGACCACCCGCTCCATCACCTCCCGCTCACGCGGCGTGAGTGATTCATACCGACGACGCAGCTCTGCCAGCTCCGCTCGCCCCTCGCGTGCGGCGCGGTCGCGATCGATCGCTTGTCGAATCGCATCCAATAGATCCTTTTCTTCGAACGGCTTCGTGAGAAACTCGACGGCCCCCGCCTTCATCGCCCGCACTGACGTCGGAACGTCACCATGGCCCGTCACGAACACGATGGGGATCTCGAGGTCGAGCTCGGCCATCCTCTCCTGCAGATCGAGGCCGCTCAGGCCCGGCAGCCGCACGTCCAACACCAGACAGCCCGGCGTGTCCGTCCGCGGGCGGGTCAAGAACTCCTGCGCTGAGGCGAAGGTCTCCGCCCGGAACCCCGCCGACCGAAGCAGGCTACCCAACGCCTCGCGCATCGAGGCGTCGTCGTCCACGACGAAAACGACTGCCTCCGGCTCCTGCATCGCGCCCCTATTCATCCTTCGGGAGAGTGAACGAGAAGGTGGCTCCGGGGCCGTCGTTCGGCACGGCACGCAGCCGTCCGTCGTGGTTCTCGACAATGGAGCGGCAGATCGACAGTCCCATTCCCATGCCTCCGGGCTTGGTGGTGTAGAACGCGTCGAAGATTCGTTTCGTGCTCTCAGGGTCGAGGCCGCGGCCCGAGTCCTGCACTGTGACGCGCACCGGATCGAGCTCACCGCTCTGCGTCCTGATGACCAGCTCTCGGGGGCGGTCCTCCACCGCACTCATGGCCTCGACCGCGTTCAAGATCAGGTTGAGCACCACCTGCTGTAGCTGCACTCGGTCGCCGCGCACGGGCGGCAGATCACGGGCCAGCTCCATCCGCAGAGCCACCCCGTTCCTCCGGACTTCGGCCTGGGCAAGCGCAACCACCTCCCGAATGGCCTCGTTCAGGTCCAGCCGTGTCTTCTCCAGAGCCTCCTTCTTCAAGAGGCTTCGGACCCGCGCGAGCACGTCGCTGGCACGCTTCCCATCGCGGACGATGCACCGGGCGGCCTCTCGAGCCTCGTCGAGGTTGGGGGAATCGCCCGCCAGCCAGCGCAGGCAGGCATTGCCGTTGATCACGACGGCCGAGAGCGGCTGATTCACTTCGTGGGCGATGGAGGCTGCCAACTCTCCCATGGTCAGTGCCCGGGAGACGTGAGCCAGCTCTTCCTGCATCCTGCGCAAGGCTTCTTCTGCATGCCTCTGCTCGGTGAGGTTGGTGCTGGTCACAAGGGTCGCGACCGGCTGGCCGCGCTCGTCCTCCTGCAGGTACCACCGGCTCTCCACGGTGAGCTGCCTCCCGTCCCGCGTCGTCTGGAGGAGCTCCCCCTCCCACCGTCCCGTGCGGTGCAACGTTGCGGTGATCTCTTCGAGCGGTGCGGGAAAGATCGTCTTCAGGAGAGTGTGACCGACCTGGCCGATTACCTTCTCCCTCTTCCAGCCGTAGAGCACCTCGGCGCCGTGATTCCAGTAGGTGATCGCGTCGTTCAGGTCGCGTACGAAGACCCCGTCGTGCGTCAGGTCGAGGAGGCGGGCCCGCTCCGCCAGCAGCTCTTCTACCCGCTTTCGGTCCTCGATGTCGGTACGCGTACCGTACCACCGAAGGACGCCTCCTCTCTCATCCCGCAGCGGATTGTCTCGGATCAGAAACCAGCGATACTGCCCGTCTTTTCCCTTTATTCGTGCCTCCACCTCGAAAGGGGCAGCCTCCGAAAGCGCGCGCTCACGGAGGGTCTCCAACTTCTTTAGATCTTCTGGATGAACGATTCTGCGAAACGCGTCTTTGGACTGCGCCTCTTCGAGCGTAAGGCCGGTGTACTCCCGTTCTCGTTGGTTGGCAAACAGCGGACTCCAATCCGCGTCGAAGCCGACGACCTGCTGGGGAATCGCATCAATAAGCTGTCGAAGCTCCGCTTGGCTCTGCCGAATCCTTTTGTCCGCCAGCTTGCGCTCGGAAATATCGCGAATAGCGCTGGACACCAGCACGCCCTCCTCGGTCTTCAGCTGGCTGAGGCTGATCTCCACCGGAAACTCACGTCCATCCTTGTGCAGGCCGTACAGTTCCAGCCCAGACCCCAGTGGCCGCGTGCGAGGGTCGGCAATGAAAACCGCGCGGTGTTCCGGATGTCTACTCCGAAACCGCTCCGGCACCAACAGCTCGATCTTCTTCCCCAGTACCTCTCGCCGTTGATAGCCAAACAGGTTCTCCAGTTGCGTATTGACCAAGACCATTTCGCCTTCACGATTCACGACCGCGACCGCGTCGGGCGCCGATTCCAGCAGCCCGCGGAATCTCTGTTCGGCCCCGGCAAGCTCGGCGGTCCGAAGCTGCACTCTAGTTTCCAGCTCGTCACGGGCCGCTTGCAGCGCGGTCTCCGCGCGACGGCGCTCGGCGATTTCGCGTTCGAGGCTGTCGTTGGCGATTCGCAGTTGCGCCGGGCTGGGAAGCGCCAACGCCTGGGGAATCAGCCGGACGAGCAATCCAGCCGTCACCACGGACACCGCTGCGGTAATGGCCTTAATCCCACCGGCCAGTCGATAGGTGCCGTGCCAGAGAGTCCACACGTCCATGACGTGGGTGGTGCCGCAGCTCAGGATGAACAGCCCGAACATGACGAACATCCAGTTGAACGGCAGATCGTTGCGGCGGCGTACGAAGTACAGGAGCGTGAACGGGATCACATAGTACGAGAGCGCGATCACCCCGTCAGAAAGCGCGTGCAACCAGAGGATTCCGGGATTCCAGAAAAAACAGTGCCCGTGCGGCATGAAGTCCGAGGTAAAAAGCTTAGCAAAGAAGTCGATCATGGCGTGCCTTCCTCGCGACGCGTCAGGGTCTCACTCCGCTGAAAAGAGATCTTGGCACGGTGGGAAGCTCATCGCCCACATGCTGGAGGGCCCCGGCTCCTTTGTTGATCATCGTCCATCGGGCCGCCGCGCCTGGGTATCATGACCGCATGACGGGCGCTGCGCTGCCAGAAGGGGCGGTGCCCCCGACGGCGCGCGACCGATCAGATCGAGCGCATTATTCAGCGCGGCAGGGTCGTGGGCGCAGCCGGCGGCGGCCGCTTCGCCTCTGCCGGAAGGATTACGCGGGCGTGTGGTCGCGGGTTCCGAGGTGCCCTCGCGTGACGATTGGCCGGCTCCTTGTCGACCGGCCGGCACCGCGACGATCCGGTGATGGCGTCGTTCACGTCGCGTACGAAGACCCCGTCGTGCGTCAGGTCGAGGAGGCGGGCCTGCTCCTTCAGCACCTCTTCTACCCGCTTTCGGTCATCGATGTCGGTGATCTCTCCATACCACCGGATGATCTTTCCGAGCTCGTCGCGCAGCGGCATGGCACGGATCAGCGTCCAGCGATGCTGTCCGTCAACCCTCTGAACGCGTGCTTCCGTCGCGAAGGGCTTCCCGGTGGCCACCGCCGCCCTCCAATCGTCTAAGAACCCTGCGCGGTCCTCCGGATGAATCGTCGCGCCCCCACCCCAGCCAGCTCTCCTCCCGAGAGAGACCCGTATATTCGAGCCAATGCTGATTCTCTGATTCACGAAGTCGATAGAGCCGTCCGCCAGAGCGCTCCAGACCGCCGCGAGAATCGTGTCGATGGCGAGCCGGAGTTGCTCTCTCGAGTCCTGCAGCTCTTGGAGCGCCGGAGGTCGTCCCCCGCCTGGCACGTCGCATGCACAGAGGTAGTGGCGGATCGCCTGCTTGAGCTCTCACACGTACCCGCGATTTTGCGTGACACCCGGATCCGGGCCTGCGTAAACTGAGCTGAGAACTCGCAAGAGGAGAACCGCGCGAAAGAGCCGGTTCACGGAGGAGCAGATCATCGGGCTGCTCAAGGACGCGGAGGCCGGCCGGAGGGTGAATTCTCAGAATCCATAGCCCGAAAGGGTGTCACATCAGGTTGGCTTTCCCGTCCAGAAGGGCATAAGTGACCTCATGCTTGGTCCCCTCGTCGCTTCCTCAAGAGGTCTCGAGACCATCGATGAGCGCAACGCCTCCCGGAGGCGTGGCGGCTGCGAAGAGCTTGTTGCACGCATCGCCTTGGACGCGCGTGATGCAGCCCGCCAGCAAATTCGCCAGCGTATTGAAGGTCGCCAGCGTCGCCGTCTGCGAACTGTTCAGCGGGTCCTGGATCACCGTGCCCAGGCCACCCGTTTCCAGGTCGACCAGGTTGGGAACATTGCCGGCAGCGATCCGCAGGCCGAGCGGGTGGCCCTTGATTGCAGCGCCGTCGAGAAACTGCGCGTGTGTCCATACCGAGGCGATAGTCGTCATTTCGTTGATCGTGACTGTGGCCGGAGGCTCGTTGCCCAGTACGGCCAACAGCGCGATGGCAGAGTTGTCTCCGCCCGCCTTGTTGGCGGCGGGTTGGCCACCTTTGGCGACGAGGTACAGAATGACCTCCTTGTCGGCTGCGCCGGCTGCGCCAAGTGCGAATCGGCCGTCGGCGCCAGTTTGAGCCTGAGCTAGCTGCTTGGGCGCGCCCGCACTGGCGGCCCACAGCGTCACCGTCGAGTTGGCGATCGGAGCGCCTGCGCCGAGCACCTGACCTTTGAGACTGTCGGCAGCAGCGGCGGGTGCGGCCGACGAGAGGCTCAAGAGGGCTAACGTCACGATCGACAAGCGAGAAACGACTCCAGCATGGGGAACACGCACCCCAAGAATCATTTTCGCCTCCTTACACGCGCACATTACACGCTATCAGTTCACCTCAATCGCGTCATCGACCCAAATCGAAGGGATGCCATCGCGTTCGAACCGGTAGCGGGTCGTACGCCTTGCACCGGACTCGTCATGGCCACGGACCGAGATCTGTCTGTCAGCCGCGACCGTCACCTTGCTGCGGCGAAAAGGGATCGGGGAAGCATCCCACGATCTCCATGGCATACCGGAGGACGGTGCGCTGCTCCTGCTCCCCTCGCTCCGGGCTAGGGAGCACCACAAGTCCCGGGTTTCTGTGAGGTGGGAACTTGCGATCGTTGAGGAAGTCCCCATCGCAGGTCAGCAACATGCGTCCGTACCGGAGCGCGAACCCGAGGATCTCTTCATCCGATCGGCCCCTCAGTCCAGCCTCGGTCGTATCTCGTACGTTCCAGCCTTCGCGACGCAGCCGCTCCGCAGTGCCCGAGCCGAGACTCTCGTCCACCAGAAACTTCGCGCGGCGTCTGTTCCTGCGCAGGAACTCGGCTCGCTCTTCCTTCCCAGACGGCGGGAGCTTGCGCCATCCCATGGCTCGGCAACCTCTCAATCAGACGCTCAACTGCCAGTCGCGGAGTCTTCTGACGGACGCACTACCCCAGCCATGGTAGGCTACATGCGCGTCGTAAAGATGGCAGTCGGTACCGTCGCAACCCTGTCAGCTTTGGTGATCGGGCTGTTGATTGCTTCAGAAAAAAGTTCCTTCGATACCAGGGACAGCGAACTAAGGCAGTTCTCCGCCAACCTGATCCTGC
>DATFYN010000769.1:0-6928 GCA_035315025.1 Myxococcota bacterium
CGCTGCCCGTCCTGCGAGCGCGCGCGCTCGCTCTACCTCGAGGCCGTCGGCGGCAACGAGGAGGCCGACCGCCGCCTGCACCGCCTCGCCCGGCGCGGCGCCGTCCGCCTGCTCGCCGAGCGCCGCCGCTACCGCGCCGAGCGCGCCCCCATGCTCGCCGCGCAACGCGAGCAGCGCGCCGCCGAGAGGGCGCGCTACGGCCCGCAGCCCGAGCCGTTCGAGATCACTCTCTGGCCGTCGTACCGCCCCAGCGGCCCGGGCGCGCACCACGCCCACGCACGCCGCGACGTCGAGCGCGGCCTCGTGCGCGACCACGCCGCCCTTCTGCGCGTGCTGCTGCGCCGCCGCAGCGCCCGGCTGCGCGTGCTCGGCCTCGCTCGCAACGCCGCAGGGCGGACAAGCGCGAAGCAAGCAGTCCACCAACGTGACGTGGTCGAAGCAGCTTCGACGGCGCCGCCCCAACCCCGTCATTGCGAGGACCTCGGCGCAGCCGAGGTCCGTGGCAATCCAGGGCCGCGCGAAGACCATCTGCGACCCGGCCCTGGATCGCCACGGGGGGTATAGATAAAACTCAAATTGGTAACACAGGCATGCTATCCTAGGTCATTTGTCTGATTTGCCGCACTGAGCTTCCTAACCGAGCGGGCGAGCCACTAGGGGCGGACGCCGACCTCGTGCCGCGAGAGTGAGGGGTACGAGGGCCAGAGATCAGGTCCGCTGCCGGCACGGCTGCGGACGCCGCCCCCGATCCGAAGCGGACCACAGCTTATCCGTCGCCTCGGAGCACCGCCCCGCAGGCGGCTTTGCCGTGCCCGTGCCGTGTCCGTAGCTGAGCGGGGTGCTTGCAGCGGCTCACTCGCCATGTCGAGCACCACGCTATTTTTCCGAGGTCGGAAGGAGACAAAGTTATCCACCCGTCCACCTTTCGATAACCCAATGTAGTACTTGTTATAGTTCAGCACGAGAGACGGATCGAACTCCTGCAGAATTTTGAGGAGCTGATCCACAATTTCTATGGTGGCGTGACAGGTCTTCTCCTCCCAGTACGCCCGGTTGACGGCAGGCGGCGGCGCAGGAGGTTCAACGCCGAGAGTGCGCTTATCCATTACGGTCGTAAACAACAGCGTATCATATTCTTTGATTTTGAACGCTTGCATTTGGATGGCAATCAATGGGATGAACCCGTTAAACAGCGAAACGACATTGAGAAAGCGGCTTGTGATGTCTTCAGCCACAATCACTGCGCAGTGGTCGTACTGGGGATAGCGCCTTCGCTCAATGTCCCAATATTCTAAAGTCCGAATAATGTGAGATTCGTCAGTCGAGCCAAGCTGGATTTCGACCTCGTATCGCGTGACGGCTTCTGGATCAGTGTCTTCGAGAAGTAAGTCGAGCCGTCCTGCCTGAGGCTGGATCCGCTCCTTGTCGCGAAGAGCCAAGTCGCCCAATCCCAAGATTTTTGGGTCCTCCGCAATGCGATCTTGAACCCATTTTTCGTTATAGAGGATGTGGTTCTTTAGGGTGATTCGCTCAGGCCTAGTGAAGGTCTGCATCGCGCCCCCGGTGGCTTACCTTGGATGATCACGATCATCCCGAACAACAGCCCGTAGCATATACCATATCCGAGATACGCAACGAGCCGGGCGCTGTTGCCGGAGACAGCGTCAGACTCGTAACCTGACGGGCGGCAGGTTCAAATCCTACCCCACAACCAGATCAGCTTGCCATATCAATGTGCTATACACACTCCCGGCACAGCGGGCCGGCAGGCTGCTCAACCGTGTCCCCGTGGTGTCCGCAATCGGAGACGGACCCGGCCTATGTGGACAACGTACCGTCAAAATGGCTGGCGACCACCGCGACCCGGAGCGGAGCGACTTATTCAAAGAAACCGCGGAAGCGGAAATCACCCGCCTCAACCAAGTGTGTCGCGACGGCGCGCGCAGCGGCCAAAGCTTCTGGGTTTCCGCTTAGAACCGCATACTCTAGAATCGTGCCAATTTCAGGCATTCCAAACAGGTGGGTCCTGACACGGCTCGTGTATGTGATGAGCTCTTGCAGGCAGATGGCGGCATCTCGCGGTCGTGTTTCCGACAGGTTCGCGAGGCGAACGATTACTGAGTAGACGTCATCTAAGTAGTCGCCGGCGATCCTAATTACTTCGCGCAGATTCCGGATCGACCAATCGAGGTCGAAATGACTCGACGCGAACCATTGAGTGAAGCCGCTACGTTCGATGCAGTAAGCCTCTCGCTGACTCTCGTGCGCTGGTGGCACTCCGCGTGCTTCCCAGAGCTCCTTTAGCCGCTGGAGGATCAGATCGGGCACTTCCTTTGTTCGGCGGAGGCTTCGGCCAACAAACCCAAAAGCTTTCTTTCGCGTCTCAGGTGAAGCTCGCGATAGGAACTGCCACAGCAGGTCGTCGCTTGATGTCGATATCCTTCCTCGCCAGTAGAAGGTCATCAAGTGAGCGCCAAGGCCATTCCCCTCGGCGTCTTTCAAGGGTTCGGTTGGCGCACTGCCGAGAGTCTCGATCGCGTGCTGATACTGTGGACGCAACATCTCGAGCACTTCGTCATAGGCACCGACGTAAGTAATGTACGTCGACCACGCAACTATCCATCGCTCTTCCTCCCCGTCTTCGATGGGGAATATCCTGTGAGCCGCCGATCTTGACCAATCGTTGGCCGCAGCGACTAGGAGCGGAAAATTCACGGCATACACGGCGCGTGCGGCGAGGGATGGATTGAAGCCGGGATCCAAATGCCGATCCAATAGGGCCGTAATCTGGTGCAGAGGGACAAAGTGCTCCGCCTTCGACTCGTCTTGTTTCAAGGTAGACCAGCGCCACCTAACATAGCGCATTATGGCATGCATCGCCTTACCATGAAGGTGGTTTAAGGACGCTGTCAGCAGGTCGCCACCCCTGTCGTTCGACGGAGATAGTCTGTCTTCGCCATTCACAATCCTGACGAGCACGTCCCAGACTGATCGGCCAAGCCTCGTGTCAATCGAGCCCTTCTCAAGCCCGCTCGAAACCAGAGAGACAGATGCAAGCCGAGATGCCGACCAGCCTAACTCATCGTCTCTGAGAGGAAACGGAATTGGTGGTTCTTCGACTACCGGCTGATCGAGTATCCAATCGATCAGGGCCAAAATCTCTCCCCACTCGAATGGCTCCCCTTTTAGGGCCGCCTCCTCGAGCCCGCGGAGGAGGTGATGAACATACGTCGGACTGCCACCTATGAACTCTGTCGCAAGGCGAGCAAATTCTGCGGCGCGAACTTGGAACGCCGCTTGTGCCTGCTCAGCGAGGCCCAGGCGAGTAGCACCTCGTCTCCCGGAGATCGAGCCGTCTGGCCGATCCGGAGACCAACTCCGCAGGTAGTCGATCAGCGCGGAAGGCGCGAGCCCAGACAGATATTCTGCGGAAACTGGGCTCGATATGCCGGGATAGACCAGCCCTCCCTTCTCGGGAGTTCCCAGTTCCTTCAGGAGACTCTCGAGACTTCCCCGCGCGGACTCGGGCAGCTTGTCGTCGAACCAGAGAAGCCTGTCCCGCGTCCACTCCTTGCAGTAACGGTCTATAGCCTCGCCCGGAATTGGCTCGTCGCTACTACCCCCAAACGAGTTCCTGACCTCTTCCCGATCGGGGCCGGCAAGTATCTTGGCAACGAGCTCGTCCTGCTCAGATACAGACAACTCGTTCACTCTCCGGCTTACCAGCTCCTTCATAGCGAACTCAAATCGAGGATCGCCAATCAGCCCGTCGCTCAACATGCGCTCGCGGGCGATCTCAACCGCCTCTGGACTAATGCCCGCTAGAATTTCCAATGCAAGCGAGCGGAACAGGCTAGCGGGCTGTTTCTCGACCTGTCGCAGGGCGCCCTCCGCAGCAATGCGGTGTGCTTTTATGCTTTCAATCGCGCTCGATACCAGAAACTTAGCTAGCATGTCCTCCATGCTGAGGTACGCATCTCCCGTTAGCCCGCTCTGCATTGAGAGTAAGGCATAAGAGATGTCGTATGACGTGTCTGCATCACCGATCAGGCGCGCACTCATAAGCGCGCGTTTCAAAATTCGGATCATCATCTCCAATAACCGGGAGCCGTCTGCATCCCGCAGAGAGGGTATGATGGCCTTTAGGGCTTCTCCCAGCTCCCACAGCTCCTGGTAGGCAAACGTTTCGTCCGACCCAGAGCCCTCGAAGAGTTTGTATGTCATGCGAAACGCAGCGTCGATCTGGCCGCCTTCCGCAAGGCGCTGTATCAGCTTCGAGTAGGCTAGAACTGTAGCTATGTTCCAGTGAGCCTTCGCTAGGTCCGCAATCATCTTCCCGACTTCTGCGGCATCCTGCGGCGGAAGGCCCAGCGCGACGTTCAAAAGGTTCTCATGAACATACGGGTTCGTCACCTTTGGAACGGCAAGCGCTATCCGCTTGACTACGTCGGGGCGCAGCGGAGCCATACGGCTCAAGTAGGCACCCTCGGGCCAGTCGTTATAAAATGCTCCCTTGCTACCGGCCTGAGCGCCGGGCGGCCGGCTGAAGTATTGGCGCTTGGCGAGAGGCTCCAGCCATTCGGGATTCTCAAGGCGCGAAAAGAAGTAGCGGTGAGCCGGCGCTCTGCCGAGCTTCCCGAGTGCCTTCTCTATCTCGCTATCTGTTGGCGTTTTCCAGGTCTTCATCCAAACTGCTCATGAGGTCCGTCAGCGGGGCCAAAGCCGCGTAGAGTAGGTCTTCAAACTGCTCGAACTTGGAAACGAACTCCCGATTCGCCTGCTCAACCGGCGAGCGCGCCGCTCTTTCAGGACTGTGGTGGACGTGCTGCATGAACCACTTATTCAACCTAATCCAGATTTGAATTGTTGGCTCCTGGTTATGGATCTGCTCGCTCTTCAGCCTTGAATCCCGTGGGCTGAACAGTGCCTCGCGCTGTGCCCGGGCCCGTCTCCCAGCCGCTTCGTGTCTCCCAAGCAGGGACGCGACTATCCTGATTAGTCCTGTCGGTATTTGGACAGACGGCCTCGGCTCGCCCATCTCTCCGTCGAGGCTAGCTGGTAGCGATTCGTCCCCAACTGGGAGCCCTTCAGCACGCCATGCGGCCAATAGCGCGTTTAGTTCCTCTGTATGCTGGAAGCGACCGCTCGGAATTTCGTCGAGATAAGCCGGCAACCTATTGGCAACTTCTCGGACACAATGTGCAATCAAAGGTGCCTTCGCGGGGAAGGCCTCTGTCTCAAGCAGCCGGAGCGCCGCCAAATACAGGGCGAGCAAAGGCTCAGCCATTGACGCAAGAAGCTCACGGATGCGCTGCCGTTGTTGCAACCGATCCATCTGAGTCTAAGAGATCCTTTGTACTCCGAACACTGAACCGTAGGGTGCTATCCGCGCGGCACCTAGATTACAAGGAGACGACGAACCCAGGACCAGAGCCTTCCGGGCGGCACAAAATCATTGGCAAGCCCGGGGCGCTCACGCAAGGTGACGCGCAGAAAGAGACGCTCGCCGCTTGGGCAACCCCAAACTGCTTGAGGAAATCGGTTTCTCCCGAACGCTTACGAACCTCTTCCACTTGCGGTCATCAGGGCAATCACGCGATCCAAGCGGATCAAGAGCTTGCTGCTGACTCTTTCCGGCTCTCGGGCCGCCCGGGACACGTCTCTGAGGGACATCCCCGCGCTCCGAGCAACCCTGCGATAGCCCAAAATGATGATCCCCTGCTGCACCTGCTTCCTGAGTTCCTCAATCGGCCGGGGCGCCACACCGTAATCGATTCCCGCTTCCGGATCTGCGCCGAGAAAGAATTGCTCCTCGAGTTTGTCTGCTTCCTTCCCAATATACGCAATCTGCATCGCCAAAATATGCCGCCTTTCCGTCCGCCCACGATCCGTGTAATCCGCGTTCGTGAATTTCGCTTCCGGGTGCAGATGATATTGTGCAATTGCCTGCAGGTAGCTCTGCAATGCCTTTCGCGGGACGGCATTTCCGGTCGCCCGGTCGAAGGCGAGATCGGCAGCCGCATTAGGGGTCCGACAATACGGTGCAATGGGCTGAATGCGTAGGAGCCCGCGGCGCCGCTTTGGATGGCCGCTTGGATCAAGGGGCTCGCCATGGATTTTTCGAGCATGGAGTGCAGTCATAAAATTGAACGGCTTCACTTGGCCTGAATACGGCTTACCCTTATTGAATTTTGCAAACCAATTCAGCAATTCGGGGGTGGTGGCCGCATAACGACTAATTGCCGGTTCGTGCAGCGCGGGATGGAAATCGAAATTCGGCTGATCCGGCTTTTCGCCGAGTGCGGCAATGATGATCTGATACCACAAATCATATTGCCAACGATGCACGCCGATTTCATCTAAATCAAATGACGGCTCCGGAATTCCAATTGCCAGATTTTCGCCGTCATAGGGCGGACGCAAATGACCGAGACCGTGAGCCGATGCTTTGCGGATAACCGGCCGCCCCTGAGGGTCGAGGTTATACAGAACATAGCGCTTGGCCGAGATCGCGTAACAATAGAGCGGCGGGTCATCGTCGGATTGACTGCCGTCGGGCGTGAGCGTGGCGTGCTCGATTTTCAATAGCGACTCTTTGACGCGATAGGGATTGAGGCGCGTGAATTGCTGCCGGACTTCCTCTGCGCGTCGGCGGAATTCGACCCTGGTCATCCCTTCCGGCCTCGCCAGAGCAATGCTGTCAGTGTCACACATTGCCCAGTCGAGCCCGGCGTCAGTGGCCAGACGCTCCGCCATCGCGAGCATTAGCCGCGCCGCCCCGGTTATCAAAACCCCGAGCAGTGGGTGAGAGTACTCGCCAGGTCGCTCGATTTTGCTGGTCCGAACGTCAAAGGGCTGCTCGCCCGCCCCGAAGCATTGGACAACGAGAGGCTTAGCCGCGTCCTCCATGTCCACCTGGATGAAGATG
>DATFYN010000770.1:0-4057 GCA_035315025.1 Myxococcota bacterium
GCTCGACCGAAGTCGGCAGACGGAGTGGTACCGAGTCTCCCAAATCGAAAGCCGGTCCCAGCTCACGCATGCAAAGAGATCTGCTCCATAGCCTCGCTGTCTTGGGAATGCACCTTCTCGTTGCGTGCGCAACGAGGGACCCCTTCGAAGCGGATGCGGAGCGGTGCAGGAGTCAGACGAGCGCGAGCTCGCCGTCGGCTACCGAGGATTTTCGCCTCCCGGAAGCCATGGACCAGACCACAGCGGCCCGGGTCACCCCGCCTCCTCCGAAGGACACGTCTGCGTACGCGCTCTGCATGCGCAGCCGCGGCTGGAAGATGGACGAAAACGGCAGGCCGCGGGAGAAGGGACTCTCCGCTGGGGAGTACAGTCGGCTCCTTGCCGAGGACCTGACGATCTGCGTGCACGGAAGCGGCGAAGAGGCCTCCTCGGCACGCTCGGCCGAGGCAGCGGGATCTTCGGCCGCTCGGGTCGTGTGTGCGTGCCTTGAGGGAAAGGCCACACCGGGAATCACCTCCGTGGACCTGAGCCTGGTGATTGGAGAGGGTGGCAAAGTCCGTCGTGTCTCCGCCGAGCCCGAGTCGCCGGTCGCGGCATGCTTGCGCGAGTCTCTGCCCGAGGCAGAGGTGGCGCCGCCGCCATCGGCGCCGTGGAAAGCAAAGATCAGAATCCTGCATTACCAATAGCCGACAGCCAAGCGCGAGCCATCGCCTTCTGGCTGCGCGCCCCGTTGTCGATTTGAAGCCGCACCTCCGCGGTACAAGCAGGAAACGAGCCTCAGGGCCGCGGCGGGCCGCTCGCGCTGTCCCGATCAAGCGCAGCTTTTGCGACCGCAGAGTCGGCCTGGGCCTTCACATAAGCAGCGCCGTCCTCGGTAAAGCGCCGCTGCGCATCGGTGAGCTCCAAGATGCTGCCGAGGCCGTTCTCGTAGCGCTTGCCCGCGAGATCGAGCTCTACCCGGGAGGCCTCGAGCGTAAGTTCCGCCTCGTGGATGCGATCGATCGAGGCCTGCCAGTCGAGGTAGCTGCGCTTCACCTGGTAAATGACCCTTTGGCGAAGATCCTCAATCATGTGCCGGACGGCCTCCTGGTGGAGCCGGTTCTCGGCCACCTGGTGCTCCGTCAAGAAACCATTGAAAAGAGGCCACGTGATGAGGACCCCCGCATAAAAGTTGTTCGCGGGTGCGAGCTCTTGACCTCTCAGGTTGTACCCTGCTGCAGCCCCCACGGTAGGGAGGTAGTCGCTCAGAGACTCTTGAATCCGCGCGCCTGCGGCCCGCGCCTCCTCTTCGAGCATCCGAAGGTCGGGCCTTTGGTCCATTGCCCGGCGCAGATAGGTGTCGATGGGCTCGCTCACGGGTGAGCGGCTCAGGGTGTCGGGCTGCGTGTACTCGGGGGCGGTTTCGCCAAGGCCCATGGCGTTGTCGAGCACGACCTTCGCGATCGCCGCAGCATTACGAGCGTCGACGAGATGGAGCTCAGCCCGCGAAAGCTCGGCCTGCGCCATATAGGTATCGATCTCCGGCTTGAGCCCCGCTTGCGCCTTGACCTGCACCGCTTTCAGATGCTCCGTTCGCTGAGCCACGGCCTGTTTGTACACCTTCACGATTTCTTTCGCGGCGACGAGATCGAAATAACTCGCCGAGACTTGGTAGATGAGATCGAGCTCGACGAGGTGAAGGCGCGCCCGTTCAGCGTCGGCCTGTGCGTTGCGCTCCTCGACCATGCCGCGTGTGCGGCCGAAGTCAAAGAGATACTGGAAGACGGAGAGACCGGCCGTGTAGTTGTCGAAGGTCTCACTGAGAACATTCGTATTGCGCCCATTGCTCGGCGCGCGGGAAATCCCGAGCCCGGGCAGGTACGCGGTATCGCCGATTCCGTTGTCTGTCGCTCGCAAATATTGACCGACCCCGTAGACCTGGGGCAGGAAGTTCGATCGCGCCTCGCCGACGCGCTCGACCGACGCGAGAGATTCGGACTCGGCGGCCTGGCGCGCGGGGTGATAGCGGAGGGCGAGCTCGACCGCGCGCTCGAGCGTGAGCTCGCTGCCCGGCGGAATCGGTGCCTCGTCCGCATACGCGACATGGAACGCGAGCGTTGTAACGAGGATCATACAAAGACGGAGCGCTGTTTCGGGTAGCCCGCCGCGCGTCCTCACTTCGAGGTTGCCAGCTTGGCGGGAACGGACTCCGTCAAGACCGCACGCACCGACTCGCCTTCGGTGAGCGCAGGGGTGACGGTTCCGACGACGCTTTCATCGCCGCTGAGACCCGAAGCGATCTCGACCCAGCCGTCGTTCGTAAAGCCTACGGTGACAGGGAGCTTCGCGAGTCGACCTTCGCGAACGATGTAGACGAAGGACGCCTCGCCAGAGCCTCCGACAGCAGACGCGGGGAGCTTTAGCGCACCGTCATGTCGCGCGAGCTCGATCAGGACATCGGCGTACATGCCGGGATAGAGTTCGTGCTTCGAGTTCTCGATATCCGCTTCGACGAGCATCGTGCGCGTCGAGAGGTCGAGCGCGGTCGCAAATCGCGTTACCGAAGCCTTGAACTCCCGCCCTGGGAACTCCCGGAGCCTGAGGGTGACGGGGATACCGGCTTTGATGAGGCTCGTCTCTTCCTCGGGGACGTACACATAGACGCGAAGGGTGTCGATATCCGATACGGTCACGATGGGAACGTTGTTGCCTTTGCCCGGAGACGATCCCTCCATCTCCGAGGATCCCCCGTGTCCACTGGCTTGGATGAGAGCGCCGGGATCCACGAAGCGGGCGGTGACGACGCCATCGAAGGGGGCCACGATGTGGGTGTATCCCACGAGGGCCTCGAGCTCCTCCACCTCCGCCTTGGCCTCCTCAAACTGACCTTGTGCGATGTCGACGTCTTCGCGCGCCACAAGCCGCTTATCCGTCTCCCAGACGCGATGCAGGCGCTCGTAGGTTCCGCGCCGCACCGCGAGATTGGCACGCGCGCGCTGAAGCTTTTGCTCAAGCTCTGGGACTTCGATCTCGGCCAGCACCTCGCCCTTCTTCACCCAATCGCCCTTGTCGACTCGAATGCTCTTCAGGTAGCCGGTCACTTTGGCGTGGAGGGCGGACTCATAGAGGCCGACGAGGTCCCCCGGCAGCGTGATGGAGCGCGTCATCGCACCGCGCTCGGGCCGGACGACGCTCACCGACGGAGGGCTCCCACCCGCGGACGGACCACCCTCTCGACTCCCGCAGCTGGCCGCGACCACCAAGAACGCGACGGAGAACCAGGTCCAGCTCGCGACCTTACGGATCACCTCGCCACCTCCCGCCGTGCGTAGAAGAGCTCGTAGACTGCCGGCACGAGGAGCAGCGTCAGTGCGGTCGAGACGGTGAGGCCGCCCACCGCCGCCCTGGCCAGTGGAGCCGAGGCTTCAGAGCCGGCACCGAGCTTGAGCGCGATCGGCAGAAGGCCCACCACGGTCGCGAGGGCCGTCATGAGAATGGGCCGCATCCGGATGCGCGCCGCATCCACGATCGCAAGCCGCACTGGCGCACCCTCTCGGCGGCGCTGGTTCGCAAAGTCGACGAGCAGGATCGAGTTCGAGACCACGATCCCGACCATCACAATCGTTCCCATGAAGGACTCGATATTGAGCGTGGTACCTGTCGCAAGCAGCGTCCAGATGACCCCAATCAGTCCCATGGGCACCGCGAACATGATGATGAATGGATCGAGGAAAGATCGGAACTGCGCCACCATGACGAGGTAGAGCAGCACAATGGCCATCCCGAGGCCAAACCCGAAGCTCGCGAAAGACGCCTCCATCGCCGATACGGAGCCGCGGTAGGTGATCTTTACGTCCTTCGGGAGCTTGAGCTTTGCCAGGGCACGCTTAATCGCGGCCTGGGTTCCTCCCATATCGTCTCCGCGCGGCGAGACGAGAACGTCGACCACCCGCTGAATGTTGTAGTGGCTGACCTCTGCCGGCTGGGTTCGGCGAGAGATCGACGCCACGTTGCGGAGCAGCAGAGCGTTCTGGTGACCACCGTCTTTGCCGGAGCTCCGGACCGGGATATCGAGCAG
>DATFYN010000771.1:0-4322 GCA_035315025.1 Myxococcota bacterium
TACCAGCAGACTTTTGCTGCCATCGGATCACTCCTTTCTGCGACGGGCGAGGTAGGCGCGGATCGCCTGGCGCACGATCGTCCCGACGCTCACCCCGTGTCGCTGCGCTAGGTCGCCCAGGGCATCGTAGTCCGCGCGCTCCAGCTGGACGGTGAGGCCCATTCGCTCCTCGAACAACGAGGGACGCCCCGAGCCAGAACGCGCGCCGCCGTGGGAACCTTTCCTTCTCGCCGCCATTGTCGAATCATACGACACGCCACTTGAAAAATAAATCACTTCGTAGAACCACGGATCTCCGCGAGGATCTGATCCGCGACTGCGTTCGCCGCTGCCTTCTCGCTCTTCGCCTGCTCGTCGAGCCAGCGCCGGAGCCCCTCGACGGGGAGGAGCACGCTCCCTCCAGCGCGCACGTGAGGAAGGGTGGGGAGGAGTTGGCGCAGGGTGCGCTCTCCGATCCCCAAGGCGCGAGCAGCCTCGGCGGGCCGCAGGGCGAGCCGCTCGTCGAGGCGCACGGGCTTCTGGGCGGGGTCAGACACGCGCTGTACCTTCTCCCCGCTGGGCGAGAGCACGGGCCTCCAAGTCCTTGCGGATGGCTTCAATCACGGCCTGTGGATCGCAACGCCACATCGCTCGCAGCTTGCGTCGTGGACTGCGGCTTCCGAGATCGGCAACCATCCTCTGCATGAGCGCCAATGGATGCCAGATCCCCTGGTACCACCGGTCACGGTGGCACTGGCGCGACTCGTAGGTAAGCGGAGTACACCCGCGGCAGGCGAATCTTGAGGCTTCGGGAACGAGGTGGAGAACGCGGCGTCGAGCACCACATTCGCATCGAAAATACCACCGCCGCCCGCCGTAGCGGCAGGGTACCGACTGCAACAGTAACCGTTGTGCAAGGGGCGCATCTTCTCCAGCACTCGCTTGGGAGGCGTTAAGGATCCCAAGGCAGAGCTGACCATCGCTCTCGACAAGGCGGCATCGCATGAGAACAGGGAAGGGGCGCTGCCAGATGACGGTCCACATGGTTCCAGCGGGCTTCTTGAAGACCCCACCTCGTCGCAGGCCCCGAGTATCCAATCGGTGGCACCGGTCCACCCGAACCATCCGCACGGTTACGGCGCGGCCGGTGAGCGGGCGGGTCGGAGTGGCGGTTTCCGGAATCAATTGGGTTTGCCCCACCCGACGGATGCATCCCCTTCCCATCCACTGCTCCATTGAGTCCACCACCGAGTCGCAGCGGGGACCGTTTCCGGAATGTCGGTTTTATCTTTGAGATGAAAAGAAGAGACACCCGACGTTTCGGAAACGAAGGTCTGGGGAGGGGTACCCGACATTACGGAGACGCTGTCCCTATAAGAGACACCCGACATTTCGGAAACGATGGGCTGACACGAGCCATCCGACATTTCGGAAACAACGCTCTTGCCGAGGTGATCCACTGCCCCAGGTAGGCCCCCGATCGCGGTGAGCCGCTCCCGCGCCCACTGGGAGAGCTGCCAGGTCTCCGCGCGACCTCCGACAGCGTCGGTGCGCACGACCACCCGGTGGGCCTCCAGCTCCTCTAAGTCCCGGCGTGTGGTTGCGGGCGAGTAACGGACCGCCAACTCGTTCACGGCAGATCCACCGCGCCCAGCCGCGACCAGTAGCTCGAGCAGACCGCGGCGACGCGTGGGCACGCAGTCGAATGCGACCTTCTTGAGGAGGGGCCAGCACTCCTCCTCTCCGACGCCGATTCGCAGTAGTCCCGCCGCCAGGCGCTCCATCACGATTGCGATGCGTCCTGGGCCTTCGGAGCCCGGCACGAGTTCGATCTCGCGTGCGGCATCGCGCACAACGCTGCTGCGGCAGTGGGCAACCAGTGTGGAGAGGGGAACGAGGCGCTCTTGCAGTGCGGAAGGTGTCCCCGCGGCACTGGGCTGCGTTTCTAGCTCCGCGAAGAAGCGCGCAACCAGCCCTGCAAGTTCATCGCGTATCCGGCCGCCGCTGCTTGAATGGGCGAGGGCACGCCGTGCCTGCTCCTCTTCGCTGATCCGAGGGAGCCGGTAAAGCACAAACCGCTCGCCCATGGTGCTCATTACCGCGTGGCAGGTGTCGATCGCCTCCGTACACGCGCCGATGATTCCGAGCTTGCCACTCCAAGGGAGTGTGTTCCCTCCGTCGTTCCCTAGAGTGCGCACATACTTACCGTCGTAGATTTCCCGTAGCGCACCGAGGAGAGCCTCGCGCTTCTCTCGGTGCATGGTGAGGACGCTCGTAAAGTCCTTCCACAGCAAGATCCCGAAGCTGCCGATTGTGGGGAGCAGGCCGCCCCTCGCACCCGGAACCCAGTCCTTCTGCGGAGAGCCAGTCAGAAGGCCCGCTACCGAGAGGTCGCCCACGCTGTGGACGCTGCGAACCCTCGCCACGGCCTGGATGACATCGGTCTTGAGCCAGGCGGGTGGAGCGATCACCAAGAGCCACACTGGATCACCGTCAAGGAAGTTCGCGGCCACGGTCCCTAGTGTTACCAGGAGCGCACCGGGATCGGGCATGAAGTAGTGACGTTGAAAGGTGGAGATGATCTCGGATAGTTGAGGCGAAGGCCTCCCGGGTCCTGTCATTGCGCACCCTGCTTCTCATCGCGCTTGAGCTGCTCTTCGATCTTCGCGGCGATTTTGCGCAGGTGGGTTGCGATGCTTCGCCCGCGTCGCCGCGCGTTCTTGATCTCAAAAGCGATCAAGTCGAGCAGCCATTCCGAGAGGACTCTCTTCGCGAAGTGGCATCCCGTCGGGTACTCAATACATGCGGCGTAGAGAACTCCATCGCATAGGTGGAGCCGCAGCTCGGCACCACACGGACATGAGAGCGGTTGACCCAACGAGAATTGAGATGATGTGCGAGTCATCATGCGTTACTCCGATCCCGGGTCGATACGCGCATCCGAGTTGCCGCGAAGGCTTCCAGGTCGACCAGCGAATATCGAACCGCGCGACCAAGACGCCGAAAGACGGGCCCGGTGCCCAGCACTCTCCATCGTTCGAGCGTTCGAGGGCTGAGGCCGAGGTGCGCTGCCGCGTGGCCGGTCGGTAAGAGCCCTCGCGGCATCTCCGCGGCGTTCTTAGGATTGTCGTATTGGTGGTACATCGTCCTTGTCCCTCGCCGATCTGCGGCGTACGGAGAACGAGTGTCGGTGAAGTCGAGGACGATGAAAAAGGCAGTACCGGGCGTGTCGGGACTCTCTGATCTGCCTATTTCTTTGTGAGGGGGGAGACCTGCGGCCTGGTCTTGCGGGGCTGCCCGCGATGGCGCCGTGGACGACGGGGCAGCTGCAAGAGATCGACAGCGTAGTCCACGCCACGCCGAATCGTTCCTGCGTCCGTTTGGTCAGGGATGCCGCCCTTCGTGCCCGAGTACTTCACGAGAGACGACGGTGTCTTTTTGCAGACGTGGCAGAGAATCGTCCAGACGTAGTTCTGGTGTGCCTTATGTTTTGACAAGCTTGTCCAGTGCTTGCTCGCGGCCTCCCAATCCTGAGCCTTTTTCCAGTACGCGCAGACCAGCTTAGCATCCCCGCGGGGAATCTCCAGCTAAGCGACGACCGGGGGGCTCTCCAGGAGCGGGGTTCTTGGGGCGCGCTCGCCGACAAAGGTCGAAGGTGCGCTCGTAATGCTTGGGGATTGTCGGCAGCTCAGGAAGCGCCAGCAGCACCGGACGGACCGCGCCGAGTGCTCAGGGAGCGGTGGGTGTCATGCGGTCGCTCAGACTTTGAACGATTTGCGGAAGCTTCGACGCTAGATCCTGTAGCGCTTGGTTCATTCCGGTCTCCATGAGCGCTGAGAAGTTGATCGCGTCGTCACCAAAGTTGTAATACAAGCCCTGGGTGATCGAGCTGTCTCCGAGGAATGAGTTCGACCACACCTCGCCTCCCGCTTGGTCTTTGAGCGACAGGGTGAACTCAAGCGTGTCGGTAGAGCTCCCTGCCGGAAGCCCAAACAGCCACAGCAGCGACCTTCGATGCTCAGTCCGTACGAGTAGACCTACTCACGACGTGTCGATGAGCGTCTTCATGAACTTCATCTGTATAGCCGTGTACCCCATCTGCTTCGCGGTCGATTTCATGACTGGGGATGCGTTCGAGCTGAAGCCGGACCCCGTGAGCGTCACCCTGGTCGCTGCGCCTTCGGCGGTAGCGCCAGCTCCCGCTAACCCGAAGTTCCCCGTGATTTGAGGCCTTGATTTCGCGTATGCCCGCGAGATCAGGGCCTTTTTCGCGCTTGCACGCTGGCTGAATGTTCCCATGTAAATTCAATCTTTCCGCTTGCATTCCAGGATGCATCGTGATA
>DATFYN010000772.1:0-3426 GCA_035315025.1 Myxococcota bacterium
ACGCATACTCGCAGCCGGTATCGATACCCGCTAGGAAGGCGTGCCATACGTCGCCGGTGACGTGAACGCGGGGATTGAGAGGGAACTCGAGGACTGCATCCTCATTTCCCGGCATGAAAACCACAAGAGTGACAGATGTGGCGTAACGGCTCGCAACGGCGAAGTTTACACCATCCGACTCCACTGTCGCTCCAAGGGGCAGAGGGCGGCCCCTTCGACGTTGCGAGCTGTGGCTACGGTCATGGTGAGCGCACCTCCGAAACGATTTTCTCTAAATTTTGACTTTCCCCGAAACGCATCGGTTCCGCCGGCACCAGACTTTGACCACCGCGGGGACCGTCTTCCACGAGAGCAATCTACAGAGACTTACCCGAAGTCACTCCTCCTGGTGCGCGGGGGTGAGTCGAATTCCTATCCCGCCGACGGCTCGTCAGATCTGTCGAGGTATCGACGCGCAACGCTCAAAGCCGCATCGACTCGACTCCAAAGGCACCTCAAATCCTGCGTACCGATGTCTTCCTTTTTCTCTCTGTCGACCCCCCAAAGGCCGTCGGGAAGGGTGCAATCTAACCAGGCTGCGAATCGCGGACAGGTTGGAGGGGCGCAAGCCGGTGGCTCCCTCCCGCAGGAACGCGGAGACCGACTGGCAGAGCGAAGGTTTCCCGCCCTCATGCCCCAAGACGCGGGAGGTCGCCCCGCCTGGCACGCCTCATTCAGCTTCCACAGGTGGTTCCCGGCGCCCGGTCCGTCACCGACGTCAACTTGACGATGGTTTGGACGAAAAGCTCAAATTGGGAGCGACCAGTGCCTTTACGACGAACGCCCTCTCGACCGAAAGGCTGATCAGCAAATTCCTAGCGAGCTTCGACAGCGGGGAAGGGGAGAAGAAGAAGAAGTGAAGAACCTAGCCACCCACGGGCTCGCTTTGGCCGCCTTTGCCGAGCTCGTTGGATTCAGCTTTGGCGGTGCGCGACCTCGCGCAGTCCGCACGCGGAGCCCATGGCGACCGCAGAGCAAGAGAAGATCGACCCCTAGGAGGGCGGCAACCGGAAGGTCTTTGCGTTCAACGAGGCCGTGGACAACCGAGAAAACGGGCCCACCGAAGGGGGTGCCCCACGCGATCGGGAACGATGAGCTCTATTATCCGGATGCGGCTGAGCATGCGAAGTAATCGAATAGGCGTCGCGACTCCTGTGGGCTGCGCTGGTCCTCTCGAGCGTGATTTCCAGCATCGATGACGGAGGCGAAGATGACATCCAAACCCGATTTCGACGGCCTGTGCATCAATACCATCCGCACCCTGTCCATAGATGCTGTGCAGGCCGCTAACTCCGGGCACCCCGGGACGCCGATGGCGCTCGCGCCGCTCGTATACACGATCTGGAATCGCGTTATGCGGTTCGATCCACAGGATCCGATCTGGCCGAACCGCGATCGCTTCGTGCTCTCGAACGGTCACGCGTCAATGCTGCTCTGGTCGGTGCTCCACCTGACCGGGACCCAGGCAGTGAACGCGGACTACGAGAGGCTCAAGCAGCCCTCGGTTTCCCTCGACGACATCCGCCGCTTCCGCCAGCTCGACTCCAAGGCGCCGGGTCACCCCGAGTACCACTGGACGTCGGGTGTAGAAACCACGACCGGGCCGCTCGGGCAGGGCATCGCCACCAGCGTTGGTATGGCCATCGCTGAGAAATGGCTGGCGAGCCGGTACAACCGGCCGGGCTTCGAGGTCTTCGATTACGGCATCTACGCCATCTGCGGAGACGGCTGCCTGATGGAGGGCGTCGGGGCAGAGGCCGCGTCGCTCGCGGGACACCTTGGCCTCGACAACCTGTGCTGGGTCTATGACAACAACCACATCACGATCGAAGGCAGCACCCGTATCGCGTTCACCGAGGACGTCGCGGCTCGATTCCTCGGGTACGGCTGGAACGTGCTACGGGTGGGCGACGCCAATGACACGGAGCGGATCGAGCACGCGCTCCAGGTCTTTCAGGCGACGAAAGGCCGGCCCACCCTCGTCATCCTGGACAGCCACATCGGGTACGGCTCCCCGCACAAGCAGGACACTGCCGAAGCCCACGGCGAGCCGCTCGGCGAGGCCGAGGTCCGCTTCACCAAGCGTGCCTACGGATGGCCCGAGGATGCGAAGTTTCTGGTACCCGACGGAGTCCGCGAGCATTTCGCGGCCGGGGTGGGCGAGCGCGGAGCGAAGGCCCGCCAGCTTTGGACGGAAATGTTTGCAGCCTACCGCTCGAAGTATCCAGGTCTGGCGACGGAGATTGATCAGATGCAGCGGCGCGATCTACCGGCGGGGTGGGACCGCGACCTCCCGGTTTTCCCGGCCGACCCGAAGGGCGTCGCTGGACGGGAAGCTTCGGGCAAGGTGCTGAATGTTTTGGCCCAGAACGTGCCTTGGCTTCTCGGAGGTTCGGCGGACCTCGGGCCATCGAATAAGACCACCCTCAAGTTCGAGGGGGCTGGGGACTTCCAAGTGGGCAGCCGGGCCGGGAGGAACCTGCACTTCGGGATCCGAGAGCACGCCATGGGTGCGATTCTGAACGGGTTGTCACTCTCGAAGCTGCGGCCGTTCGGCGCGACGTTCTTTATCTTTAGCGACTACCTCCGACCCGCCCTCCGGCTTTCGGCTCTGATGGAGCTGCCCACCGTCTTCGTGTTTACCCACGACGCCATGGGCGACGGAGAGGATGGCCCGACGCACCAGCCGGTGGAGCAGCTGGCATCGCTGCGTGCAGTCCCCGGGCTTGTGACACTGCGGCCCGGCGACGCGAACGAGGTTGTCGAGGCCTACCGCTATGTCATGCAGCTCAGACACGAGCCGGCGGTGCTCGCGCTTTCGCGTCAGCCCCTCCCGACCCTGGACCGGAAGAGATACGCCCCAGCGTCCGGTGTCGCGCGCGGAGCGTACGTGCTGGGCGACGCACCGGGCGGCAAACCCGAGGTCATCCTCATCGCCACGGGCAGCGAGCTGAGCCTCGCTGTGCAGGCCCATGAGAAGCTGCTGGCCGATGGCATCCGTTCGCGGGTCGTCTCGATGCCCTCGTGGGACATTTTCGAGCACCAAGCGCAAGAGTATCGGGACAGCGTACTTCCCCCAGACGTCCGGGCCCGCGTCGCGGTGGAGCAGGAATCCACCTTCGGATGGGAGCGCTACGTGGGCGAGAGGGGCCGAATTATTGGCATGCACACCTTCGGCGCATCGGCACCGCTGAAGGAGCTGCAGAAGAAGTTCGGCTCCACGCCCGACGCGGTAGTAAACGCCGCCAAAGAAGAGATCGCGAAGTACGCTTAGTCCGGTGTAGTAAGAACATGCTTCTGGGCCGGGTCGGGTAGATTAGTGCTAACCTGCGGCCGATTACCAATCGGCCGCAGGTTAACAACCTGCCCCACTTCGTCCAGAAGCAC
>DATFYN010000773.1:0-4589 GCA_035315025.1 Myxococcota bacterium
CGGCACCCAAGGAAAGAGAGTGGCCACGTTCGCTCTCGTGACGACGGTCGGGCCCCAACCGCGTCCTGCCAGATCAACCCCGGGCGAACCTGGCCGGGTTGCGGACCGTCAAGCTTTTGCCAGCCTTCTTTACCTGACTGATCGACAAGTCTTGCGCAATCCACATGTCGGGCGGCCAGGTTTCCTCGTGTCAATGAGCATCCACCCGCGCACCGCCGTTCGGCGTGGGCGACACGCGGGCTTGCTGCTCACACCGAATTGCCAAAGACTCTTCGCACGATCGCGACATCCATAGTTTACGACATCGTCACGCAATGCTTCGGCCACGAACCTGTGACCTCATAGCGACAGAACAGAAAAGCGCGTGAGATTTCACCTGTGCCCGACGGGAACCGGAAAGTCAGGAAATGCGGATTGCCGTTGCGCCCTAACGGCCCCAAACGCGTCTCGATGACCCCATGGTGGAGATTCGGCCAGTCGGCACTGGCGACGCAGGCGATCTCCGTCGCTTTGGACTCACAACCATGTTCCGCATGACCTTTGTCTCCGTGCTGGCTCATGAGCTCGATCACGTGACGCGCAGGGACTCCTCCTTCCCAGCAACCGTCCATATTGCCTTCCTCTGCCTCGAAGAGTAGCGCCACGCCGGTGACGATAAGCTCCCTTTGACCGGGGATGTAGGGGAATAGTTTTCGGCTAATTCTCAGACGAAGCTCGCGGGCTGGCTTTCGTCCTTCCAGGCTGTCCCGGAATAGCTCCCAGGCGTCCGGAAACTCGTAACGGACGTCGAAGAAGGACCAGCCGTTACCGGGTAGGTGGCGCTGGGCGATTTCGTTGGCGGCGCGCCGCAGCATTTCGCCTCCCTCACGGGCTGTGTAGTTGAGGTTCAGGATCAGGTCGCTCAAGGTATCCAGGTCAAAGTAGTTGTTCTCGGGCGGCAGCTCGATCCGCCAGCGGCTCACGGCACCCAGGAACTCGAATGGTAAGTAACGTTCGTCCCGGAAATTGAGTTCAAACAACCCCGAGTCATTTTGTCCGCTCGACGTGGCGATGGCTTCCCTCGCCGCGTACTGCTTGACGATGCGCGGGTCGTGGGGGCACGCCTCGTAGCCGTCGCGCCGCTGGTCGTCGCAGCAACATCGAGCCGGAGGACGATCCAGGCGGGGATCGATTCGCGTCGTGCTGCTTAGCAGCGTCAGGCGGCAGTGAACGCCGGTGTATGGTCCGGTGATGCACGGGACGGTGAGCGTCACGTTCTTGATGCGTCGCATGTACTGACCAGGAAAGTCGAGGTCGAACATCCATTCCGGGATCTCGATCTCGCAGTATCCCGTCGTCCTCAGTTGCAGGTAGGCCATGGGGAAGTGCAGGCGCAGCGAGAAGTGCTTGGTGAGCTCGTACTCACGCACGTTCTCGTCATGGTATGCCTTTTCCATGTGGTCGAGCGCGGCCTCGAGCCGCTCCCCGGCAAGCAAGCCTTCCTGGAGCGTGTCCCAGGTCTCATGCGGGAGGAAGTGCCGCGTGGTGTGTCCGCGTTCGAAGTTGAACGCCCGCTGCGCCTGCCTCGCGGTACTCACGGCGAGTTCGTAGGTCTTGGAGTAGAGCGCCGCGGTCTCCTGCTGCATCCAGAGGTAAAGGTCGTGTGCGGTGAACTTGTCGCGGAGGAAGTCTTGAACGTCGGCCGAATGCTCCATCTGCCTGCGGTGGGCGTTCAGGTCGTTGATCGCCTGGTCCCGGCGCCGTTGCGCCCCCAGGATCTGGAGCTCGACCTGCTCGATCTCGATGGGCAGCACCTGCGTCTGGTGGACCCACTCCACGAGGCGGCGTTGCCAGCCCCCCTGCGTCAGTTCGAGCCCGGCGTTTGTGTTCGCGATGTCGGCGAAGATGTTGGCGACCCTCGCCACGGTCGAGAAGACCTGGGCCAGCTTCGTCCCGATCGGGATCTGGTCGTAGATGAGCGGGGTGCCCCCGAACCCGGCCGCCCCGGTCCACAGGTCCGGAGTCACGCCGATCCCCTGCGCGACAGCCTCGGAGAAGCTCGCCACGGTGCGGGACATGACGGCGACGTCGGTGAGCGTTTCGTACTGGATCTCCTGGTCGATCAGGCCCCCCTGGACCAGGTCGTTGTAGTAGGTCAGGTTAGTCTCGTTTACCGCCTTGGTCTTCTGGAGAGCCTGGATCTGCCAGTCGGCGTCGCGCCACTGGTCTTGTCTGGTCGTAAGCTGCAAGGTCAGCAGCTCGCGCTCGTGCTGGGTGCGCAGCGCGCCTATCGACTCGGCATCCCCTTTCTCGAACACCGCGAGGAGCGCGGCCCCGAGCTCGCGGACCTTCCCTACGCACTCGTGCGCCTTCTGGATGAGGAACTCGAAGCGGTAAGGGCTGTGCAGGTGGCACCAACCGTCCGCTTCCTCGCACGGCTCGACGGCGGTGCGCCATCCCTCACGGAGCGGGCTGTCGCCGAAGTAGGGGGTGTCGCATTGCGGACGCCCTTCGTGCCGTCGGTACGCGTTGAGGCAGTTTTGGATTAGGCCAAGCTGGTTCGCCACGACGTCGTACAGGTCGAGGAGCCTCGGGTTGAGTGGGGCGAAAGCCGGCTGTAGGTTCGCGACCGTTTGCCCGGTCGCAACCTCACTCGAACGGACCGAGTTCGGCCGCTTGCCCAGGATCTGCTCGGCGATCTCAAAGACCAGCCGCGCTTGCTGAAAACCCTCGCGCGTGTTCCGGCGCATGAGCGCCCGGCCCAGGTCCACGAGCGTCTCGAGGGTGTGAAGGATGATCGATCGCTTCTTCGCGACCTCGACCGTCACGCCCGTACTCTGACAACAGCCATTTTGATCGGAGTTCCCGCGCCCGGTGACGACTTCGCTGTCGGTCGCCGTCGCGCCGCGGGTTGACGTCTCGGCAGGTGTTCCCGTTCGGGGGTCGTTCGTCGGCGTGCCGGTCGGGCTGCCGTCCGTCCCCGGGTTGGGGGATGCATCCTTCTTGCAGTCCACCCATGTGCAGTCCTGGTGTAACGGGTCGAAGACGAGTTTGTACCACCTCAGCGCGGCCTCGAATCGGCATTGCGCCCGGAGCGTCCAGGCCACGGCGAGCGCGGGGCTGAACAGGCCCCACGGGAAGAGCCGCGCACCGGGCTCGTGGTAGACGAAGAACGGATAGCTCGGCAGACCCCCGACGAACGTGGGGCTCGGCGAAGTGGGCACGGACAAGTCCGGCAGGACCACGGCGGAGTCGGTCGCGAGGTCGTAGCGGAAGCCCGTGGATGAGGATGCGACATTCGTCAAGGCGAAGATGAGCGAGTCGACAGTCCGCCCCTGGAACGTAAGGTCTGCCGTAGGGATGACTGTGACCTCGATCCCTTCGTGCGAGCGCCGAGGTTCTTGGAACTCACAGTTGTGGACGCGACACCACGCCAGCCGGACGATCGGGTTCGGATCCCACTCCAAGAGCTGCGGCAGTTGCGTCGGGTCTTGCCAGAGCGCCGCCTCTTGCGCGGTCGAGTCGTAGTAGGCGTCCTGGAACCCGAACTGGAAGTTCTGAGGCGAATCGGAAGAGTAGACTGCCGATCCCGTCATCTGGGCGCCGTTCTGCATGGGTTCAGAGTATTTCTGCCCGGCTTCCAGCCAGAAGTAATACTCGTCGATGTGCACCCGGTGGACCTGGCCGCACTTGCAGCAGCAGAGGTCCTGAAGCTCGTGCCCATGGGGAACGAAGCCGAGAGCGGCCTGGGGAACACCGGCTGCGGCGACTCGCCAGAAGCGCGTACCGAGTTTCATCGCCGACTCCATCCAGAACGGCAACGGCTGCGAGCCGCCGAGCGCGACCTCCTGGATCAACAAATGAGTGATCCTAGGGACCGGGGTCGGCGGCGTTGGTGTTGGTGTTGGTGTTGGTGTTGGTGTCTGAGGCTGTCCCGAATCATCGCTGGAGAGCCACGGTTTGAGCCACGTCGGCCGACCCGCTCGCTCCTGGGTGGCGAGCACGTTGAGGCCCTCGCGTGTCGTCGATTGCGATGAGGGCGGCGGTGTCAGTCGATGAAGCTCGGACGGCTCGCGTTGTTGGATAAGTTCCGGGCCATGCTCCAGCGGCTCGTACTCGTCGGGCCACCATTCGAGGCCCCCGGACGCGGCCAGGGTGATGCTCGACCTGCGCAGCTCGGATTCGAGGAACCGGAAGGCCTCGACACGTCGCACCTTCTCGAACTCACTCCATTCGATCCAGTTTTCCCGGTACAGCTCGCGACGCTTGCAACGCTCCCAGGTTTGATACGTCTCAAAGCGACCGTCCCAGAGGCGGGCGAATGCACGGCTGACTCTCCAGTTCTGCTCCAGACCGAGCCTGCTCCGGCGTATGAACGTCTGGACCGCGGAAATCGCCTCCTCGACCCGGCTCGCCCGCTCGCAGATGCCGGCCTCGACGTCAAGCAGCAACAGATCGCTGAGATCCCTCGGCCCTCGCGCGAAGCCAGTCGCAAGCGGCACACGGTTCTGTGCGCAGAGGTACCCGGCCAGCGCCCGTCTGGCTCGCTCGCGGAGCCGGTCATTGAGACGCCTCAGCTCCTCGTACCGCCGAGGCGCTTCGTTCTCCAG
>DATFYN010000774.1:0-8438 GCA_035315025.1 Myxococcota bacterium
ATGAATCGTATAGAACAAGGCAGACCCGGAGACGTCTCTTTGGGGATCTTTCAAGATCCGAAGGTGCAGGGAGAGCGCCGGTAAATCAGCCCGTTCCCCCCACGAATCTTCGTGCGAGAACAGTTCCGAGCGCCCGTCCAACGCCTCCTCTGCAACCGACAGTGCTCAGCGCTTGCGACGATTTGTCCCTGACTTGTCCCTGATTGATTTTTCGGTTCTCGAAGTCCGCGTTTTCTCTCTATTTTTCCGGTCTGCGTCCGGGTTCGAGTCCCGGGGGGGCCACCACAGAAACACAAGATAATACGGTCTGTTAGGGTCCCGTTCGAGAACGAAGCGGCGGGGGGAAAGCGTCAAATGCGGCTACGGTACGGCTACCAGAGCGGGGGAGGGCGGTCGGGCCATGGCTGAAGGGCGCATGGTCCTCCCGACCAAGCCCGAATATCCCGCCGGAACGTAGTTCAGGCGATTTCCGCGGGGCACGATCGTCTAGAGCGCCGGCTTCGTCACGAACCACTTCCCGGCGTTCGTCTCCAGCGCCAAACCGTTTTCATAAGCGAAGCGGTTTACCGACTTAATGACGCCGCTCCAAGTGCTGTAGTAATCGTCCCCGAACATGATCCCGCCGGGGCTGACCAGCGGCCAGTAATGGGTCAGGTCGCCGTAAACCTCGTATTCGCCGTGGGCGGCATCGATTTTTGTCCAGCACGCCCGCGCTTCCTCCCTCGCCGCAGCCTCCCGCCGAACCTCCCGCCAAGGTCACTCACGAGACGACCGACGCGACCGGCTGCGGCCCCGCGATCAAGAGCGCCCTACATCTCGTGCTGGACGGGACGCCCTACAGGGAGGCGGCTCGAGAGGCAGGGCTTTCGTCGCATCAAGACGTGTACCGCGTCGCACGGAAGCTCGGCCTAGCCGGGCGTTTGACTTCACCACTTCGTAAGCTGCGAAGTCTCAATCTGGGTCTGTCACAGCGATAATCGGACGAATGAACTCAACCGGAGAATGTCTGTCAATGCAATTTCATAGCGCTAAGAGACTTGCCCGCCGTGCGCTCGGACGATTGCAACGTTTCCCCATAAGGAGAACGGCCGCAATTAAGACCATCCCTTTCGATGATTCCTTGGCATGGCTCAGCTTCATAAATCCAGGAATGCTCACGCCAGGGAATGTGTATCTTTTGGATTACTGTCTTCAGAACTTGAAGGTTTCGGGTGCGATTATCGAGATCGGAACCTTTGCGGGGCTGTCGCTTAACCATATCCTGCATTTCGCTAGAAAGTATCATCGACTGAATCCTGTGTTTTCGGTGGACGCCTGGACTTTCGAAGGCGCTGATCTTTCTTCGACATCCCCGGTTCTGATGTGAGCTTTTCGGCCTACCGACAGCACGTCATCGACACATTTGAACGCAACATCCTACTGTTCAGCTCGCGACACTTGCCACACCATATCGCGCGGGAGTCCGATGCTTTCTTTGACGCATGGTCACGCAACGAGGACACGGTCGACTATTTCGGCCATTCCGTCCTTCTTGGAGGGCCGATTGCCTTCGCCTATATCGATGGAGCATATACCTACGAACAATCCTTTCGGGATTTCCAAAACGTGGATAGATTCCTGGAGATCGGTGGCTACGTGATCTTCGATGACTCCGCAGACGGATCGGCTTGGGGGTCGCATCGCGCGGCGACCGAGGCAGCGGCGCTACCTCGCTATAGCTTGGTGGGCAAGAACCCGAATTACTGTCTGCAAAGGATCGCTCGATAGTCGAGTGGCTGAGCTTCCTCCTCCCCTGTCTCACCAGAACGGGTTGAACGAATCGAATCAGTAGCCCGTCCGGCGACAGGAATCACGGGGCTTGCTGGATCCGTCGAGGGGGCTCTTCATGCTTCGAAATAGTGCATCGGCCGGATACCCCGACCTTCCCCAGAAACAACTCGTCCTCCATTTCGTGGTGATGGCCAGACGAACGCTCCTCGAAACTTGACGAGCTCGACCTCTTGTCCATTGAGCTCTCCGACAACCTTGGGTCGCCAGTGCTCGACAATGAGCGCAAGCTTCTCTGCGAGATTCACTTTCTCCATCAATCGTTAGACCTCCTTGAGAGGATCTCTTCGCGCTGCCTCCCGGAGCAGCACCTCGCACCACGATGCCACGCCGCGAGCGGCCGGAAAGAACGGACCGGCCGCCCGAACGCAGCGGCGACCTTCGCGACCGCCTGCCCTTTGGGCCATCCTCCTGCTGCGGTCCTTATGTTCGTGCCGATGCTCCGCGAGAAGTAGGCGCTCCCTCCGAGACCACGTACAGCGCGTTCATGTCCCGCTTGGACGCCGGGGACATCGAGCCGGTGACGATCGAAGCGGGGCAAGCTCGAATGACCAAACCCCTCCTCGATTGGCCTCACACATCCCCTCGCTTGTGGCCTCAATCGAGGTGATCGAGGTCACAGACGCCAGCCGCTCCCCGGTGTGAGAGTTGCCTCGGCTCCGCCGTCCCGGTTGCGCGGAGCTCCGGTGCCGCGTGCTCGTCGAACGTGGTCTGCCGACGACCCCAGCAGGCCCGCCGCTGAGCACGCGGCGCCATCTTTCTCTAGCGCCGGTCTTGAACATCGAACGCAGAGCTTCCTGTGGCGAAAGTCCTTAGGGGTTCTCGAGGAACACAAAGAGATCTGCGCCCTTCGACGCGCGAATCGCGCGGTGGGGAATCTTGGCGAGACGATCTCTCTGTTCATTGTAGTCATTGACCGAGACCACGATGCCGACTTTCTCGGGCGAACCGAGGAGGAGCGGGATCTGATCGGAATCCTTCAGTATCTCCAATCTTCGATCCAAGTAGAAGTTCATGGCGGGCAAGCGCCGGTCGTTCACAAGCGGGGTGAAGATCCGCCGGCCCTCGAGTTCAGTGCGCACTTGAGCGAAGAACGGGCGCCAGGATCGCAGCTCGTCGATGGGAGGAATTGCGAAAGCGAGTGTGAACCACGCCGAGCAGGCGATGACGACGCCACACACCCAAAGTGCTAGGTCTTCGTGCCATCGTCCCTTCAGCATGACGCCAAGCGCAGCGACCGCGACAAGGTTCGGTGCAAAGAGCCAGATGAGTGAACGATTGTGTAGTAGGAGCCCGGCGCCGAGCGGCGCGAGCGCAAAGCCGATAACGACGACCGCGAGGTTCAGGGCGACGAGCTGCCGCCTTCGAGTCGACTGCCTACCCTGCCCGAGGAGGTCGTGAAAGAACTCCGCGGAGACGAGGCTCAGCACAAAAACGATCGGCAGGAAGTAGGTCATCTGTCTCGAGGATGAAAGACTCAAAGAGACGATGATCGCGATGAACGCGATCTTCAAGAACAAGCGGCGCGGGCAGACCTTATGCCCTAGGAAAAGATCCCATAACGCACCCCCATAGATGAAAGGCCACGGCAGCATATCGGCGCTGACCCAGCGCGCAACGCCGAAAGGTGGACGACTCTTCTCCGTTCGGAAGGCGTCGTTCAATTCTCCGATATTCAGCGAGGTGGTGTCACGGAAGGTGAAAAACCTACCGAGCGTATTGTCGAAAAACACGATCCGCAAATACTCGAGGCCACCCTTAGCGTAAAGCGCGTAGCACCAAGGTCCGACCAGGAGCGCGAGAGCGACCGCGGCGGTGGCACCGATCCCGAACAGTCGCCGGAACTGCCGTGTCATCACAAGAAAGACCGTGACGGGGGGAACCACGATGAGAAAGGTGTAGAAATTTTTGGCGTAAAAGGAAGCGGCGAGGGCGAGGCAGAAAGGGAGATCCTCAAGCCAGCGAGCTCTTGAGCGAGGCCGCCTCTCGATGGGCAGCGTGGTCCGGTCGAAACCTCTCCTGGGTTCGCCGGAGACAGTTTTCTCGCCCGAGCCCTTCCCGTGCGGTTCAGAGGCAAGCGCCAGTTCGGCGCGGCTCGCGGAGGTCGGCAAGTTGTCGTTCGCAGGGGCAGCCTGGTCGCTCGATTCCGTGTCCAATGTACGCAGGAAGAGTGCGAAACAGAGAATGATGAAGAAGAGCGCCACACTGTCGGAGGACGCCCTGTGCATCATGTCGTAAAAGGTAAATGTGGTCGCGCACAGGTAGGTGGAGATCCATGCGACGGCCTCGCCATAAAGGCGTCGGCTTATCCAGAACAGAACCGCGAGCGAGAGGAGACCGCAGAGCGCCGCGGGAAGGCGCACGAAGCCTGCGCTCAGGCGTCCGGCGATCTTGCAGCTCAGCCACGAGAGCGTGTAGGCAAGAGGGGGCTTTTCGAGGTAGGGGATCCCATTGATCTTTGGTACGGCGATCTCGTCGTGGGTGTACATCTCCCAGGTCACACCAGCGACCGCCTGCTCGATGGGGGGCCAGAGTTCGTGGTCGAAAACGCCCACAGCAAGGTAGAGGACGACAATCAAGCTGGCGCCGAGGGCTCGCCACGCAAATTTGCTACGGCGCGCCTCCCAATCACCGGAAATCGATTCGCGCATCGCCTCGCCTAACACGCTTGCGGTGACGCAGGCCCGCTCAAGTCGAAGGCCTCGCGGGAAACGCTTGCGATGGGATGGTCGACCATCCCCTGGGCTCAACGAATCGGGAGCTCAACGTCGTTGGCACCCTAGCGTAGCCAGGAGACGTGGGAAGCGGCCGGTCCGCTTCAGCCCCCTTTCAATCCCCAAGCCGAACTCGAATAAGCCTCGGGGTGTCTCATCTCTGCCACGTTCCCGCGAAGCCATCATGCGCTCGAGCAGGCCGAGGATCTCGCCTGCCGGAGCCGAGAATGATGCTGGAGCCGAGGAGCTTAAGACCCGGTGAAAGCCATTGACCGACGGCCTTCACGTAGGACTCGAGGTCACTGACCGTAGTGGTTTTGCGAATGCCAGTCCGCAGCCGAGGAGCCTTTGCGTGTACACGTCTCGGGGCCGCGAATTCTCCCCCATTTGTGGAGCAACCCCCTGGGACGCAGACCTCCCGCACCTCGTCGCAGGCAGGTACATTGCCGGCCTACCAGGCTTTGAGGCGCGCGCGGGGGGTGCGTGCAGGGGGGAAGGCGGGTGTCCATCGAAATCGCCGGGCTCACCCTGGCGGCGGTATACGAACGCGAAGTCGCGGCCTCCCTCGAGCGGATCTGGGAGAACGTGCTCGACTGGGAGCACCTACCCTGGCTCCACCGCGACTCGTTCCTCGGCATCCGCGAGGTGGCTGCCCGGCCTGAGGGCTGGCGGGCGTGTGTCCTCTTGCCGCAGCCCGGCGAGCCGCGCCCTGCGTGGATCGAGGTGTGCCTCGATCGAGCGCACCTGCGGTACGTGACCCGGACCCTCGCGGGCGTGGGCGAGAGCACGGAAATATGGACCCATCTCGATCCCGTGGCCGATCGGGTGACCCGCATTGCGGTCGAGTTTCATCTCCCCGGGGTCACAGCGACCCGAGGGGAGCGCAATCGTGAGGTGGGTGCCATGTATACCCAGCTCTACACGCGGCTTTGGAATGAGGATGAAGGCATGATGGTCCGCCGTCAGGCGGTTCTGGATGCGCGCGGCGCTCCCGCGACCGCCGATACAAAGCCCTTGCCGCTCGGTTCCGCCTCGTCCCTCCGCGCCCAGCTCCCGCGGGTGATCGATGCGCATGGTGTACGCCTTCGCATCGTCGAGATCGCCGGTGAGCTTCGCGCCCACACGACGGTGTGTCCTCACCTCGGCGGACCTCTGGAGAAGGCGATGCCCGATGCCAATGGGTGCATCGTTTGTCCCTGGCACGGTTACCGCTTTGACCTCCGCACCGGCAAGAGCGCCGATGGGCACCGCCTTGCTCTGTCGGCGGCGCCCGCGGTGCTTGAAAATGCGACCGGTGAGGTCTGCCTAGCCTGGCCCCGCGCGTGAAGCGTTTTGTCGCCGCACTCCTGCTCTTCTTCCTCCCGGGCTGCTCGTTCCATCTCCCGCGGCTCAATGGACGCGATGGACTGCCCGAGTTCCAGCTCCATTCGCCCGAGCGTCTCGTCGTCATGGCACCGCACCCCGACGACGAGATCATCTGCTGTGGCGGTCTCATCCGCCGCGTGCTTGCCGAGGGCGGGCAGGTCGACATCGTCTATTTCACGGAAGGCGATGGTTACGTCGAGGGCGTAGTCTTTGAGCTTCGCCAGTCGCAGCCGAGACCGGAGCTCTTTGTCGAATACGGCGAGTGGCGACGCCGGGAATCCGTTGCGGTATTGACGCTGCTGCGACTGTCAGAGAAGCGTGCGCACTTCCTCGGCTTTCCCGATGGAGGGCTTCGCGAGATCTGGGAGCGGCACTTTTCCGAGCAGCATCCCTACGAATCACACACCACCGCCGCCGCGCACGTTCCCTATCGCCATTCCGTCGAGCCCGGTGCGCCATACTCGGGCATCGAGCTGCAAGGCCTTCTGCGCCAGCTGCTTCATGATCTCAAGCCCACGCTCGTCGCTTTGCCAGACCCACGCGACCAACATGGGGACCACAGTGCAACCGGTCTATTCACGCTCGAGGCGTTTCACGATTACGCCCAGGCCGACGAGAGCCGCCCGCGCGCGCGGGTTTTGACTTATCTCGTACACTGGCCTGGTTGGCCCGGACCATCGGGGGAGCCACCCCTGCCGCTCAGTCCGCCGGCCGACCTGTCGGAGGCACCCATTGACTGGGTGTCCTTTCCGATGACGTCCGCAGAGTCCGCAGACAAGCTCCACGTACTCCACGTTTACAAGACACAGGTCGACGTGATGGGCGCCTTCCTTGATCGCTTCTACCGGAAGAACGAGCTCTTCGGCGAGTTCCGCGACGATCCGCCGCCCGAAGGGCTGGTGCTCTCTCCGCTCGCGTATCAAAGACCGAAACCCAAGCCGCACTAAGGTTCGTGCTGTGGGTTGGGCAAGCTCGCTTTGCCTGGGTAATTCGAAAGATCTCGGGTTCCTGTGCGCTCAGATTTCGAGAGAGATTTTGCGCGAGATCTCCTCCCTGGGAGTGAGCGCTTCCTGCGTCGAAGCCGCCTCCAATCTGAGGTGCGGGACGCGGCCTTTAGGGCGTTACGCCGAAAGGGCGAATCACGGAGTGGTTCCGGGAGGACTCATCGGGGCCCCCGAAGCACCTGGCATGACCGGAAGCACTTGGCCGTCATCCACCGGCGTGACTTGGGTGATGAAGTACTGAGTATCCGCGAAGCAGCTGGTCGGTATCCCGATGTGCTGCTCGTACGATAGGGACACGCGCTTGCCCATACTCCGATTGATCTCCTGAGCGATGGAATCCGTCGGAACCGTGAAGTTGAATTTCTCCGCGACCGTTCCCGGCATCGACACGAGCGCCATCTCTCCTTCCCAGGTTTTGCAGACCCAGCCTTTTTTCGAGAGTTTTTGGACATAGCCCGCTCTCTCGCCCTTCGAGTAGCTCCAATGAAGGACAAGCCACGTGTAGCCACAAAAGAGAATGGTGACGGCTACGAGAATCCCAACCGCCCACTTCGCCATGGGGTGACCTCCAAATATTCAATCTGCTCTTTACATGCTAGCGAGAGTGGCGAGTCCTCGCGCGGTCTCTTTCGACGCATTCCCTAGCTCCCCTCGCTTGGATGCGCGAGCACTGTGACTCCCGGGCGAGATATCGGCCTTCTTGCCCTACCGCACGTGCAGCTTCAGGACGATCGGGATGCGCTGAGACGCGGGAAAAGACTCCGGGGCCGCAAGCTCGCTCAAGACGGGAGGCAGCACCCGGCCCATGTCTGCAAGAAGAAACCGTGTATCCCTTGCGTGAAGAGTACCGCGTCATGCGGCCCGGCCGTCTTCGTTGTCGGCGCCTTGGCTCCGATCTTCTACGCGAGCGTTGAATGGATCGATTACGCGGATCGGTGATCAGTCCGCCTCGCTCATTCCACTTGCGATTTGACTCTGTTTCATGTCAGCGAAAGGAGGTGACGAAGGCTTGGGGCTCATTCACCCTCGAGGTGATGGCTCGTCTGGAAACGTATTCCCTCAGCAGCTTGCTGAAAAGCGCCGCGCACCTGCTGCGATCCCATGAGGGGGTGAACGATGCGCGGAAACGATCGCGAGCAGGACGGGATGTTCAGCTACGTCTCGATGGAGGCGCGGATCCCTGAGGATCATCCTCTCCGTGCAGTGAAGCGGATGGCGAACAATGCGCGGCGTACCCCCTGGAAGAAGTTCGAGACGCTCCATTCCACCACGGGTTGCCCTTCCATTCCGCCGGAGCAGCTCTTGCGGGCGCTGCTGCTGCAGGCGCTCTACTCAGCTCGTAGCGAGCGACTGCTGGTGGAGCATCGCTGGTTCGTGGGACTCGCGATGGATGACCGGGTGTGGGACGCGACCGTCTTTTCCAAGAATCGAGAGCGCTTGGTGGAGGGAGAGATCGCCCAGGCCTTCCTGGGCGAGGTGCTGGGACTGGCCGCGGCGCAGGGCCTGATCTCGACGAGCACTTCACGGT
>DATFYN010000775.1:0-7443 GCA_035315025.1 Myxococcota bacterium
CCATGCTCTACGAACTCATCCCGAACATGCCAGAGCATCTCTTACGCCCCCTCGTCGAGCGGTTCGCCGAAATGCTGGTAGAGCAACCGGTCTTCGTTGAGACGTTCGGTGCAATATAGGAATGAGGGGAGTCCTGAGATCACGCCATTAGAATAGCTAGGGAGCTGGCGGCACGCCGAGAATTCGGGAAGAGCTTTCAGTCCTTATCTGCGACCGAGCGCGCCGAGGTGGACGGTCCAGGTGGTTTCGTGCGTGTGTGCACTTTTCATCCAGGCTATGGTTACGAAGATTTTATGGAGGGATTGCGGCCGCGGACGTGCAACGGCCAGATGGTTTTTGAGCCGCGCGACGGCATCTTCAAATGCCTCTGCCGAGTCGCCGCTACTAATCCAAGCCGAGATTTCTTCCTCGTGGTCGACGAAATCAATCGCGGCGATATACCGCGCATATTCGGCGAGTTGATAAGTGTGATTGAGCAGGATAAGCGAGGCAAATTGATTACGCTCCCGGTCACAGGAGGCACATTCTCCGTTCCGCCAAACATCTATCTTTTAGGCACAATGAATACGGCGGATCGCTCTATCTCCCTGCTCGACACGGCCCTGCGGCGTCGGTTCGGTTTTGTTGAGCTGATGCCAGACAGTACCCAACTTGCCGGCAAGAAGGCAGCCGACCTGGCGCTAGGCGCCTGGCTCGCCGCTCTCAACGCGCGTCTTCGTCAGTACCTGAAGCGTGACTCTCGGAATCTTCAAATCGGTCACGCTTATTTGCTACGTGTAAATTCTGCTGCAGAGTTCGTAAGAGTATTACGGGATGAGATCATACCTTTGCTTGAGGAATACTGTTACGACGATTTTGAGACGCTAAAGAAAATCCTGAGCGCAGAGCTTATTGATTCCGATGCCGGACGTGTGCGGGAAGACATGTTCGAGCCGAACCGCGAATCTGAATTGATCCAGGCCTTACGTTTCGAGGAGATGCAGCCGGTAGAGTTGGCCCAGCTGGCAGCCGGAGAAATCGCGGTAGACGAAACCGGTGAAGAGGATCACGGGGCCGAAGAGAGTGACGCCTCGAATGCTACGCCCTGAACTCGCCGTTGTTTCGCTGACTGAGTGGGAACAAGTCGGGCCGGAGCAGTGTCCGGCGCTTGCTGACCATGCGCTCGCTGATAACGCCTTATCGCAGCCGCTCACCAAAGCACTGCGGAATCGCGTGGACATCCGCGGCTCGTATCAAGGGCTGGAGATCACTGCCACCTCCTTTGTCGGGCGAGTCGACGTCGGTCGTCTGCGGATCGAGATCAAGCCAAAGCTTCCAGGGACTCCGCTTGCACAGCTGCTCCGCTACGCCTACCGTCTTCGAGATGTTGCGACTGTGGAAGAGACGATTGCTCCGGGTACGAAACACGGGTTCCACGATCTGATTATTATGATGTTGGCAAATGAGGTGGAGGAATTGCTTCATCGCGGCGTCGCCAGACGTTATGTACCGATCACAGACAATATCGAAAGCCCGCGCGGCCGGATTCTCATCGGCCAAGTGGTTCGAAACGGTGGAGTGAGGGAGGCGCGGCTTCCCTGCCGTTATTTCGACCGGCACATCAACTGGCACCTCAATCAGACGCTCCGTGCAGGCCTCGTGTTGGCCGCTCAGATGACCGAAGATGGGGAACTCCGCCTCAGGGCGCATAAGCTCGCCGCCCTTTTCGGCGATGTTGAGCAGAAGCCGAGACTCTTCGGTGATGACGTAGATCGTGCGGAGCGCGGGTTGACCCGCCTCACAGCGGCAAGCGCATCCGCGCTTTCACTCATCCGACTGCTGCACGGGATGCTGGGTCTAGGTTTCGAGCCCCAAAATGAGCTGGCCCGTTCCCCTGGATTCCTGTTTGATATGAACCGGTTCTTCCAGCGTCTACTTTCCCGCTTTCTGCATGAAAACTTGACCGCACGGCGGATTGAGGATGAGTGGTCGATCCGCCGTGTTTTCTCGTATGCCGCGGACGCCAATCCCCGGCGGCGTACGGCTCCGACCCCACGGCCGGACTTCGCTCTGTTCCAAGACAACTCCATCCGCGGCTTCCTCGATGCGAAATATCGAGACATCTGGAGTCGAGACTTTCCTGCCGGGTGGCTTTACCAACTCTCAATGTACGCCCTAGCAGCACCCACGCGCGTGAGCGCAATGCTCTATGCCTCGATGTCCCCCGAGGCACGAGAGGAGCAAGTCGACGTGAGGTCACCCATGCACGGCTTGGGAAATGGCTCGGCGGCGGTCATCATTCGACCAGTCGAATTGGTTACTTTAGCGCGACTCCTCGATTCGAAGCAGATCGCCAGCCTCATTTCGGAGCGAAGACAGATGGTGGAAGATCTCGTGAGCCTGCAGATCAAGAAATCGGGTGCGAACGGTAAAGCAGTGTAGCCAAATGTATGGGCTCGGCGCGGAGCCTCCTTGCGACCGTCCGCGTTGAAGCGAACCGCTTGTGGGATCGAGGCCGACCCGAGCGAATTCTATTCGAAGGTGGCTTTAGGTCGCTGCACATTCCGATTTGAGCGGTCGATACATCGAGTGAAACGCGCTGATCACGTATTTTGCAGCAACTCTCGCTGTGCGTGCCACGCCGTGCTGGCCCAGAATTGAGTGCGTCCGTGAACGTGCCCGAGTCGCTTTAGCAACTCGGCAAGTACGGTTCGAATTTCGCGTATCTCGCCCGATCCCGAAACCAGCGCCCGCGCAAGCTGCGGATGCAAGCGGCAGACGCCGTCCTGGGCAATTGTGAAGTCCGCGCCGCTGAAAGTCCGTCCTGCGACGAACTGGAGCACTTGCCTATCGGTCACGGGTCGAAGTGGTTCCAGAAGGTCCAGCACCAGCGTCGGCCGGTCCGGCTCCCACGCGTGCAGATATCCAACGGTAGGGTCTAGGCCAAGCCGTGTCACCTCGATCCGAATTTGGCTTTCCAGCACCGCATACGCGTAGTTCAACATCGCTTGCAGCGGATGGGTCGCCCCTTTCGCATAGGACTTCAACCGCGAGTGCCGAATGCCGGTTGTCCGCCAGCTCTCGGGTATCGGTCTCTTGTCGGTGTGCTTCCAGGAGGGCGCGAGTTCCTGCCAAGCGGCGAAGTAGGTCTGGGCAGACTTGCCTTCCACTCCCATGAGCGCAAGCTGCGATCCCTCCCACGGGCGAGACAGCCTCTCGATGTCCGCCTCGAGCCGCGCAAGGGCGGTCCCTCTTACCCGCGATGGCGGTACGAGGTCGCAGAGTACTTGGTAGCATCGCGCCAGCTTCTCGCGGACGAACCACGTCGCGATTGCCATCGATTGCTTCGCATCTTGGGCGGCCGTCAGCTGACGCGTTAGCAGCGACGGGTCTGCCGCCAGGGTGCTCGTGCCGATCGCCGTCACCACGCGGCCGCGCCAGTCGAGCTGCACGAGGGGGATGCCCTGCTCCGACAGCCACCCGAGCACGTCGAGCGTTACCGCGCCGTCGGCATCGAGGAGGATGATGCGGGACGGCCGATCTGGCTGGCCGCGGAAATAGGTCCACTCCTCTCGCTGTTGCGGGTAGTGCGTGAAGCCGCCTCGCACCTCGAGCGCTCCGTGATTTATGCGGAGGCGGACTCCGTGCCCTGTAAGCACTAGCGGGTCGCGCGTGCGAGCGCGCGGAGGTTTCGGATCGTCGATTGATTTAAACCAGAACTCACCGCGCGCTGACCAGTGCTTGTCGTCTCCGGGGCCGTCGTAAGCTGATCCGTCCATTGGTCGAACTCGCCTGCTCGGAGTGGCGCTTCGAGTCGACCCCAAATTGATGCGTGGGTCCATAGTCGGCAGGTTGAATCATAATGGCTGGGGCGGTTGAGAGGACTCGCCCAACGTGGATGGACGTCGGGCCAAGACGTCTCTAGCCCCCGTTCGGAGCTCGCTGTCTGGCCCGACGCAGATCCAGATCACCAGATGCAACAACGTCAGCTTCCTGTCGCCCTGCGTGAAATCCTTGAGCGTGTTGAGACTGGAGGCCCTTTTGCCGATCTCAGATCGCATCAGATCAACTTCCGCGGCGATGAGAGACCTGAGCGCTCGCAGCTCGTCACGGGCGGAGGCGATCTCCGCTTCACTTAAACGCCTCAGCTCCTGTGCTGCGCTTTTTGCCTTGAGTCGGCGGCTGAGCAACTCGAGCGCAGTGTCAACGTCGTAATCAGCTGGAGGTAGACCGAGACGCTCTCTGATTTCGTCCGGCTTTATTCGGGACAGCCCGAATCCAACTCGAAGATCCTCTTGCTCCGGCTCACGCTCTTCCGGCGGGTCCCACTCGACTGTTGCGTCGAAACTCCCGATCCCAATGCGGATCATGCTGAGCATGAAGGAATCGAATTTCGCTGCCTTCAGCCTCTTCCGGACCTGACGAAAGGGCGCATCATTCAATTGCCCCCTCGAAAAGCTGTAGAGTGCATCGAGCGCCTCTTCGGACGCATCCACTCTCCGGCCGCTCCCAATCTGCGGCTTCGCGACTTCAATGTGGCGATCCCAATTCTCGGCGGTCTTCCTGAGAGGGGCGAGCCAAAACCGTTCATGGACCGGGAATCCTGACCACCACAACTCCCAGCCCACAGCCTTCGACCCGCGTAGCCGCTTGTTTAGCTGACAGAGCGCGAGGAGATGGGGGCCGGCTGAGTATGGATACATCCCGCTACTTCGCCCCCCGCCGCGGCCTAGACCGGGGCGCCGGCTGCGAGGGAATAGCCCGAGCCTGGTCCAACGTCGGAGCTTCTGTTCGGAAACCGAGAATCCATCCGCAGTCGCGAGTCCAAGCAGCTGTTGAGTGCTTAACTCGGACTCAGCCTGCGGCTCGCCCTGCTTACAACCGTTCACGACACGGCCCCGGAAGTCCAATCGGCTTTTTCCATCTCATGGGCGCGCAATCCCGCGCGAACGTGAGGTGGGCATGGCCCGGGAACGACGGAACTACAAGACTGAGTACCAGCGGCGGATAGCCCGAGGCGCTGCCAAGGGGCTAACGCGGGCGCAGGCCCGCGGACATCCCAGAGGGGTTGAGGTCAGTCCGCATGGCGGGGTGCAGGCCCGCCACTACGACAGGCGGCTCGAGGAAGGGTTCAAGCTCCTCCGCACCGGGAAGTCGTTGACCGAAGCGTCCAAGACGATCCGCGTCGCTCCGGAGCGGCTGCGCAGCTACCTGCGGCAGCAAGGGGTCGCAGAGAAGCGGCGTGGCAAATGGGTGCCAGGCCGCGACGACCGGACCCGCGTGATGTTGCTCTATTCAGGTGGTCGGGCCGAAGTCGTGACCGTCAATCGAGCGGTCTCCTCGGACATTGGCCGCTACATGGGCGTGGTCAGCCGCTTTCTATCAACCAACGACCCGTCATCGCTCTACATGTTCGACGATCGCGGCATCGTCGACGCGACTGGACGCTATCACCCGTTCGAAACCGACCCAAACACGCTTTACCGGCTTGCTCATGCCGGGACGGAGACGTTTGAGCAGGTCTACAGAATTGTCGTTTGAAAGGAGTACATGACATGAAAACCAGAAAGCGTCTCGGCGCCGAAGCGCGGCGAGAAAAAGCCATTCAGCGGCTTGGGGCAGACGAGCCCAAGTGCTGCGTTTGCGGAGAAAGCGACCCGCGCTGCCTTCAGCTGCATCATATCGCGGGCAAGGCTTTCGGCGACGAACGGGCGATCGTCTGCGCCAATGATCACTGTAGGGCCACCGACATGCAGAAAGACCATCCCGATCCGCTGGGGCATACACGCAACAAGATCGAGTGCATCGCTCACTTTCTGCTCGGCTTGGCCGACCTACTCGATCTCGTTGTCGTCAAGCTCAAAGAATTTGCACTCTACCTGATCGAGGAGGTTGCGCCGCGCTTCAGCGATGAGGGTGGCGCCGCGGCATGACCGAAGATGTTTTGAAAACTGGAGCGACTCGGCCGCTTGCGGAGCCACTCGCGATCGCGCTGCGGGCATACGCGGCCAGCGCCAACGATCCTGAGACTGAGAGGCAACCCGAAAGGCCTTCCCGGTGGACCCTGATTTTCGATACTGAGACAACCGTGGATGCGGCCCAGCGTCTCCGGTTCGGCGTCTATCAGGTGCGCGAGGGAGAGCAGTTGCGTAGGCACGGCATCTTCTACGATCCGGACGCCTTGTCGACCGAGGAGTTGGACATCCTCGAATATTGGGCCAGGCGTGAAGGATTGGAGTTTTTGAATCGCGTGGAATTCCTCGAAGGCGTCTTTTACCGGTTCGGCTACGACCGGCGCGGGCTGATTGTCGGGTTCAATCTTCCATTTGACCTGGCCCGAATCGCTATCGCGCAGGCTCCTGCCCGGCGTCGAATGCGCGGCGGCTTTTCGTTGACTATGACCACCAACACGCGCCGTGCACGGGTCCAGGTGAAGCATTTAACGGCGCGGGCATCGATGATCCAATTTGCGCTGCCGGGCGAACAGCTGACCCCTCGCGGCATGCGAAAGCGTGGGCTTAAAGTCAACGGACGTCGCGGCTTCTTTGTGGATGTGAAGACCCTCGCCGCAGCGCTGACCGCAACCTCGCACACACTCAAGTCGCTCGCCGACTTTCTCGAGGTGGCGCACCGCAAGCTTGACACGGACGAGCATGGTGCACCGATCACCGATGCTTACATCGAGTATGCGATAGGAGACGTGCAAACAACATGGGAGTGCTATCGCGAGCTGATGCGGCGCTATGGCGAGCACGGCTTGACGCAGACGCCGGCTCACAGGATCAAGAGCGAGGCGGGGCTAGGCAAAGCGTATCTCAGGCAGATGGGCATACGTCCTTGGCGCCAGGTGCAGCCCGACTTCCCGCCTGGGCAACTCGGCCAGATTTTCAACGCATACTACGGCGGCCGCTCCGAGGTGCGGCTGCGGCGTGTGCCAACCGAGGTGGTCTACTGCGATTTCACGTCAATGTACCCTACCGTCTGCACGCTCATGGGCCTATGGCGCCTCGTCATCGCGGATGGGATGACCTGGGCGGATACGACGGAGCAGACGCGAAGGCTGATCGAACACGTTCAGGCGGCCGATGTGCTGCGGCCAGAGTTTTGGCCGCCGCTTCATACGCTCGTGCAGATAAAGCCCGACGGCGATCTTCTGCCAGTGCGGGCCAGATACGGAGATGAGCCTCAGAACACGATCGGCCTCAACTACCTCTCGAGCGCTCAGCCGCTCTGGTTCACCCTCGCCGATTGCATCGCGGCGAAGCTGCTGACCGGCAAAGCTCCGCAGATCGCCCGCGCGATCACCTACGCGCCCGGGCCGGTACAAGCTGGCCTTCGCCCGGTCCGCGTATGTGGCCTCGCGGACTACCCGGTCGACCCGGCCAATGACGACTTTTACCGAGCGGTGATCGATCGTCGCAGCTCGCTCAAGCGGGAATCGAAGGCCGCGGTCGGAGAGGAACG
>DATFYN010000776.1:0-10949 GCA_035315025.1 Myxococcota bacterium
CCAGCGCGGCATCTTCTGCACGTACTTGAACGAGCCGTGGAAGTTGCGCGCCTTGTAGTGCTCCTTCGCCGCCCAGCTTTCGTGGAACGCGCGCTCGAAGCCCGACAGCGTGGCCGACGAAAAATCGTCCTTCTTGATCGCCTCGATCAGTGTCTGCGCGGCGAGCATCCCGCTCTTGATCGCGAGGTGCACGCCCTTGAGCCGCTCGCCGTTGCACGTGCCGGCGGCGTCACCGATCAGGAGCGTCCCGTCCGCGTACAGCTTCGGGAACGAGAAGTAGCCGCCGACCGGCATGGTCTTCGCGCCGTAGTGCAGGCACTCGCCGCCCTCGAGCAGCTTCTTCATGCGCGGGTGCAGCTTCCAGCGCTGCATTAGGTCGTGCGGGTCGGTGTGCGGGTTGTCGTAGTCGAGGCCCGTCACGAAGCCGATCGAGACCTGGTTGTCCTTCAGGTCGTAAATCCAGCCCCCGCCGAAGGTGGTCGGGTCCATCGGCCAGCCGATGGTGTGCACGACGCGCCCGGGCATGTGGTTCTCCGGCTCGATGCGCCAGATCTCCTTGATGCCCGTCTCGTACGATTGCGGGTTTGCGCCGTGCAGTCCGAGCTTCTCGATCACGACCTTGGCGCACGAGCCGCGCGTGCCCTCGCCGAACACCACGCACTTGGCGAAGATCTTCGGGCCGGGCTCGAAGTTCGGCTTGGGCTTCCCGTCTTTGTCGATGCCGCGGTCCTGCACCTGCACGCCGACGATGCGATTGCCCTCGAACAGCGGCCGCGCCGCGGGGAAGCCGGGGTAGATCTCGATCCCGCGCTCCTCGGCCTTCGTGCCCAGCCACTTCACGACGTCGGAGATCGAGATCGCGTAGTTGCCGTGGTTCATGAACGGGGGCGGCGTGAGTGGGCTCGAGATGGCCCGCTTCTTCGTCATGATCCAGGTGAAGTCCTTGGTGCACTGGTAGTGGAAGGGGAAGCCCTGCTCGACGAAGTTGGGCATGAGCTCCTGCATCGCCTTTGGGTCCATCATCGCGCCCGAGAGCTGGTGGCCGCCGAGCTCGGAGGCCTTTTCGATCACGAGCACGGCGGGCACCTCGAGGTTCTGCGCTTTGCACAGGTCCGCGAGGTAGATCACGCTCGCCAGCGTGGCTGCACCCGCTCCGACGAACAGGATGTCGACGTCGAGGCGTTCTCGTTTTACCGCGTCCGTCATCTGAGCCTCCTGGGCTGAGCGACTCCGACGGCCGGGGCCTGTCCCGCGCAGCTGCGATCCCAGCGGCGTGGGCGGGGCCTTCGCGCCGGAACATAAGCGAATCGTACATGTGTGGTCAGGCCTTGCCGAGTAGCGGCCCGCGCATCGTCAAGAACAGGACGAGCGCGCTCAGCATCGCGATTCCGCTGGGTGGGTAGGCGAAACAGTGCGACCAGGCCCTGCTGGTCGAAGGCGAATGGGGCCTGCGATGACTCCATGAAACTTCGGTTGTCGTCTCGCGGGTGCGAAGCCCGCCCGGCTAGGGGTGAGCCCGCCCGAGCCGGTAGCGAGCCATGGTCATCGCTCACGTCACCTAGCGGCCGTGATCGCAACCTACCCAGACTGCGGCGCCCCGGTGTTACTCCTGTGCGGCGTGGTACCGTGTGGCCGAGGATGCTTCGATCGGTCTACGGCTGCGCTGCGCAGCGAAGCCACAAACCATTGGGCGGCGAAGGAATTGTTGGGACTTCGATACGGGATTGTGCAGCTGATCCCGTACACACCCGCGTGGGAACGTGCGTTCCTGGAGGAGCACGCGCGCCTCGCCGAAGCTCTCTCGGGATTCTCTTGTCGGATTGAGCACATCGGAAGCACCGCTGTACCTGGTTTTCTTGCAAAGCCCATTCTTGATATCGCTGTCGGAGCGCCCTCTGGGGTTTCTACGGAGCAGCTCCGGCCCAGGATTGAGCGAGTTGGCTACCTGTATGAAGGAGATGCGCGAGCCGACGGGGGCCACATCTTCGTCCGTGAGTCCAGCCCGCTTGTCCGCACGCATCACCTGCATCTCGTTGAGCTAAACGACCCGCAGTGGCAACAGTATCTAAGTGCTCCGCGACCTTCTTCGACAAGACGCGAGAGCGCGGCAAGCCTACCTCGATGCGAAGCGTTCCTTGGCTCGCATTCACGAGGACGACCGCAAGGCCTATACCGACGGCAAGAGTGAAATTGTTCGCGATCTCCTTGTTCAAGCGCGTCGCCGCGCCGTTTAAGACCCCGCTGCCCCTGACGGGCCGCGGCACAGGTGGTATACGGGGCGGTCCGCCGTCGGCCGCCCCTTGGTCGAGGGTTTTGTGCAATACCGCGGCCAGCAGCAGCTGTGCGTTGGACCGCCAAATTGCACGACTACCAGACGAGCCCACGTTTGATATAAGCGCCTCACTGGGAGTGCACGAAGCCACGCCTTGTGCGTCGGTCCGCGGCACACGGGCATCGCTACGCGATGCGCCCGCACGACGAGGAACGGAAAGGATATCGCTCTGCGTATGCTCTTCACATTCGCAGGTGGCAGCGGTCACTTGGAGCCGCTCCTCCCGCTGGTCCGCGCTGCCGCGGTTGCGGGCCATACCGTCGCTGTGGCCGGTCGGCCATGGATGGTCCCGGAGATCGAGAAGCTTGGGTTCCCCGCTTTTGCCACAGGGTCGGATGTCGGCCTCACCCCGAAGCGGCTTCCGCTGGCCGAGGTCAATCTGGAGCGGGATATTCTGGCTGTCGGCAATGGCTTCGGGCGTCGCATCGCGCGCGAACGGGCGTCGGACATCCTCCCGTTGTGCACCGCGTGGCGGCCAGACCTCATCGTATGCGAGGAGCTGGACTTCGGCCCTATGGTCGTTGCGGAGCGGCTCGCGCTGCCCAGTGCGACCGTGCTCGTCCTCGCCGCGGGCTCCTTCCTCCGATCGGATGTCGTCGCTGAACCGCTGAACGACGTGCGCGCGGAGCACGGTCTGCCACCCGACCCGGATCTCGGGATGCCCAGCCGCTATCTCGTTCTGTCACCCTTCCCGCCGGGCTATCGCGATCCCGCCTTCCCGTTGCCAGCCACTGCGCACGCAGTGCGTTTGCTTCCGCGCAACGCAAGGCGGCACGATGCCGTACCCCCATGGATCAGGCACCTGGACACCGCGCCCACGGTCTACTTCACGCTTGGCACCATCTACAACATGGAGTCGGGTGATCTTTTCCATCGGGTGCTCGCGGGACTGCGAGACCTCCCGATCAACCTCATTGTCACAGTGGGACGGGACATCGACCCGAAAGAGTTTGGCCCGCAACCCACCCACGTCCACATCGAGCGGTACGTTCCCCAAAGCGTGCTGCTGCCCCATTGCCACCTGGTCGTCTCGCACGGCGGGTCAGGCAGCGTGATGGGCGCCCTGGCGCACGGCCTGCCAATGGTGCTGATCCCGATGGGCGCCGACCAGCCATTGAACGCGGCGCGCTCCGCGGCGCTGGGTGTCGCGCAGGTGCTCGACGCGGTGGCGACCACACCACAAGAGGTGCGCGAGGCCGTATCGCGTGTGCTGGAAAAGCCAGCCTATCGACAGTCTGCCGAACGCATGCGGGACGAGATCGCCGCCCTCCCTCCTCCAGAGCACGCCATCACGTTGCTCGAACGGCTCGTGAGGGAGAAACGACCTCTCTTGTCAGCGTGAATCAACGCCCTCAGATGCGGGCGAGACGCGCGCATGAGGTCCGCCCGGGCGCGTACGGTATGGTGCCGCCTTCGAGATCAACGGCCGGCCGCGGAGCCGGGAACCGGTGGCCATGCGCCAGAGGAGTCACTCGCACGCCATGCGGCTTCGCGATGCGTCGGACCAAGACCTGCCGCTACTCGCTGAGCTGAATCGTCAGCTCATCCGGGACGAACAGTAGCAGAATCCAATGTCGGTGGCAGAACTCACCGCGCGCATGCGCGAGTGGCTGGCATCCGAGTATCGCGCGGTCATCTTCGAGCTCGCCTCTGAGCCGGTTGCCTATGCTCTTTACCGTCCCTCCGATAATGGGGGCGTACATCTTCGGCAGTTCTTTGTCGTGCGGTCCCACCGGCGCAAGGGCCTCGGCCGTCGCGCCATCGCGCTCTTCCGCAGGCAGGTCGTACCCATGGGTGGAACCCTCACGCTCGAGGTGCTCGTCCAGAACCAGGTCGGTCTCGCCTTCTGGCGCGCGCTCGGCTTCCGCGAACATGCGATCTCGTTCCGTGATGCACTGAAGTAGATGGCTCGCCGAGCTGCTGCGGGCGGAACTGCCATGGCAGGCGGGCTCCGGGAACACGGCTGCCGAACGCCACACTGCTTTCCCCCTTGCTTTGCGAGCCGCCGGCGGGCGAGGATTGGACGGAACATGGGGCGGCCGGAGAATGCGCCGCCGGCCGTGGGGGGCCATGGCAGGACGATCGGTGAGCCGGCGCCTTCTCCAGCGTGCGGTCGCACTATCGTCCGTGAATGCACTTCTGGGCGGTGCGCTGTATCTGACACGCGGTGTGGCCGGTCTCTCGCTGTTCACGCCCGCCCCGCTCCCCATCGATGCGACGGACCCGACGTGGGCTGTCGTTGACTACATGTTCCGCGCGCTTGCCGGGATCTGGTTCGCGCTGGGCCTCATGCTCGCCTACGTCGTTCCTTCGATCGAGAAGCACTCTGCTTGGTTTTCGCTTCTCTGCGTAGCCATCTTCGGGATGGGAGTCGGACGCCTTTTCTCTCTGGCCCATTTCCCGCTGGCTCCAGGAAGCTCCGTCGGCGCGCTGGTCGGGGAACTGGTGTTGCCAACGATCCTTGTACTCTGGCAACGCAGGGTGGCGAAGACTCACGCGTAGGTTTGATGGCGAATATCGGTGATTCAATCCCTCGGTTGCGAATGCGAGCATCGATCTGTTCGGGTGACCGAAAGTGCGGATATGATTGCGCGCCAATCCACCGCGTTCATCCGAAAGCGCTGGGGTCGATGAGTCCCGGATGCAAGGGGTACGCCATGTCACACGGGTGAATCGGTGGGAGGCGGCATGCAGAGTACCTATGATCGGATCGGTATCGATTATCAGCTCACTCGCCAGCCGGATCCGCGGATCGCGCATCGGATCACCAATGCTCTTGGAGATTCGCGGTCCGTCGTGAACGTCGGAGCGGGCACCGGCTCGTATGAGCCTCGCACCCGCAGGGTGATCGCCGTGGAGCCTTCGGTGACCATGATCCGACAAAGGCCGACCGGCTCCGCCCCAGCCGTCCAAGCGATCGCAGAGAGCCTGCCCCTAGCAGACGGAGCGGTGGACTCCGCTCTCGCGGTCCTGACAATGCAGCATTGGAGCGACCCAGGCCAGGGGCTGGCGGAAATCCGACGAGTTGCGCAGAGACGAGTCGTGATCCTCACCTGGGACCAAGGAATCTTTGAGAACTTCTGGCTGATCCGCGAGTACTTCTCCCACGTTCGGGACGGGATCTCTAGGGCATTGACGATCCAGGCCATCGTGTCGGCGCTGCGAGGGGGACAAGTCCTCTCGGTCCCTGTGCCCCACTACTGCGTCGATGGCTTCCTCGGGGCTTTCTGGCGTCGCCCCTAGGCTTATCTGGATCCCCGGGTGCGGTCCGGCATATCCGCATTTGCAACAATGCCCCCAGGAGCGCGCGAGGAGGGCTTGCGCCAGCTCGCAGCGGACATAGAAAGCGGCGGGTGGCAGGAGCGTCATGGGGATCTCCTCCGGCTCGATGAACTCGATCTGGGGTATAGGCTCATCGTTGCATCTGGTGACGCGGACACGGACAAGAGAAGATCGCCCTCATCTTAAAGAAGCCGCGTGACGTCGGGCGTCACAACGCACGCGGCCTGGTATCGTCCGCCCTGGGAATCGCATCATGGTACATTGTGGTCCTGAGGGACCATGTCACTTGAATCGTGGCTTCTGTTCTGCGCCACCGAGACCGCCCTCTGTCTCTCTCCTGGCCCGTCGGTCCTCATGGTGGTCTCGCTTTCTCTCACCCGGGGTAGCTCCACGGGGATTCGGGCGAGTCTGGGTGTCCTAGCAGCAAACGGGTTCTACTTCGCGCTCGCTTCACTCGGCCTCGCTAGTTTGATCGCAAGCTCGTCCAGGCTGTTTTTGGTGCTCAAGTGGCTCGGCGCTGGCTATCTCGTCTGGATGGGGGTGCGGATGCTCCTCTCCACTCGCCGCGAATCGTCGGTCGAGACCTCCTCTCAGGATTTGGCCTCACTATCAGGTTTGAGGTCGTTTACGCATGGCCTCGTCACCCAGGGTGCGAACGCGAACCTGCTCATCTACTTCACGGCGCTGCTACCGCAGTTCATCGCGCCCCACGCCCCGCTGGCTCAGCAGGTCGGCATCCTCGCTCTCAGCTCGGTCGGGATCGAGTTTGCGGTCTTGTCCGCCTACGCCTTCCTCAGCGCCCGGGCGGCTCGCACGTTCCAGCGGCCGGAACTTGAACGCCCGCTGCGTCGCCTTGGGGGGGTCCTGCTTATCGGTGCGGGTGCCCGTCTCGCGGTAACGCGCGAACCGTAGTCTCGGTGTCATGCGATCGAGCAGACTTGCCATGCGCAGATTCGTAAAGGGAGGCTAAACGTGCCCGAAGGCGGTGGCCACCTCCAGGGGCAGCCTGAACTCACCCGTTACGCGCGGGTGCGCCGTGCTGGGCCCCTGCTCTTCGTGGCCGGCATCAGCTCGCGGCAGCCGGACAACTCCATTAAGGGTGCCGGACGCGACCGGGCGGGAAGTCTGATCCTTGATGTTCGAGCCCAGACAGAGGCGGCCATTGATAATCTACAGCGCGTTCTCGAAGGGCACGGGGCGTCGCTCGCGGACGTCGTCGATCTGACGGTCTTCCTCACCAGCATGAGCGACTACCGCGCCTTCAATGAGGTCTACAATGGCTTCTTTACGGCGTCCCTCCCGGCCCGCACGACCGTTGGCGTTCAGCAGCTCCCCGATCCGGCGCTCTGCGTCGAGCTAAAGGCCATCGCCTATCGGCCGCAGCCGGAGGAATGACTATCAACAGGGAAGAGAGCGTGACTGACCTAGCCCGACGCAGAACCGACTACGCCAGGGAAGTGTGTTCCGGCGCCGAAGTCGGATCCGAAGCCGTTCTCCGGGCATTCGCCACAGTTCCCCGGGAGGACTACCTCGGGAAGGGGCCGTGGAGACTCCTCCGCCCTGAGCTCCTCCCTGATGGTTACGAGACCACGCCAGACGATGATCCCGTGCATCTTTACCAGAACGTGCTCGTCGCGATCGACGAGGAGCGCTGGCTAAACAATGGCCAGCCTTCTGTCCTCGCGAAGTGGATCGATCTCCTGGCAATCGGCCCCGGCGATCGGGTGCTGCATATTGGCTGCGGCGTCGGGTACTACAGCGCGATCATGGCTGAAATCGTGGGACCGCGCGGACACCTGGCGGCGGTCGAAATCGATCCCGCCCTCGCTGCGCGAGCACGCACCAACCTTTCGTCCTATCCCCATGTCGAGGTTCTCCATGCAGACGGTGGCATCTGCGAAGCAGGCCCCCGCAACGCGATCTTTGTGAACGCGGGGGCCACCCATCCTCAGCCCCTGTGGCTAAGCCGACTTGCGCCTGGCGGCCGGCTCCTCTTCCCGCTGACTGTCTCTCTCGGCACAGGCGAAGTTGGGGGCGGACATATGCTGCGCGTGATGAGGACCGAGGCGGGATATGCAGCCCGGTTCGTATCCCCCGTCGGAGTCTTCCCGTGCGCGGGCGCCCGAGAGTCCGAGGCGGAGCGTCGCTTGCGCAAAGCCTATAGCCGCGGAGAAGAGGAGTTTGTCCAGGAGCTTCGCGTGGATATCCACTCTGAAGAGCCGTCATGCTGGCTTCACAACGCGGGGTGGTGCCTCTCGAAGCGTTCGTTTCTTCGCCCATGATGCGTGCGGTCCAATCGGACCCCATGAGCCGGATATGACGCGGCGCCAAGCTATCGCGTTCGTCCGAAAGCACGGCGTTGTTCTCGAATCGGCTCGCGGAAGGGTGCCTTCCCTCGCGGAAGCGGTGGCGGGAGGGCCGATCAAGAGAAGCTGGTGGTCTCATCCAAAGAGCCACGAGATTTTTGCACTGACTCAGATCGTGCGAGACAGCAACGATGTCCTAGTCTGCCGCGTGGTGGACGGCAAAGTCACCTTCGTTCATCGGCGGCTCTGGCCGGCATTGGTTCGGCTCGCCGACCGCCTTCCGCATGAACACCTGGCCCAGCTCAGAGAGGAGCACACCGCATCGGGTCGGCACGTCGTTCGTACCGTTCCATTCCCTGACTGGATTCCTCGGGAAGTCTCCGCCCGTGGTCGAGACCTTACTGAGTCCGAGGCCCTCGCGCTGTTGGGTCGCTGGCTGGCGTAGCGGGTCCGATTTCGGCGGTCCGCGGGCCTTGCGACCTGAGCGGGTCGATCACACGTGCGGGAAACCAGGATTCCACGCGACTTCCCAGAGAAACCCGTCGGGATCGGAGAAGTAACCGGAGTAGCCGCCCCACTCGGCGACATGGCCACGCTTCACGAGGTTTCCTCCGCTACGTTGCACCTCCTCGAGGAGGCGATCGACCTTCTCGCGTGACGCCACGTTGTGGGAGAGCGTAAAACCGGCAAACCCTGACCCCTCCGGAGGCACGCCGGCGTCGGCCGCAAGGAGTTCTCGCGGATAGAGCGCGATCCACGTCTTCCCGAGCTCAAAGATTGCGATGGACGAGGGAGTTTCGCGCCGCGGAAGTCGAAGCACCCGTTCGTAGAACTCGACAGCGCGGTCGAGTTCAGCGACGCCAAGCGTGACCAGGCTGAGCCGCGGCTCCATCTTTCCTTGTGACCTTGTTGGCGGTTCCAACGGATGAACGCTCAGCTGGGGCCGCCCGTGTACCCTGGAGTGTCGACCGGCGGACGCCGCCGCGTCAACCACGGACTTTGCGGCCACCGACCGTGCGACCCCGCACGGCAACCAAAACCGGCGACCGTCAGCTGCGGCGTCTTGGACGGCGGCTCACCCAAGGAACGCGTGCTCATTGTGCCATTGCAGGTACTCGGACGATGGCCTGAGTGGCGCGGCCTTCGGAACGCGGAGCCGGGCGCCGTGCAGCGGGTAGTAGGTATGCCCGTTGTGGAACTCATTTCGGAGGCGCGCCCCCACCTCCAGCCGGAAATCCGGCGTGACGGTGACATAGCCCTTGTCGAACAGTCGATGAAGGTCGGCACGGAAGAGAAGCCCATTCGAAACCTGATGAGGGCCCGCCGAGGCATAAGGCCGAATGTGCGATGCCTCCAAGGCCGGGAGGGAATGCTCGCCAGTGACACAGCAGGCGCGGGCGTAGGCCTCAAGAACGGCGACGCGAAAGGTGCCTTGACCAAGGCGCGGCGCGACGAGCTGCTGCGCACCGTAGCGTGGCGCTTCCTCGCGGAAGGCCATCGGCGCCTGGAGCGGTTGCGTCGTTACCGCCTTCGCGGCTTCGAGACATGCGGCCCAGACGTGGAGGCCTTCACCTGCAGAGAGATCGTACTTGGCATATCGCTGGGTACGGACGTGCCAATCTCTCGGCTGTGGCACCCAAGCAGTGCGAGGAAAGAAGAGGGGTTGCACAAGTTGAATGCAGCCGATCTCATTCGACCCCGTAGCCTCGTCGTACCGGATCCGCGACCGAATCTCTCGAATTCGCCCACGCATCTCCTCGAACGACTCGCAACCGTTCCCTTCCTCGAACGTTTCCCACGCAAGCCAGTCAGGGAGTCGCGAGTACTGTGCGAAATACGCAAAACCACAGACGGCGTTGTGGGGGGCCTTGAGCTTGAAAAGAAACGGCGAGAACGGCTCGGCACGGAAGCCTGTCCGGGCCGAGGGCGTCCAAAAATTGACCTCGGTGATCTGTGGCCGTGCGACGAGGAACGTGTACCAGCCGTAGTCCGTTATTGCGATCGCGCCGTGCAATGGCACTCGTTTCCCGTTTGCGCCGCCCGACGGATGACCGCTTGGCCACGGCCGCGCATGATCTTACCACGACACGCGTTCAGCTCGATCCGCTCGCTCGGCCGAAGCCCTCGACCGTCAGCTTCAGCGGCCTGTTGGGCGACGTGCGCTACTCCGCTGTCATTGCGTCGAGGAGGGGCAGCAGCTCGGTCAGGCTGTGGATCACCGGACACGAGGCGCGAGTCGCCGCCCCCGGCGGATCGATCAGGATCGCGCGAAGTCCGCTCCGCTCTGCACCCGCAATGTCCTGCCGTGGATCATCCCCAACAAATACGGAATCTCTGGGCTCGACCTCAAGAAGCGACAGCGCATGTTGGAAGATCTGCGGCGCTGGTTTTCTCCAGCCTACATCGACGCAGAAGACGGTGGCATCCACGGCCTCCGTGAGGCCGTACCGACGAAGCTCCTCCATCCATCTTTCGGCTGGGCTGCCCCACGGTGTGTTGGAAACGATTGCGGTTCGGATTCCCTTCCGGCGCAATGCTGCAGGCGTCGGGAGTGCATGCGCGTCCAGCGTACCGAGGTTTAAGATTGGCCGGAGGAAGGTGTCGCACATCGTCCTCAGGTCACCCTCTGCAAGTTCATGCTCGGAAAATATCTCGACTAGTCGGCCAACGAGAGAACGAACGCGATAGCCAGGATCCTCGGTGTTCAATTTAAGGGCATGTTGGAACGCTCTCTCGCGGTCGACAGCCGACTTCCGCTCCTCGATAAAGTCGCAGACGCTGTCGATGGATTCTCTAAGGATTGGCGCGAAATCGCCCGCTCTGTAGTACGTGACTAGCGTATTGCCAAGGTCAAACAGCACCGCGCATACAGAGTTACGCATTCACTTCACTACGCTGCTAAGCCGCGGCCTCGCCTCAGGCTACCATGACTCGGATCGGCTAACGCCACCGCACGGCCTCGCGCTTAACCCGGATTATTCACGAGGGTTGAAAGTACGAAGGCCCCAGATGCGCTAGAAATGGGTTGC
>DATFYN010000777.1:0-2622 GCA_035315025.1 Myxococcota bacterium
CCTCCCGCGCAAGCTCGACGAGCGTGCGATCCCGATAGGCGCCGAACCGGGTCATCCCGACTCCGACGACGGCGACATCCTCGAGTTTCACTTCGCACCTCCCGGTTCCGCCGCCGGTCGGAACCGGAAGATCACGACCTCCTCGCCCTTGGCGTTTTCGCGCAGCACCTCAAGCTCCAGTTCCATGTCCATTCCGATCCGAAACTCGCCGGGTCCGCCGGAGAGGACCGCTTGTACGCGGGGGCCCTCGGGCAAATCCACCTGACCCACGCCGTACCCGCCGGCGTCGGCACGCCGTGAGCCGAAGAGCGGGAAGTGAGCGTAGGTCCAGGTATAGAGCGTGCCGCGGGGGCCGAGGAGGACGTCCACCGTGTCGCGCCCAAGGCAGCGAGCGCAGATGCGCCGCCGAGGGAAGAAGACCTCACCGCACGCTGCGCAGCGGGAGCCGAGCAGCCGGGGAGCCTCCGTGCGATCGCTCGGGATCGTGAAGAATCCGGGCTCGATGGGTACCCATGTGCGCTCCGGCGCTGCCATATTTACTCCGCCCAGCCTGCTCGCTTCGCTCGCTCGCTCACTGCGTGCGGTCCGGGCCGAAGCCCGGAGCCCATTCAAAGCATTGCACCTCAATCGAGAGAGGGAGCCGGTAGCGCACGTAGAAACTGTGGAGCTTGACGACGTGAAAGTCGTCGACGTTGCGTTTCGTGAGTTCAACACGCGGATCGCTCGACTGCTGGGTGCGGGCCCGCTCGTAGAGCTCGGTAAGTTCGGCAGGCGTCGTGACAGAGAGGCCGAAGTGCTCGGTCCCCGTGGTGCGCATGGGTTCGCTACTGGCATGCAGGTAGACGAACTGCTCATTGCTATGGCAGCGCAGCACCAGGAGCTCACGGTCGCGGGTCATCGTCGGCATCTCGGTCCAACCGAAGACCGCACTGTGGAAGCGAAGGAGATCTGCGCGCCCAGCAGCGTCGAGAAGCTCGGCGGCCACGGTGAGTGCCACGTGGTTGAACCGCGGGAATGCCGGGTTGGCACCTGTCACGTTGCGGCCCTCGGCGCAACCATCACCTTTGCCGCCCGCACGCCGTTTTCAAGCTCAAAGATCGCCTCGAGCATGCCGCCAAGGGTGACGTCCTCGCGTTCGATCAGCTGCTCCACGGGTAGGGCACCGGATTCGAGCAGTCGCAGTGCCTCCTCGAAGCCTCCGGCGTCATAGTTGAAGGCGCCGGTGACCACGAGCTCATTGAGCAGAATGCGATTGTGATCGAAGGTCGGGCGTGCCAGGCCAGTCCCGACCATCACGAGTGTGCCCGCCCGTTTCAGTTGCGTAAGGCCCGATTCCATCGCTGCCGGTCGACCAGAACACTCAAAGACCACGTCCACTGGACTTCCCACGAGTCGGAATGGCAACCCCTGCCCTTCGAGTTCATCAGGGTGCTGTACGCGCGCGGCTCCCACTTCGATCGCGCGGGCGCGGCGGGTCGCCGCCGGTTCGCTCACCGAGACGTCGTCCACTCCGCGGGTGCGCAGCGCCGCGACCACCAAGAGACCGATGGGTCCTGCTCCCATGACGAGCGCCCGCTGACCCGGGCGAATCCCCGAACGGGTGAGTGCATGAAGCGCCACAGCGAGAGGCTCGGCGAGTGCCGCATGTCGCAGAGGCAAACGAGCCGGTACGCGCACCAGCTGCGACTCGTGGACGCGGACATATTCTGCGAAAGCGCCCTCAAAGCCGTCGAGGTCGACAAGGGAACGGCTGCTGCACAGAACCGCCCGCCCGGCGCGGCAGTATTCGCAGCTCCCGCAGCCCGGCCGCGGTCCCCCGACGACGGGATCGCCAAGCGCCCAGCCGTCCACCTCATCGCCAAGCGCGACGATCCGCCCGGAGTACTCGTGCCCTCCAACGGAACCCGGCCGCCCCATACCCTCGAGCACGAAATGCAGGTCCGTTCCGCAGATCCCGCAGTGGCTGACCTCTAAGAGGACCTCGCGCGGACCAATCGTGGGTACAGAGCGTTCCTCGACCGTGAGGTTCCGCGGGGCGCGGTAAACGGCCACAAGCATCGACGAAGGAAAGCGGGCGGGGGGGCCTGTCTGGGGGGCGCTAGAAGCATCGATTTGGCGGTCCATCAAAGTCACACTCTCTTATGTCAACACCGATCTCGGCCGGCTCATGAAAAGCGGTGTCTTGCTTTATGGGTCCGTGCCCCATCACCTGCCGAGCGGAGCCTCAGCACTGGCATCGCGCGATTCCTTTGCGTCGCGCCGACAGGTTATCACGATCCGAGATCGCAATTCCCGAAAGTCACGTGGCCACGGCCCGGCGCAGGAAGTCCGAGAAAAAAGGGGTGTCCCGAGACTCGCTCGGCCCCGCAGGAAGGCCGCGAAGCTCCTGGCTGCTGTCCTGGAGGAGGTCGACCCGCCGGGCGACGACAGCGCGCCCAGGCCTTAGTAGTCTTCGTTTATGAACGAGATCCCGATTTCCGTCTTCGAGCACGCCATCCAAACCACCCACGGCGCCAAGGCACAATTCCTCTCCCGGGAGAGGGTCGACCAAACTTTCGAGGGCCAGCCCATCTGGCAAGGCGACGTGCTGGTTTTTCAGCTTCTAGACCACCCCAGCGCGCG
>DATFYN010000778.1:0-5196 GCA_035315025.1 Myxococcota bacterium
CAGCTGAAGCCGCACCGCATCGGAGAGTCTTGTGTATAGGCCCTCGCGCCAGCCCGGACGCTCGGTGGTCTGGCTAGCCGCAGGCAGCGACCACCACTCTGAGACGCGGTGACGCCCCTCTGACCAGACGAGCAGGGATCCCGGCGGGAGTTTTGCCACACCCTGCACGATCGTTCGCGGTGCCGGAACAAACCCGAAATCGAGGTATTCAGAAAGCGCGTAAGGATCCAGCGTGCGGGAGACTCCTCGGCCGACAAGGATGGCCCGCAGCTCTGAGGCGAAGCGTACGCCGTTCGCCGACACGCCATAGAAGAGGGGCTTGATGCCGAGGCGATCGCGCGCCAGGCAGAGCCGTCGTTCCAGGTTGTCCCAGACGGCCAGAGCGAAGATGCCGTTCGTGCGTTGGAGCGCACTCTCGACACCGAGCGCCTCGATCAGCTCGAGCAGCACTTCGGTGTCTGTGCCCGTTCGGAACGTGAAACCGGATAGGTGGCGACGAAGTTCGTGATGGTTGTAGATCTCCCCGTTCAGGACGATCCAGGTTCGACCAGAACGGCTGCGCATGGGCTGGGCCCCTGCCGGCGTCGGGTCAAAGATCGCGAGGCGTCGGTGCGCAAAGCCCACCTGCCAGGTTTCGCCGGCGGCTTGGAACGCAGCGGAGCGCGCGCGGCCCTCCCCATCGGGGCCGCGGTGAGCGAGTGCTGTGGCCATGGCCGACAGGTCGGCTTCCTCGACCGTCCCCCGAGCCACGATGCCTGCGATGCCGCACATCTCAAGCTCTCCCGCCAGAGAGCTTGGCTATACCCACCCGCGGAGAGCGCGCGGCGCGCTCTCGCAGTGAATCACGCACGCCGCGAAGCTGGTCGCGAAGAGCCGCACGCACGTGCGGCCGCCGCACCGATTGGATGAGCTTCGCCGTTTGGAACACAGCCAGGCCCGGGACCTCGCGCAGCAGCTCGCGGCCCCGTGCGTTGCGCAGCGTGAGCCAGAGGCGGTTGCGCACGAGGTGGTACTCAACGAACTGTGATCCTGCGCCCGAGCCGCCGCGCTCGTGTACCGCTTCCGCCTGAGGTACGTAGCGCGTCCGCCAGCCCGCATCCCGCAGGCGCCACGCCAAGTCGACGTCTTCGTAGTACATAAAAAACCGCTCAGCGAAGGGCGCTTCACCGGTGGCGCTGACTTCGCGCAGCGCAGTGCTTCGATAGAGCGCTGCAGCGCCGCAAGCCCCGAAAACATCCTCTTCGGTTTTGAAGTCGGCTGCAGGCCGCATCCTTCCGCGGTCGACAAAACGGGTTCGACCCGCTGTCGGCACGATGCCCGCGGAGTCAAGAAGTCGCTCGGGCCCCGGAGCCAGCAGGCGGCCCACGGCGGCGCCAAGGCCTGCGTCGCGGGACATTGTCGCCAGAAGATTCTTGAGATAATCAGGAGCCAGAACTACATCAGGGTTCAGCGCGAGAAAGAACTCCCCTCGGGCCGATGCGAAGTTCAAGTTGTGGGCGGCGGCGTACCCGGCGTTGTAGTCGAGACCGCACACGCGCACCCGCGGATGCCGGCGACGTACATGCGGAACCGTGCGATCCGCCGAGCCGTTGTCGACGAGCAGCACCTGCTTCACCACATCGCCCTGCGCGAAGACGCCGGATAGGCAGCGATCGATCCACGAAAGGCTCCGATACGTAACGATGGAAACGGAGACTTTCATCGGCTTGCTCCCAGCCCTGCCACACGCTCTAGCGTCGAGACGAGGCGCGGCATGGTCGCCGCTGCGCAGAGCGACGCACGGACCTCTGCGTGGGGGCCGGGAAGCGGTTGACCACAAAGCGCCCGCCCTCGAAGATTCTCGAGGCAGCCGATCAGGGCCTCCGAACTCTCGGGATCGACCACCCAGCCTAGACCGCGATCGCGTACGAGCCTGGCGAGCGGCCCGGGCGGGGCGAGGCACACGAGAGGCCTCGCCGCGCCCACCGCGTCGAAGAGCTTCCCGGGAATCGGGTCTCCGCCGCGCTCCCCCTCCGGAGCGAGGTAGAGCGACGCGTGGGCCCCCCGCAGCAGCCGACCCAGCACCTCCCGCGAAACAGCGGGCTCTGCATGCACCCATTCCGCGAGCCCGAGTCGCAGGATCCACTCCGCCGCTTCCGCTTCGATCCCCACAAAGCGAACGCGCACTGTGGAGCGAACGCTCGGATCGTCCTTGGCCCATGCCGCAAGCGCCCCGAGGCAACGCTCGAACGTCGCACCTTTTCGGTCGAGCAGAGCGCTGCCCGCGTGCACCAGTTCAAGGCGCGCAGAGGGCGGAGCGATGGGATCCGCGTGCAGTTCCAGCTCTTCGGGAGCGAAGCCGGTGAGGACAGTTTCACTGCGCTCGGCCAGGTCTGGTACACGCCGCAGAGCGCGATCACGGGCGCCGTCCGACGCGAATACGACCCGGTCGGCGCGCCGCAGCACCGCCTCCTCGAATCGCTCTTCCAGGCGGCGCCGCCAGGGCGGGAGATGGGTGCGCGCGTGGTTCTCCGTCCATGCGTCACGAAAGTCTGCGACCCACGGAACGCCGAGAGCACGCGCGGCGAGCCCCACGGCCTGGGCAGAGTAGGGAGGCGCTGTCGTGTACACCACGTCAACGGCGCCGACCAACGCGAGACTCGAGGCAGCAGCCGACGCGAGCGCGCTCCAGCCCACGTGCAAATCTGGAACGAGCCAACGCTCGAGACGCCCACGGCCGCGCCCGGGAGCGGGCTGGCGGCCGCTGCGCACGGCGACTCTCCCCCAGTCCGGGTTGGGGATGCGCAGGACGGTCACCGCCGCCGGCACTTTCCTCAGAAGAGCCGGATCCTGCACCCAGGCCGCACGGTCCGCCGTCAGGACGATCGGCCGCCAGCCTGAATTGGCCAGCGCGCGCACGAGCTGCAGGGTGCGCGCCACACCGCCGCCGCCGATTGGAGGGAAGTAGTAGGCGACAACGAGCGCGCGGGGCCTGGCTGACCTTCCGAGCGTGTTCATGCTCGCGCCTCGGCCTGCTCTTGCGAGATTTCACCGGCGGTCTTTTTTGGAGAGCTTGGCCTCACGTCGGCCATCCACGCTGCGAGCCGAGCCGCTGCGGCATCGCCACGGAACTGCCGAAGCACCCTCACGCGCGCTGCGGTCCCGAGTCGCCGACGTAATCCAGCGTCATTCAGGAGCTTTGCAAGTGCAGCAGCGAGTTGATGCGCATCACTGGACGGGACGAGAACGCCATTGTCGCCATCGGTCACCGCCTCTGGGATCCCTCCCACGGGCGTACTCACGACGGGGAGCGCGCTTGCCATCGCCTCGAGAAGCGCCACAGGAAGGCCATCATGCCGCGCGCCGCCCCGTACTGGCACGCAGGGAAGTGCAAAGATTGTGGCGCGCCGTAATGCGAGAGAGACCTGCACGGATGTCGCGGCGCCATCGAAGCACACGACCTCGTGGAGACCGAGTGCGCGCGCACGTGCCGCGCACGCTTCACGCAACGGGCCGTCTCCAAGGATGCGCACGCGGAAGCGTGCGGGCGCAGCGTCTTGGGCCAGATCGCCGCTCGCCAGCAAGCGTGCGGCTTCGATCAGCACCTCGATTCCTTTGGTAGGCCCAATCCGCGCGACAGTCAGAATTTCCGGCGGATCCGCCACCGTGCCATTCCCGGGACAGAAGCGCTCGACGTCGACGCCGAGGTGTCCGACTCGCACCCGAGCCGCCGACCCGGCAGCGGCGCGCACGCGCATGGCGGTTTCGATCGAGATCGCGCGTACGAATGCGGCCTCCACGGCGACGCGGGCAAGCCAAGGCCGTGGTTCCTGCACGTCGTAGGCGTGAGCGGTAAAGCTGAACGGCAGCCGTGCCAAGTGCCCGGTTGCCCAAGCGAGCCACGCCGGATAAGTGGCGAAGCTCGCGTGCACGTGCCGCCAGCGCTCACGCCGGGCACGGCGAGCGAGGGTTGCAGCGAGGGCCACAAGACGCAATGGCACACGCTCTGCAAGGGCGCAGCCGATCAGATCCGCCAGTCGCGGCCCGCTCGTGAGACCGTCGCGCAGCGCGCGCGCGACCCAGGCTCGGCGCCCGGGCTGCGGGTAGCCGACCTCCCCCCCAAAGGCCGCGCGCCAGTCTGGGCCCGGCCGGAAAGCCGAGGCGAGCGCCACTTCCACTCCGACGCTGCGGAGCGCCGCTACTTCATCACACACGAAAGGCACGGCGCATTCGACGATGAGCCCGACCCTCATGCCGGCATCCGTTCCAAGGCGTCCGGTGGACCGGTGGCGACACCTTTTGGGAGAGTCCGTAGGCTTGCGGCGGCCTTTCGCTCCGCGAGACCGATCGCGCCGAAGACAAGGAAAAGCACGAGCACCTGGGCGCGGTGTCGGTACGCTGTGCCGAGGTTGGATTCGACAAGCGCATAGGAGATGGTGCCAAAGAGCGCGAAGCTAGCGAGCGGTAATGCTGCGCCAAAGCGCCGCCGGATGGCGAAGAGGAAGCCGGCAACCACCTGTGGAAGCAAAGCATACCACGCCAGCATCTCGGGGAGGGTGAGGAGTTGGCGCGTGTTCCAAACCTGCCAGGGGGCTGGGGCCAGCAGAAAGTATCCGAGGCCGATGGGCAGGAAACTCAGCGCGGTACTCGGCGTCGAGATGTCGGCGCCCCCCTGGTACGCGGAAGCGCCGAACGCCAGCTCCCGTCGCGCACGGTCGAGGGACTCAAGACTCGCCTCGTCGCCGAGGCCCTCGATGGGCCCGACCCACACCATGATGAGAGTCCCAAGGGCAAGCATGGCCGCGATCGAGACCGGGGCACGTCGCCCACCGAGGCGCGGCACCACGATCGCCACAGCGAGTGCCGCCGCCACCACCAGAGCGAGATACCCGCGCAGCTCGCCTAGTACGGCGAGGCCGAGAGTGATCGCGGCGACAGGGCCGATGCTGAAACGAGCGTAGAGGCGTTGCGCCCCTCGCACACACACAAGGATTGCGGCAACGGCGAGGGCATCCTTCAGATTGAGGCTCGACCAGAGAACAAGCGATGGAAAGAATGCGGTCAGGAGCGCGGCGTAGCGCGCTGCTATCTCGCCCCCGATCGCCCGCGCAAGGCTCCAGGCGAGCACGGTGCATCCCGCGCCGAGCGCTCCGTTCAGAAAAGTCGCTGCGAGGGGAACGGGACCCACGACCGTAAAGATCGCCGCGTTCCAGACGT
>DATFYN010000779.1:0-2510 GCA_035315025.1 Myxococcota bacterium
CCGCTCGAGGCAGAGCTCACGAAGCTCATGGCCAACTCCTGGCGCTACCTCGAGTTCTCGATCGCCAACCAGTTCTATTTGATCTGCGAGTCGCGGGGTGTGAGCTTCCAGCGCGTGTACAAGGCGATCCGTCACGAGTACCCGCGCGCAGCCGGCTACAAGGCCCCCGGGTTCGCGGCAGGGCCCTGTCTCTTCAAGGACACCATGCAGCTCGCGAGCTACTTCGACAACCGGTTCTATCTCGGGCATGCCGCCATGCTCGTGAACGAGGGGCTCGCGACCTTCGTGGCCGAGCGCGTGAAGGGGAAGCTGGGCGGCTCGCTCTGGGGCCGCACGGTCGGTCTCCTGGGAATGAGCTTCAAGGCCGACAACGACGACGTCCGTGACTCCCTGAGCTTCAAGGTACGCAAGCTCCTGGAGTTCGCCGGAGCCCGCGTGTTGTGCGCAGACCCGTACCTAGACTGGACGATGCCGCTGTCCGCGGTGTTGCAGGAGGCGGACGCGCTGGTGCTCGCCACGCCCCACCGGGAGTACCGGGGGCTTAAGGCCAAGGTGCCGGTGGTGGACGTCTGGGGGATCTACGAGGAGACGGAGCTTGAAGTCTTCCGTACCGAGGCGGGGTCCGAGGCTGACGCCCTCCGACACGGAAGTCGGGGGTGACTTCGAAGGGACGCATTCTCGTCACGGGTTCCGCCGGCTTCATCGGCGGTTACATCGTCCAGGAATTGCTTGAGAGCGGCTGGCAGGTGGTTGGCCTCGACAACTACTCGAAGTACGGCCGGGTCGAGAAATCCTACGACTCCCACCCTGGCTACCGGTTCGTCGAGGGCAACGCCAAGGACGTGGACCTGCTGATCGGGCTCCTGGATGACTGCGATCATCTGGTGGCCGGAGCGGCAATGATCGGCGGCATCAGTTACTTCCACGAGTACGCCTACGATCTGCTCGCCGAGAATGAACGCATTATCGCGGCCACGTTCGACGCCGCCATTCACGCCCACCGCCAAGGCCGCCTGCGGAAGATCACGGTGATGAGCTCGAGCATGGTATTCGAGAGCGCTACGGACTTCCCGACACCGGAGGGTGCAGAGCGCACATCGCCCCCGCCGCTCAGTACCTATGGTTTCCAGAAGCTTGCGTGCGAGTACTTTGCGCGTGGCGCGCAGCTCCAGTACGGCCTCCCATACACAATCGTGAGACCCTTCAACTGCGTCGGGATCGGAGAGCAGCGCGCATTGGGTGACAAGGACGTCCGCTCCGGCAACATCAAGCTTGCGATGAGCCATGTCGTTCCGGATTTGATCCAAAAGCTGGTGAAGGGCCAGGATCCTCTTCACATCCTTGGAGACGGCAGCCAGATCCGGCACTACACCTACGGGGGTGACCTTGCGCGTGGGATCCGCATCGCCATCGAGCATCCGAGTGCGCTCAATGAGGACTTCAATCTCTCGACGGCGCGCTCCACCACGGTACTCGAGCTGGCAAGGTTGATCTGGGAACGAGTTCGGAGCGATACGCCGTTCCGCTACGTCAGTGACGAGCCTTTCGAGTACGACGTCCAAAAGCGGGTCCCCGAGGTTTCGAAGGCGAAGCGAGGGCTCGGCTTCGAGGCCATGACCAGCCTTGAGCAAATCCTGGACGAGGTGATCCCCTGGGTTCGCCGGCAGGTCGAACTCGGGAACATCTAGTGCGCGAGGGCCTCGTCCAGCTCATCGTGCCCGTGTACAACGAGGGAGAGAACGTACTCCACCTATACAAGCGTCTTCAGTCGGAGAACGTTCCCTTCGATGCTCTTCGCTTCATCTACGACCAGGACACCGAAACTTCGCTACCGTTCGTGACGAGCCTGCGCGCAGCCGATCCGCGTGTCGAGGCGCTGAAGAACGAATACGGCCCCGGCGTGATCCGCGCCCTTCGATTCGGATTTGATCGCACCGAGCCGGGACCCGTGATCGTTCTGATGGGCGACCTCTCCGACAAGCTTTCGATCGTACCCGACATGATCCGGCTCTGGCAGGAAGGGGCGACTCTGGTCAGCCCCTCGCGCTACATGCCGGGCGGCCGCCAGCACGGCGGTGGGCTCGTGAAGTCCACGCTTTCGCGCGGGGCCGGCGTGTCGCTAGGATGGCTCGGATTTCCGACCTCCGACCCGACAAACAACTTCAAGCTCTACGACGGAAGCTGGCTGAAACGCCAGCGCATCGAGAGCGAGGGTGGTTTCGAAGTCGCCCTGGAGCTCTGCTACAAGGCGTACGTGCAGCGAGAGCCAATCCGGCAGCTCCCGACCGAGTGGTTCGACCGCACCGCTGGCGAGAGTCGTTTCCGCCTGCGCGCCTGGCTCCCGCGCTACCTGCATTGGTGGCTGCGCGCTGCGCGTGCGGTGCTCCAGGAGCGCCTCGGCGGAAACCGCCTTCTCTAGTTGCCCCGTCCCTCGGCGCTTAACCCGCTGGCATACGGGTGAGAGAACAGCGAGCAGCGTCCGTTCGAGCGCTCGCTTCTTGCGCTTTTGT
>DATFYN010000780.1:0-2579 GCA_035315025.1 Myxococcota bacterium
GGAGAAAACGATGAACCCCGACGGGACCCTTCTACAGAGATTCGTTGAGTACGCGCAGGCCTTCGAGAAGACCTACGTCGACGACGACTGGACACGTCTCGAGCCGTACTTCGCACCCGATGCGGTATACCGCGTGGTCGGCAGCACGTCGTGGGACTGCGAAGTGCGGGGCCGCGCACAGGTCCTCGCGGCGATACGCAAGTTCGTGAACGAGTTCGACCGCAAGTGCACACGCACGGTGCGGCCGGCGGGCGCCCCGCTCGTTGGCGCAGACAGCGTGCGCGTGACGGGCGTCGCCACCTACACGCGCGGTGACTCGGACGAGCTCGCGCTGCACATCGAGATGATCGCGCAGTATCGCGACGGGCTGATCATCCGGCTGAGTGACGTCTTTCCCGCCGAGAACGAAGCGCGTGTGCGCGCATGGATCGAGCGCTGGGCGCCGGACCTGCAGCCGTCGTACACGTGACGCTGCGCCATCTCACGTCGCGGGCGTAGACACTTTCCGCCATGGCAGCTGGGGTAGAAGTAGAAAGCCGAATGTCCGAGAACGAGTGGTTCTGACAACTCCGGCGGATGCAAAGCGGTCGTCGCGGAGGCGCGGCAGACGACCACGGTCGTCCCTGCGCGCAGGGCGGGATCGGTGTTCGTGTTTGCGGAGCGTGGCTCCGCTGTTGGCTGCGCTGAGCATCCGCGGTCTGGCGCGGCTCCACCGAGCGCTCAGCGCTGAGTCGTCCTGGCGCGCCCCCGGCTGAGCGCTAAGGAATTGGATCCGGAGCCCGCAGACAGGGGGGGCGCTGAGAGCGCCTTGGTCGCCTTGTTGGAGCTCGGGTGTGTCAGGGATGCTCGCTCAGTGCCATGACCATAGGTCGTCGTAGGTACGACACTTGCGCACGTCGTAGATGCTCTTGGCCTGCAGGTAGCCCGGCCAACCGAAAAGCGGGATGAATCCCAACCAAAACTTCTTCTGCGGGGCACGCTCGAAGAACGGGCCCCAGCCCCTCAGGTAAAACTCTCCAAGCCCGGGATGGGCGACGGACAGCCAGGTGGCATTGTCCCGCGACTGGGGCCAGCGCAGCGATTTTCTTCTCGCGCGCGAGCCTCCACGGGAACGGCCAAGCAGAGTGCAACCGCGCACAACATGGTGCGGAGGATCCCCGTCATTTTCTACGAACCCCCTCCTCGTTTTTTCTCTCCGGCCTGAGGGAGCCGGCGCGCCTGGCGTCGTCGACGGGCCAACAGAAAGCTACTGTCGCGGAGGCAGCTCGAACGTCAGTGAACGAGTGAGTTGACCGCGTCGACCACGAGCAGTGTGCCCACGGCGAGCTTCACGATGTCGCCATCCACCATTCCGTAGACGTAACCGCTCGGCGGCGGTCCAATCCGCATCTCGACTGCCTGTGGTATCGGTGCAATCACGATCGCTGGGTCAAGGGGGCGACCGACGACGTAACGCTTTTTCGCCTGCCCCGGCGGTAGGCAACCGTTCTGCTTCTTGGCGAGGCCTGGCGGACAGTGCCCCTTGCCGTGGTGCTCGACGTAGTACTCGCGAACGAGCTCGCGCTCGTGCGGACCGAACATCATCCCCATGTCGACACCGACGCCGACCTCTTCGGCCGAATCCTTGTGCTCGCGATCCTGCTTCGCGCCGGCTCGCGCCACGGCGCAGGGCAGGACCATCGCGAGCAACACGGCGACGATCGGTCGGGTCATGGCAGGCTCCCTCCAGGACGATCGGTGCGTCTGCCGTAATCGGGTCTCCAACGGTGGGCCTTTCGTGATCTCGATCACCATTCCATCGTGCGATGACCGCCGTCTCGCCACGAGCGGACAGCCCGGCCAGCCCGGAACCTCATACACGGCGGCAATGCTACACCGCGAGCCGTGCCAAAGCGGCGCGACATGCACACCTGCGAACAAGGGCCTTGCAGGTCTTGCTTCTCATGGGAACGGTCGTGGTCCTCCTGACTGCGGTGCTGGGTCGGAAGGGGTAGCCCTCCATCCTTGTTTGGGGCTGGGCACGTTACGAGGTGGTCCATCGCGCCTTGAGTCCGCCCTACAGATCAATGCGCAGCCTTGGCTAAGACCGGAGATTCGACCTGCGGCCGAACGAGTCGCACGGGCGGTCGCCAACCCGCGGTAGCCCGCGGGGGGGAAGCACATTCGGTCACTCATACTCTCTGCTCGCTGCCACCTCCGGCCCAGGGCCGCCACTTCCTCTTTGGGGAGCACTCGCTCCCGCGGGAGGGAGTTCAATGTCGGAGAAATTCTCAGCAGGTCTCCTCGGAGGAGCGCTGCTCCTAGCCTTGCCGGCCGCGGCGGACCCGTTCTCCTTTTCCACCGGGAATCCCGATGGCAAGATCGGCACGCTGTCCCGGCCCGGCAGTGCAGGCCAGCTCCAGACCGAAACGGCCGATGATTTCATCCTGAGCCAGCCAACCAGGATCGACTCCGCGACCTTTACGGGCTTACTTCCATCGGGAGCGCCCCTGAGCACTGTCTCAGATGTCGAGATTGAGTTCTATCATGTCTTTCCCACAGATTCGGCGAATCCGCCCTCCGGGAACGTCCCCACGCGA
>DATFYN010000781.1:0-3070 GCA_035315025.1 Myxococcota bacterium
GCATCCTATGCGTATCACGCCGCTTCGTCAAGTCTATTCTACAATCTTTATTGGCTACGATCTTGCATGCAAAACGACCTCAACTCAGTGCTTTCATGAGAGAATTGGTGCCGACGCGGCGGGGAACTTCAGGCTAGCGCGGCCGCGGCTCCTGAAACGAAGGGCACTCCTCTTGTGCGCCGCGGGCCCTGACACTGGCCTCCCGACGCCCGCGAGCCCGCATCCCGTTGTGCGTGCGGCTCACTGAGGCAGGTGACGTGGTCGTCGGGATCGACGACTTCGATCTCGGTGTGTCCGTAGAAGGTGACATGTGGAGCAGTACGGATCTTCGCGCCCTTTCCACGAGTTCGGCATGCAGCGCACGAACGTCGCGAACGAGGGCAAGTGCATCCCAGGCCACGGACCTGTAGCGGTGGTTCGGGCCCGGCGTGGGTCGGCCTTCAGCGTCTTGAAGCATGATCTGAATGCCTTGCCGCCCGAGTCGCCAAAGGTGCCGATGACCTGAAACCGGAGACGATCTCGGCAATAGGTAAGAGAGGACGCGACGTCGCGAACGATCAGAACAGGAGTGACTCGCCACTCGCCCAAGGAGGACCTCCTGTTTGGCGCCATGGGCCGCGCCTGTGGGTCTCCGACGGATGGGAGGACGGACTACCGTTGCAGCTGATAACGCGGCCGCCCGTCGTGACCCTCCGTTTGGACACGCCGCCAGTAGCCCCAGGGAAAGTGCACGAGCTCGAGCTTCATGGCGTCTGGGTCGGCGAAGAACACGGCATAGTACGAAGGACCGTACTCTGGATATTCCGCCGGGGGATCGAGCACGGGAAGACCGCGCTCCACCAGAAGGCCATGGAACTCATCCACGTCGGATCGGCTCTTCGCCCGCAGTGCGAGATGATGAAGCCCGGGGCGGAATCGATCGACGCCCGCCGCTCCGTATTCGGGACTTGCTTGGCGAAGACCGATGTTCATGCGCCCATTGGACCACGCGGTGTACGTGGGGTGTTCAACGCGGGAGAATCCGAGGGCACCCAGCACGAGCTCGTAGAACTCCGCGGAGCCCTTGAGATCGCTCACGGTGAGATCGATGTGATCGAGACCCAGTGCTTCCACAGAGCTCCTTTCGGGCCAGCGCGGGCCCGTTCCCACCAAGGTCCACATTGGCACAAAAATCGCTGTCCTCATCCACACGACTCTCGTGCGTTCGTCCCAGCAAGAGCCGAGGAAGCCGCGGGAAAGAGTATGATGCCCGAGCTGCGGCGAGCCGTTCGCGCCCTCCTTGTCACTCCTCGGCAGGAGCTCTTACTGATGAGTTTTTCATTTCGCTTGGCTGGCTCGTGAGATGTGGATTACGCCCGGCGGAGCTTTGAAAAAGGGTGAGACCCCCAAGCCCTCGTCCGGGAGCTCAGGGAGGAGACGGGGCTCTCGAAGGTCGAGGCGGGGGCGGAGGTCTGGGGGCGCGAGCACCCTCTCGAGTACTTGGGAACGCAGATCCTCCAGGAGGAGAGATACTTCGTCGTGCAGACAGACGCCTTCGAGCCAAGGGCCGCAAGCCTTCACCACGGAAATCAGCGTGACTCGTTTCGCGGCTTTCGTTGGTGGCCGATCTCCGATCTTCCCGACCGGAGCGAGCACTTCGCCCCGGGCAGGGGCGAGCTGATGCGCGACCTCTTTCTGAGATCGAGGGCTAGGCGCGGCGCCGTTGCACTAGGGCAATCCGAGCCTGCGCCGAACGATCTCACTCACGGCTTCGCGAACCCGCTCCGGATCGCGGCGCGCATCAAGCCGCTCAAGGTAGGCGCAGGGCAGCTCGCGATAGAGCTCTGCGACACGCGCAAGGAAGCCCCCTTCCTCGAAAGCGGGTTCTGCGCGTCCGCCGCGCTCGCGCACGCGGGCCAGCGCGAGCGACGGATCGACCTCGAGCAAGAGCACAAGGTCAGGGATCGGAAACTCGGCTTCGCTCTGCGCCAGGATGGCTGCCCAGTCCAGGCCGCGCGCTCCTTGATAACTGACTGTCGAGAGGTAGAAGCGGTCGGAGATCACGATCTCGCCGCGCGCAAGAGCGGGGGCGATCACGCCCGAGACGTGCTCCCGGCGATCCTCCATAAACCAGCGGAGCTCTTCTTCCGGTGCCGGGGGCTGGTTTCCTTTGGCCATGGCGCGGATGCGGCGCCCGTAGGCGCCGTCGGTGGGCTCGCGGGTCGTTACCACTGGGTGTCCTGCGGCGCGCAGCGCGCCCGCAAGCCACAGGAGCTGCGTCGTCTTCCCGCTCCCGTCGAGGCCTTCGAAGACGATGAACGCGCTGCGCGTCACGGGTGGGGGAAGCGCCACGGGCTCGCGAGCCGCGCACCTCCACAGCGGCAAGACGCGCGGAGCCGCACGCGGCCTACGCCGACCTGCGGCGCCAAAGTTCGCTCCCGGCGCGGGCCGAGAGGCCGCCCGGCAAGTCTTTCCCGGCCGCTGCGAAACCGGGCGGCGTTAACCGATTTTCCCAACGAGCTGGAACGCGATCACAAGCCCGTAGATCGCGATCGATTCGATCAGCACCATCCCGAGGATGTAGTTCACGAACATCGAGCCTGCGGCTCCGGGGTTGCGCGCAATGCCGGCGGTTGTGTTGCCGGCGGTCAGGCCCTGGCCGATCCCACAGCCAAAGCCCGCGAGCCCGATCGCAAGCCCGGCGCCGAGGGCGGGACCAAGATTGCTCGCCGACTCACCGCCCTCTGCGGCGGAAGCGGTGAGCGGCAGGAGCGCCGCGGCCAGGGTCCACAGGGCGAGCTTCGCAAATTTTCGCATGACAATCGTCTCCTTGTTCGGGTGGCCGCGCAGCCTCGAGCACCCCTCAGTGGGCCTCTTGGAGCGCCAGGTTGATGTAGATCATCGTAAGCAGTGCGAAGACGAAGGCCTGGAGGCAAGCCACCAGCATTCCCAGGCCGAGGAAAATCGCGGGCACGACCGGCGGTACGAGGAGCAGAAACACCCCCACGACGGTGTGATCCGCGAACATGTTGGCGATGAGGCGGATGCTGAGCGTCAGCATGCGCGCGGCGTCGAGGATGGTCTCGAGCGG
>DATFYN010000782.1:0-12233 GCA_035315025.1 Myxococcota bacterium
ACATGCGGTACTGATAGAGTGGCCGTCTGCGGCGGCGCTCTCCGCCCGGAGGCTCGACCCATGTCGACCAACAAACCGATCAAGATCACGTTCACGCTCGATGAACAGGACGCGGCGTACTTCCGTGGCTTGTATCAGGAAGCGAAGAAGAACGCGGCGAATCTCGATCCGAAAAGCGTGATCGAGAGCGCTCGCGGGCTGATTGCGCGCGTCCGATCCGGCAAGAAGATGCCGAACTTCGTGACCGAGGCGATCACCACGCTTGAGACGCTGATGGAGATGCTTGAGGACCAAGAATACGCCCTTCCGAAGGAAGAGGCGTCGGCGGTTCTCGCCGCGCTCGCCTACTTCGCCAACCCCGAGGACCTGATCCCCGACGATGTACCGGGCCTCGGCTTCCTCGATGATGCGATCATGATCAAGCTCGTCGACGAGGAGTTCGAGCACGAACTCTGGGCGTATCGAAAGTTTCGCAAGCTCGTTGCGGGCATGGAACTGCGACCGTGGACGGAGATCGCCCAGCAGCGGCGCGCGGGCCGCATCGCCGAGTTCCGCGAGGAGGTCCGCGCCGAGATCACGAAGCGCAAGCACCGGCGTCGGTTTCTGTGGTGACGCGCGCGGCCCACCCAAAAGACGCCGCCATGGCGCCGCCTCCGAAGAGCAGGATCCTAATCGTCGACGACGAGGAAGCGATCCTCGAGACGATGCGCTTTACGTTCGAAGACGAGTACGAGGTTTTCACCTCACCCGACGCGCGGCAAGCGCTCGGGATCCTCGACGAGAACGCGCCGATCGCAGCCGTCATCACCGACCAGCGCATGCCCAACATGACGGGCGTCGAGTTTCTGGCGGAGGTCTATGCCCACCATCCCACGACGACCCGCATCATCCTGACGGGCTTCGCGGACATGGAGGCGATCCTCAAGGCGATTAACGACGGCCATGTCTACGCCTACATCACGAAGCCGTGGGAGCCCGACCAGCTGAAGCAGATTGTGATGAGGGCCGTGGGCCACCACAAGCTGACGCTCGAGAATGCGCGCCTTTTGGCTGACCTGCGCCGCAGCAAAGTGTTGCTCGAGGCGGTGATGGATGGGCTCCCGACGGGCGCGCTGGCGGTGGATCCAAAGGGCGTCGTGCAAGCGGCGAACCAGCCCGGGCGCACCTTTCTTGGCCTCAAGCCAGACCCGCGCGGAAGTACCCTGAAGGACGTCCTGCTCGGCGCAGGGCTCGCCAAGGTGGAAGACGCGATCGAGCGGCTGTGCGAGGGCGGCGCGGAGCACTTCGAGGAGGTCGAGATCGAGCAAGGCAAGCGTTCGCTGCGCTTGCGCATCACGGCGAGCACCCTGCTCGATCCCGTGGGCGAGCCGCTCGGTCGCGTGATCCTCTTGCGCGAGATCTCCCACGAACCCCTGCGGCGCCAGTTCGAAGAGATCGTCGGCCAGATCGGGAGTGTTTCTGGGGGGCTGCGGGCAAGGCTCGAGCAAGCCGTGGGTGAGCTGCGCAAGCTCGCAGAGCAGATTCGCGTGTCACCGGTGGGCTCCGCCGACATGGCCACGCTTGCCGATCGCACGTCGCGCACGATTACTGCGCTTGAAAACTGGCTGGCCGTGGACGACGCGATGACGCAAGAGGCGTTTCCGGATGCCCAGCTCTTGATGGACCGGCTGCGCGTAGCCTTTGCGCGCTGGCCGCTGCCCGAGCAAGTCCCGGCCCGGGTGCGCGAGCTCACGCGCCGCGTGGAGGCCTACTACGAATCCGGCGACAACCCGAAGCAGCGGATTCTCTGAAGCGCTGCGGGCCGGCCCGGCAGCCCTCGAGCGGCTCGAGCTCGGCGTCGAGCGCCTGCGCTGTGCCTACCGCTTTACCTATGCCTTCCACGCGCGGGAGGTGCGCTTCGAGACCAACGCCGGGGAGGGCTGGACGCGCCTTTTTCCGGAGACGTTCTCCTTCCATGCCAAGCGCCACGATCCCGCGGAGCTCTATCTCCAGCTCGAGGACCTGTGGACCAAGCCGAAGCTGCTCTCGCCGATCGCGACGCGCCGTGAAGCCGAGGAGGTGGTGCGCCGGCTGTGCGCGAACGTGCCCCGGTATCTCGAACGCACGCTCGACCGTTTGGAATCCGACAAGAGCATCGATCCGCAGCTCTTGCTCCGCGTGTACGAGGACGTGGCACTGCTGGTTCGCCTGTTCGGGCGCTTCCTGGTCGATAAGCAGCTCGAAGGATCGCCGCCCTTGCGCCTGGCCTCGCACCACCTGCGCAAGCTCTCCTTCCGAACGCTGCTTGCCCTTGTGAAACTGCGGGTTCGGCCTGAAAGCATCCTCGCCTACCAGCAAGGCACGCTCGTTCTCGTCGATCCCACCTACGACGCCTCGGACACGGCCTTTCTGGCGGTGCTCTCCGAAGGCGACCCCGAGCGTGTGGACCGCACGCTCGTGCGCCTGGCCGAGAGCGCCTTCTATCGCTGGCTCGAAGACGTGTGCCTCGATGAGGAGAACCAGTCTTTCGAACGCGCCGACTCCCCGTTCGCGGACCGCGAGACCGAAGTGCTGCGGGCCGTCGCGGCACGGGACGTGCGCCAGATCGCGCGAGGGCGGGACCTCTCGATCTTCTTAAAGCGCCCGCACAACCGCGACTTGACCCGCGTGCTCAAGCGACTCGAGGCGTGGTTTCTGCGTCAATACGACATCCATCACGCTTCCGTTGTGCTGCATCACGGGGCGCTGCTCGAGCGCGGCGAGCCCGACGCCGATCGCGTGCTCTCGCGCCACTCACCGCGCAACTACTTGCTGGCGCTCGGCCTGCTGCTCTTGCCCTTCGTCGGCGCGGCAATCGCCTACGACCGCGCCCCCCTGCTCTTCGACTTCGCGGCCTCGGCGGAAGTGCTTTTCGTGGTCGCGGGCGCCCTCTGGTACCTGGCCTATCGCTTCGCCTGGAAGCGCGACCTCACTTTCTTCCATGCCTCCGTACCCCGGATCGGCGCCGGCATCATCGTCGGCTATCTGCCCGTCTTCTTGATCGACGAAGTCTGGGATCTTTCGCTCCGTTCCGAATTTCCCCTCGCCGCGGTCTCGGTGCTGATCGGGTTCGCGACGCTTCTCTACCTGTACGTCGAGGTGCAGCGCCGGCTCGGCGACCCGAAGGAGGCGTTCTCGCGCGCCAGCGGCATCTTCTTGCTTGGGCTGCTCGAGGCCGCGGTGCTCGGGATCCTCGCGACCAGCATCCTCGGGCGCTTCATGGTCTACCGGAACTGGGCGACGCTCAACCAGCAGTCCCTCCCGTTCGAAATGATCCGGGACCTCTATCCGCGATTCGAAGGTGCGCTACCGCGCATTCTCGGGATCGACCCCATCCTGGCCTTTCCGACAGCGGTCTTCATGATGACCTTCATGGCGTTCTTCATCGGGGTCTTTCTCCAGCTCCTCTGGGAAGACTTGCCGATCACCGAACCGCTGTGAGCGGGATGCGGAGGAGCCGCCATCCCGCCCGAGAGGTGACGAGCTAAGCTTCCCGGCATCCCAAGGCCGCTGCGGGAGCGCGAGAGAGGCGAGAGGAAGCCATGGCATCCATCCTCATGTACACCCAACCGACCTGCCCGTTCTGCGATCGGGCCAAGGCGCTCCTTCGCGCGAAGGGCCAGACCTGGAGGGAGGTCGACATCGAGGCGGATTCGGCGCAGCGGGAGGAGATGATCGAGCGCACCCGCCGCAAGACCGTTCCGCAGATCTTTATTGGCGACCGCCACGTGGGCGGCTACGACGAACTGGCTGCGCTCGAGGCCGCGGGCGAGCTCGACCCGCTGCTTGGCCTAGGTCCCCGAGAGCAAAGCCCCGCAGAGCATGCGCGCGTCGTGATCGTCGGGAGCGGTCCCGCCGGTTACACCGCGGCGATTTACGCCGCGCGCGCAGAGCTCCACCCCATCCTGATCGCAGGCTTCCAGACCGGTGGCCAGCTCATGCTCACCACCGAGGTCGAGAATTATCCAGGTTTTCCCGACGGCATTACCGGCCCGGAGATGATGGAGCACTTCCAAAAGCAGGCCGAGCGCTTCGGCACGCGGGTCGTGGCCGATGACGCGACCGGGATCGACCTGTCGAAGCGGCCGTTCCGGATTCGTACCCGTGACGCACACTTCACGGCGGATGCCGTGATCCTCGCCATGGGCGCATCGGCCAAGTGGCTGGGCATCGACTCGGAAAAGCGCCTTACCAACCGCGGCGTCTCCGCCTGCGCGACCTGCGACGGCGCGCTCTACCGCGGCAAGGCCATGGCGGTGGTGGGCGGCGGCGACACGGCTCTTGAGGAGGCGCTATTCCTCACGCGCTACGCGACCAAGGTGTCCGTGATTCACCGGCGCGACAAGCTGCGCGCGAGCAAGATCATGCAGGAGCGCGCGAGGGCAAATTCCAAGATCGAGTTCGTCTGGAACAGTGCGGTCGACGAAGTTCTCGGCACGGGCTTCGTAGAGGGAGAGCGGGTGCGGGATCTCATGGCGCACACGACGCAGGTCTTGCCGGTCGAAGCGCTGTTTGTCGCGATTGGCCACCAGCCGAACACCCAGCTCGTCGAGGGCCAGCTCGCGCTGGACTCGGTCGGCTACATCAAAGTCGAGCCCGGGACAAGCCGCACCGGGGTGGAGGGCGTCTTCGCCTGCGGAGATGCGACCGATCCCGTCTACCGCCAAGCCGTGACCGCGGCGGGAACCGGCTGCATGGCCGCGATTGACGCTGAGCGCTGGTTGGCATACCAAGGACTCGCCTAGCGCCAGCGTCCACGCGCTGCCCGTAGCGGTTGCCCGCCCGGAGGCAGGGGCTAGCCTCCGCTTCGCCATGGCCCTCACCAAGGAGCGGCTCGAGCAGCTGATCGCGCGCTCGACCGACATCGTTGTTGCCACCGACGCCCGCGGCACGGTCATCTACTACAACGATGGCGCGCGGCGCATCCTCGGCTACACCGCGGACGAAATCCTCGGCAAGTACGTGGTGCAGCTCTATCCCGACCGCAAGGAAGCCAAGCGCGTGATGGCGGCGATGCGCGATCCCGCCCATGGCGGCGCCCAGATCGTCGAGACCTTCCGCACCACCTTCGTCTCGAAGTCTGGCGAGCACATTCCCGTCGCGATCTCCGGCACGATTTTGCACGACGAGACCGGCAAAGAGGACGGCACGATCGGGTTTGCCAAGGACCTGCGCGAAATCCTCCACAAGGACAAGCTGGCTACGCTCGGCGAGGTCGCGATCGGTCTTTCCCACGAGATCAACAACCCGCTGGCCGTGATCGTGAATCAAGCGGAGCTGTTGGAGCGCGATCTCTTGCGGCTCGCGGGCGAAGCCGACATCTCCGTCGAGAGTGAGCGTATTGACGCGGTGCGAAGGGAGGTAGCGCGCATCTCCGAGATCTTGGAGCGCCTCGGCGAGATGGCGCGCGAGGACACCTACCAGACCGTGGACTATATCGGCCCCGCCCGAATGCTGGACCTGCGGCGGCGCGCGCGGCGCCCGAAAGACGATTTGCGCATGGCGGGTCTGCGGGTGCTGGTGGCCGACGACGACCTTGGGATCCGGCTTAGCCTCTCGGAGATTCTGCGGGCGGAGGGCTGCGAGGTCGAGACGGCGGGCGATGGTGCAGAAGCGTTAAACCGGCTCGAGTCCGTGAGGTTCGACCTGGTGCTGACCGATGTGGTGATGCCGAAGATGGATGGCTATGAGCTTTTGCGCGCCGTGCAGGAGCGCCATCCAGGGCTCCCGGTGCTCATGATGACCGCCTTCCACTATGACAAGGACCACATCATTAAGCGCAGCCGCATGCTCGGGCTCGAGGGCGTGATCTTTAAGAAGCCCGTCGACCCCCAGCGCCTGCGGCAGGTGATCCTGGAGACGGTGGTCGACCCAGGCGCTAAGGCTCGAGGACGTCCTTCGGCGCCGTGAACATCTGGCCCGTCACCTTCTTGATCAGGTAGCGATCGGCGAATTCGTTCAGCACCGTCACCTCCTCGCCCGCTTCGAACGCGACCTCTTCCACCGGCTCGCCGAGATTGCCTTGGTGCTTGAGTGTCACGGCGCGTTTCAGCCTGGCCAGGGAGTTCTCCTTCGCTTGCGAAGCGCAACGTACCGTTTCACCAGCCGTCGAGCCAAGAAGGGGCACCGCCCCTCCCTGCGCGAGGGCGCTGCGGACGATGGCCAAGCAAGGAGGCCGGCGGCTCAGCCGCCGATCAGCGAGCGGCCCGTCATCTCGGCGGGCTTTGGCAGACCCAAAAGCTCGAGCACTGTCGGCGCTAGGTCCGCGAGTGTGCCGTTGCGCAGACGCCGCCCCATCGGGTTTGCGGTCACCCAATAAAGCGGCACGGGGTTCGTGGTATGGGCGGTGTGCGGCTCGCCCGTCGCGCGCTCGATCATCTGTTCGCAGTTTCCGTGGTCCGCGGTCACGAGGGCGCACCCTCCAAGGGCGACGACGGTCTGCGCCACACGATCTAAACAAGCATCGATGGTCTCGACGGCCTTGATTGCCGCGGGCAGGACTCCGGTATGCCCGACCATGTCGGGATTCGCGTAGTTCACGAGCACGAATGCGTACTCGCGCTCCTTCAGGCGGCGCACCAGCTCCTCGGTGACCTCGACCGCACTCATCTCGGGCTTGTGGTCGTAGGTCGGGACGTCGCGTGGGGACGGGATCAGCACCCGATCCTCTCCTGGGAAGGGCGCTTCGACGCCGCAGTTGAAAAAGAACGTGACGTGAGCGTACTTCTCGGTTTCCGCGATGCGGAGCTGCGAGAGGCCGGCCTCGGCCACGAGCTCACCGAGAATGTGGCGCGGGATCTCGTCGGTGAACGCCACAGGAAGTCCGTAGTTTGCGTCGTACTCGGTGAAGCACACGAAGCTCGATACCCGGACGGGTTTGGACCGCACGAAGCTCGGCGGGATGCGTTTCGGCGCGGCGTTGGTGATTGCGTTCGTGAGCTCACGGGCGCGGTCCGCGCGGAAGTTAAAGAAGATGACCGCGTCCCCGTCGCAAAGGGGCGCCCCGCCGGCCACGACCGTCGGCGCGACAAACTCATCGCTCTCGCCCCGCGCGTAGGCCGCCTCGACGGCTTCGAGCACCCCGGCGGCCTCTCGGCCCTTGCCCGCCACGATCGCATCGTAGGCGAGCGCGATACGCTCCCATCGGTTGTCGCGGTCCATCGCGTAGTAGCGGCCGATCACCGTCGCGACCGCCCCCTTTGCCGCAGCCACCTGGGGGAGCAGCGCCTGCAGGTAGCCGACGGCCGAGCGCGGCGGCGTATCGCGACCGTCGAGAAAGGCGTGCATGAGGGGCGGCACAGCGCGCCGGCCGCAGAGTTCGAGCAGCGCCCGGAGGTGGGACACGTGGCTGTGGACCCCACCGTCTGAAACCAGGCCCATGAGGTGCAGCCGGCCACCGCTCTTTTGGACTGCGGTCAGCGCACCCTGCACGGCAGGATTCGTTTCGAGGGCTCCTTCGGCAATCGCCTTCGAGATGCGGGTGATGTCCTGGTCGATCACGCGGCCGGCGCCCATCGTCATGTGGCCGACCTCGGAGTTGCCCATCTGGCCGGGCGGAAGGCCCACAGCCGCGCCCGAGGTCTCGAGCTGCGCGGTTGGATAGAGCCGCTTGGCGCGCGCGAGAAAGGGAGCGTGTGCGCTCGCCGTGGCGTCGCCTTCGGAGCCATCGCCGATGCCGAATCCGTCGAGCACCACGAGCAGCACCGGCGCGGTCATGATGCGCCGCTCCGCGCCACCCCCGGCCCAAGCGCCGCGAGCTCGAGCTCCGGCGCGTCGCCCCAGAGCCGCTCGAGGCCATAGTGTTCCCGCGCCTCACGTTGGAAGACGTGCACGATGGCGTCGTTCAGGTCCATCAGGACCCAGCGTCCTTCTTCGCGTCCCTCGACGCCGATCGGACGCTCGCCGTGCTGGCCGAGTGCAGCTTCGATTCCGTCTACGATCGAGCGGACATGGCGGTCGGAGTTGCCGGTCGCGATCACGAACGTGTCGGTGAACGACGAGATGCCGCGCACGTCGAGGGCGATCACGTCCTCGGCCTTCTTGTCCTGCGCGGCCTGCAAAATCAGCTGGGCCTTCTGCCTGGAGTCGAGGCCGCCGGTCACCGACTCTCCTTGTGCTTGCGGGGTGCGCCGGGGGCGTCGGATGCGCCCGGACGGCGAGATCGGCCCTCTCCGGGGTCGTAGACGCGGCTTTGCACCACCGCGTCGTGAATCCCGTCGGGAAGGAGATAGCGCACAGAGCGCCCGCCGCGAAGGCGCACCCTGATGTCGGAGGACGAGATGTCGAGAGGCGTGATCTCGATCGCGCGGATCCAGGTTTTGGCGCTGCGATGTCGGCCAGAGAGGCCGTCCGCCGCGAGCTCGACCTGGCTGGCCAGCACGCGCGGCATCCAGGTCTTGAGGGAGCCCTTCCCACAAGGGGGCCGTGTGGTGACGGCGAAGTGGGCGAGCTCCAGCAGGGCAGCCGGCTCCCGCCACGAGTCGAGTTCCACGAAGGCGTCCTGACCGATCACGAACACGCAGCGTGCCGGCTCGAGCTTCGCCGCGAAGGCGCGCAGCGTATCGACGGAGTACGAAGGGCCTTTGCGCTCGAGCTCCAGTGGGTCGACGGCGAAGCGGGGATTCTCGGCGATGGCGGCCTTCACCCAAGCGAGTCGCAGGCTTGCGGGCGCGAGCGCGTCGCCTCGGTCCGGCAACTTGTGAGGAGGCTGCGCACTCGGCACGAAGACCATGCGCTCAAGCGCGAGCGCTTCGGCCACCTCCTCGGCGGCACGCAGGTGCCCGAGGTGGATGGGATTGAAGGTTCCGCCGAAGAGCCCTACCTGCGCGGACGCAAGAGCGCGCTTCATTCGCGCAGCTGGCCGTCGCCATAGAGCACGAACTTCTGGGTGGTAAGCCCCTCGAGACCCATCGGGCCGTAGGCATGGAGCTTCGAGGTCGAGATCCCGATCTCCGCGCCGAGGCCAAGACGGTAGCCATCGGCAAAGGCCGTCGAGCAGTTGACGCCAACGGTCGACGAGTCCACGCGTCGCAGGAACTCCTGGGCGTGGGCGTAGTCACAGGTCACGATCACCTCGGTGTGGTTCGTTCCGAAGTTCTCAATATGGTCGATCGCCTGCTCGAGGGAGTCGACGATGCGCACCGCAAGGATCGGTCCGAGATACTCCTCGCGCCAATCCTTCTCACTGGCGGGCACTGCCTCGGTGAATACCTCTCGCGTGCGCTCGCAGCCTCGGATCTCGACGCCCTGTTCGTGCAAGGCCTTCAACACCCCGGGCATGAGGGAGCGCGCCACATCCCGGTGCACGAGCAGCGTCTCGAGCCCGTTGCACACCGACATCTGTCTGATCTTCGAGTCGACGACGATCGAGCTCGCCATCGCGGCATCGGCGCTCGCATCGAGATAGATATGGCACACGCCCGCGTCGTGCTTGATCACGGGAATCCGGGAGTTCTCCGTCACCTTGCGGATCAGGCCCTCCCCACCGCGGGGGATGATGAGGTCGATGTACTCGGCTTGCTGGAGCAGGTGATCCACCGCGGCGCGGTCGGTGCGAGGCACAAGCGAGATGGCGTTCTCCGGGACTCCGGTCTCGCGGGCCGCGGCCCGAAGCTCGTCGCCGAGGGCGAGGTTCGAACGGATCGCCTCGGAGCCCCCGCGCAGAACCACGGCGTTGCCCGCCTTCACGCACAGTGCTGCCGCGTCCACGGTGACGTTCGGCCTCGATTCGTAGATGATGCCGATCACTCCGAGCGGAATGCGCATGCGCCCGACGCGCAGGCCGTTGGGCTGCACCCGCAGCTGTGAGATCTCGCCGATCGGATCGGGCAGCGTGGCCACGCTCCGCAGCCCGGCGATCATGTCGCGCCACTTTCCGGTTGCGAGCTCGAGGCGTCGCAGCATCGGCTCGACCACGCCCTTGGCCGTGGCCTCCTGCAAGTCCACTGCGTTCTCTGCGAGGATGTGCTCGCGCGCGGCCTCAAGCCGCTCCGCGGCTCGCAGCAGCCAGGCGTTCTTCTCACGCGCCCCAAGCTCTGCGGTGCGACGCGACGCGGCGCGCGCATTCTTTGCCAGCTCGCGGATCTGCGCTTCGAGATTCATAGCGGACCGCCAAACGGGCGAAGATCGCCCTCAGGATGTGAGCACGAGATCGTCGCGATGGATGACCTCATCGCCGTTGGAATATCCTAGCACCGGAGCAATCTCTCGCGTGGAAAGCCCCTTGATGCGAACAACGTCCTTGGCGGCATAGCAGGCAAGCCCGCGCGCGAGCTCGCGCCCATGTCGGTCGACGCAGGCGACGACGTCGCCGATCCCAAACTCTCCCTTCACCGCAACGATGCCGGCGGGCAGGAGGCTGCGTCCGCGGTCGACGAGGGCGCGCGCGGCGCCGTCGTCGACCACCAGCTCGCCGCGCAAGGTCGTCGTGAACGCGAGCCAGTGCTTCCGGCTGCGCAGCTTCTCGCCGGCGCAGAAAAGCGTACCCACGCGCTCCCCACGTGCCACCTGCAAGAGCGTCTCGCGTCCCCGCCCGCTGCACACGACAGTTGCAGCCCCCGAACGCGCGGCACTCTTCGCGGCCTCAAGCTTCGTTGCCATCCCACCGCGGCCAAAGGCGTGCCCGGAGCCCTGTGCCGCGCGCTCGATTTCGGGGGTGACGGCCTCCACCACGTCGAAGAGCGCGGGGAGCGGTTTTTCAGCGGAGGGAGGCGAGGCGTAAAGGCCAGCCACGTCGGTGAGCAGGACGAGCAGATCGGCAGCCACGAGATTCACGATCGTGGCAGAAAGGTTGTCGTTGTCGCCGAAGCGGATTTCCTCGGTCGCGACGGTGTCGTTCTCGTTCACGATCGGCACCACACCGAGGCGGAGCAGCGTGAAGAGCGTGTGCCGGGCGTTGAGGAAGCGCTCGCGGTCTTCCAAGTCCGAGCGTGTGACCAGAATCTGCGCCACTTGCTTGCCGTGGCGCGCGAAGCGGCGCTGGTAGAGCTCTACGAGCCCGATCTGCCCGAGGGCGGCCGCAGCCTGCTGCTCTGGCATGGAGCGTCCCGGCTGGGTCCAGCCGAGCGCGCGGCTGCCGATCGCAATGGCGCCCGAGGACACGACGACGACCTCGCGGCCCTCGTCCATGAGCTCCGCCACCTGTCGCGCGAGGTGCGTGAAGACGCGCCCACGCAGTACCCCGGCGTCGGTCAAGATGCTGCTTCCAACCTTCACCACGATCCGACGGGCGCGGCGGGCCGCCTCCCGACTGCGCGCGCTCTCGCGACGCGTCATGCCGGGGCCGGAGCCTCGCTCGGAACCCCGAGGCTTTTCACCGGCGCGCGCTCGAGGGCGCGCACCACGGCGTGAAGCAGCGCCTCCACCCCCTCGCCGGTAGCGCTCGAGACGCGCACCACCTCCCGGCCCTGCTCGCGCAGGGTGCGCTCGAGCGGCTCGAGCTCTGTGGGATCGGGCAGGAGATCGATCTTGCTCAGCGCGATGATCTCGATGCGCGAGAGCAGCTGCGCGTCATACGCCTCGATTTCGGCGCGGACCGCGGCGTAGTCGGCGAGCGGGTCACGGCCCTCCAGGCGCCAAGCACCGACGTCCACGAGATGAACCAGCACGCGCGTGCGTTCGACATGACGCAAGAAACGGTCGCCCAAGCCGGCGCCTTCGCTCGCACCTTCGATCAGCCCGGGAATGTCCGCCACCACGAAGCGGCGACCGAGCGCCTCGGCCACCCCGAGCGCGGGAACGAGGGTGGTGAAGGGGTAGGGAGCGACCCGCGGGCGAGCGGCCGAGATGCGGCGCAGGAGCGTCGATTTGCCCGCGTTCGGCAGGCCGACAAGACCCACGTCCGCGAGGAGTTTGAGCGAGAGGCGCAGGCGCCGGGCTTGGCCGGGACGGCCCGGCTCAGCGAAGTCCGGTGCTTGGCGGGTCGCAGTCGCGAACTGCGCATTGCCCCGGCCGCCCCGTCCCCCGCGCGCCACGACGAAGCGCTGGCCATCTTCGGCGAGATCGACGAGGGCCCGGCCGGCGGCCGGTTCGTCGGCGTCGTACACGAGCGTGCCCACCGGCACGCGCACTTCGACGCAAGCGCCGTCGCGGCCTTGGCGTCGGCTCCCCTCGCCGTGGGCACCGCGCTCCCCACGCAGCTCCGGCCGCAAGCGCAGATCGAGCAGTGTCGCGAGATTGCGGTCCGCGACCAGAATCACGTCGCCACCCCGACCGCC
>DATFYN010000783.1:0-2318 GCA_035315025.1 Myxococcota bacterium
GGCCTGCGCTTCGCAGATCCTCGTGTGCAGACCCTGTTTCTGGCGCTCCTGCTCTTCCGGCTTCGTCCCTGTGGCTTAGCCCACCGCGAGCTGCGCGAGCAACTCGCTCCCCTGCTGGGCCTTGCGCCCGGCCAACTCACCCAGGGACGGATGACCTACGACCTGCGTCGCCTGCGCCTCCACCGCCTGATCGAACGCATGCCGAAGACCCGCCGCTACCAGGTCACACGCTCCGGCTTCCAGACCGCACTCCTGTTCAGCCGCGTCTACCACCGACTGCTGCGTCACACGTTTGCCGCCGCATCCGATCCCTCGCCGCCCCTCACCACCCGCCTGCGCACCGCTGTCGATCGCGTCGATCAGGAGCTCGACCGCCTGTGGAAGGAGAATCGCCTTGCAGCCTGAACTTGACTCAACCGTCCACCTCAGCCCGGATCAAGGGTTCTAGTGTCTGCTGTGAGTGCCTTGAAGCACGGCCTCGAGATTCGCTTTCGCGACGCTCCAATCCGGCTCGAGATCGAGCGCTTGGCGATAGCTCGCCACCGCCGCTTTGAGTTCACCGCGCGCTGCGAGAGCGGCTCCCAGGCCGTTGTAAGCGCTTGCCATGGTGGGCGCCAGATCGATGGCCTTCCGGTATTGCGCGATTGCATCGTCCATGCGGCCGATCCCGAACAGGAGCTCCCCGAGGCCCTCGTAGGCGATCGCGAAGTCCGGCTTGAGCTGGATCGCCTCAGTGTATTGAGCAAATGCCTCGTCGAACTTACCCTCTCGGTGTAGGGCGACCGCGAGAGCGTGATGCGCCTCAGGAAGTTTGGGAGCAGAGTTTAGGGCCAGCCGGTATACCGCAGCAGCCTCTTCGAGCTTCCCCTGCAAGAGCAGCGCATTGCCAATTCCCACGTGCGCCTCGGGATGCGGCGGGCTGATCTCGATTGCATGACGGTAGCTTTCTATGGCCTCGTCGGGACGCTCTTGGGCGAGAAAGGCGTTGCCAAGGCTGTAATAGACCGATGCGAAGCGCCGGGGCAGCGTGCCAGGTTTTGCCACGGCGGCTCTCGGAGACTTGCTTCCGACCTGGTTCACGAGACTGTCGAACCCTTGCGCGGCCACATTGTCCGGATCGATCTGCAGAGCGCGATCGACCTTGCGCTTGGCTTGGCGGAGCGTTTCGCTCTGGGCCCGACCCAGAGCCGCGTGACCGATGACAACGCGACGCTCGTAAGTCGGAATGCCGGACTCTCCAATGGACGTGTTCAAGAGATCTGACGCGTCGTCCAGGAGTTCTCCAATCCGCTCTTCTCGGGCTGCTGCTTCGCGGGCCGCGTCGCGATAGAAGTTGACGAGAACGCCCACGAGCGCGACCGATCCCAAGATTGCCGCGGCTCGCGGGAGCACCATGCGTACATGCCGCTCTCGCACGACACCCTCCCGGTGGCGCTCACCCCCTTAGCCGGCATCCTACGCTTGTTGGCGCATGGAGGCGAAGCATTTTTCTGCCATACCAAGAGCCTCGAAGCGCGGACTCGTGTCGATAGTATGGCGACACCGTGTGGGTTCGATGTGCGGCCGTCTTGAGACGCGCGAACGGCCGCGAGATGGCCGATGCGGTCGAAGCCATTGCGCGCCGTCACGATCGCCGCCATACATTGGTGGTGTGTCGACGGCGGACTCGTGCTGGCCGCCGCCTGTGACCTGCGGGTGGCTGCCGAGGACGCCCCATTCTCGATCCCCGAGATCGACCTCGGCATCCCCCTAGCATGGGGAGGAGAAAGCGCCGCGCCCGGCCGCCCTGGCTTGTCCATTCTGAAAACTCGATCGCTCGGCGCTGACGACAGACTGCTAGCGGCGATCATGGGTCACGGCGACCCGAGGAGCGTTGAGAAATACGCGAAGGTTCAGGGGACAGCGATTCGGAGCGCACTCGCGAAGCTCGAGAAACAAAGTGATTGAGCAGGGAGCTGCGCGCGCCTTCGCTGATGGTCAATGGGCCGACGAGATCTTCTGGGCTGCTCTCGGTTGTCTTTGTTCAGTATTGTGCGTTCGTTAGCACGCGTAGTCGGCCGACGAGCCGATACCACCACCGTCCAGACTCACTGCAATGGACCTCAGCCTCGCGCTGCTACCGGAGCGCCCGGCCTACGTTCTCGTGGGCCCCGATGATCTCCGGCACGCGGCGATCGCTGGCGATAAAGGCTGGGGCGCGGCTGGCCCTGCCAAGTAACCCCTCATTGAACTCGGCGGATGGCAAAGCCTCGATGGGCCCATCAAATGTGAATGCGATGTGAATCTAGGCTCAAAATGACTCGCAACTTCAAGAGCTA
>DATFYN010000784.1:0-12179 GCA_035315025.1 Myxococcota bacterium
CCCCCCCAAGGCCGCAGTCGCGGCCGCGGATTCGGCAAGAGCGGGTGGCAGCGAGGGCATGGCGCGATCGCACCGCACCGCAACCAAAGTCCAGTCTCCCGGAGGGCCATCATGACGCAGCCGTCCGATCCTGCGATCGCGTGCAATCTGGGCGCCCTCACCGCGCAGGAGCGCCTGACGCGCGCCGAGCTCGCCGCCCGGATCCGCTCGCTCGCGGCTCAACTGGTCGAACTCGAGGATGGCTACGCGCTCCGGCTTGCGTCCGAACCCGAAGTGGCGCGTCATGCCCTTGAATGGATTCTCCTTGAGAGCCGTTGTTGTCCCTTTCTTCGAATGGAGCTCATCGTCGAAGCGGAGCGTGGGCCGCTGTGGGTTCGCTTGGGAGGAGCCGTCGGAGTAAAGGAGTTTCTCAAAACCGTGGGACTCGGGGTCACGTCGGCGAAACAATCGTGCGGATGTTAGAGAACGTCGCCTTGGCGAGTGGAGCCTGCCCTTCGCAGAAAAGGGGTCGGCGTGGCGGGCAAACCTCTCGCGTGCTCCGAACGCGATCCTCGACACCGTGACGCAGCTTCGCTCCGACCTCGTTGCCCCGGCCGAAGGTCCCGAACTCGGGCACAATGCACGCTGCGCGTGTACGCCCTGTCGTCGTTGATACGCCGGCCGAGATCACCGTATCTCCCTCCCGGTGACCCGCCGCGCAACCTGCGTGCGAGTGTCACCATCGTGGCGATTCTTCGATCGGTTTTGCAATCAGTGAGTTCGCCGGCGTGCTGCTTATCGGCTTGGTCGCACAGTCTTCCCCGGCTTACCAAACGTCAGGAATCGCGGCCTCACCTCTTGCACGCGCCGACGTCAAGCTTCTCCGCCGGCAGCTCGATGAGAAGAGCAGGCCGGGGGCGCGGATGCAGATTGCACTGGTCGTGGACGGTACGCGCGGCGATATCCAGCCGATGCTCGTGCTTGGCCGGGCGCTCGCCGCAGAAGGTCACACCGTACGCCTCTGCGCCCCACCCGACTTTCGAGAGGCCGCAAAGGTAGCGGGGCTCGAGTTCCGTGCGGTCGGTATGGACGTGCGCGCCTACCTCACGAGCCATGCCCATGCCCTTCAGGGCAGACCCATCCACGCCCTGCGCGAGGCGGTACGCTACGCACGAGAGTGTCTCCGAGCGCAATTCGAGGCTCTTCCCGAAGCCACGAGCAATTGCCAGTACCTGATCGGGGCCGGAATCCAACTCGCTGGACCTTCGGTCGCCGCACTCCGGGGCGTGCCCTACACCTACGTCGCCTATTGCCCGATTCTCTTTCCTTCTGGCGAGTATCCATCGATGGTGTTGCCGCACCAGACGCTCCCCAGCTGGGCGAATCGCCTTAGCTGGCATGCCACACGAGCCTTCTTCAATCAGGTGTTCCGGAGAATCCTCGGCGAGCGGCGCGCGGAACTAGGTCTCCCTCCGGTGCGAGATGTTCTGGATTACCTCGTGGGCGAGCGGCCGACTCTCGCGGCGGATCACGAACTAGCGCCGCTTCCGTCGGACTGCGCGATCCGCGTGCGACGCATCCGGGCCCTCCAACCTTCGCCCGGTGATCCGCTGCCTGCGAAGCTCGACTCCTTCCTCCAGCAGGGGCCCCCACCCGTCTATGTGGGGTTTGGAAGTATGACGGACAGCGACTCCGCTCGTACAACGCGCGAGATCGCAAAGGCGCTCTCCGCCGTCGGCTGTCGCGCGATCGTGTCGCGGGGCTGGGCCGGGCTCGGCGGAGTACCGCTTCCCGAAGGTGTGCTCGAAATCGGCGCGGTCTGCCATGTGCGCCTATTCCCACAGCTCGCAGCAGTCGTACATCATGGAGGCGCAGGGACGACGACGGCGGCTGCGCGGGCCGGGATCCCCCAGATCGTGGTGCCGCACATCGCCGACCAGCCCTACTGGGGACGACGCGTCGAGCTCCTCGGCATCGGGCCGCCTGCGATTCCGAGGAAACGATTTTCCGCTCAAACCCTAGAGGCGGCGCTCACCGCGATTCTCGATAACGAGATTGTAGCCGAGCGGGCCAGCGAACTTGCAGGCCGCCTGCGAGCGCGCGCCGCGATAGACGTAGATCCCATCCTCGGATCCTAGATCCAATCGTCGGAACCTGACCCAAAAAGGCGCACCAGCTCGCACGCAGCCGCGCTCCCTCCCGATCTCGGGGATTCGCCGAAGGATCGGCTCGCCCAGGGATGCGAGGAGAGGTCACCCGATCCCGGGTTCGTCCACGCACCTACCGGTGGTTCTGTCGAGCCCCGCGTTGGTACCCTCTCGTAGGGTGGTAGCCACCAACGGCAGTTGTGCGAAGTTTAAGGGATCTACTCACCGGACGGGGTGCGTTGAACCTGAGTTGAACCCGATAGGGAGTCGGAGTAGGAATGTTCCTCGCTGAGCACCTCCTCCACAGATCCCGGCGTGCGGAGCTACCACACCGGGCTCTTGCCTTGGGTCATGACGGCGAGGCGCTGGAGAGTCCAGGGATGGCAGATACGCGGAAACGGGAGCCAGCGGCGGATGTGGCACTTGAGTCGCACCCAGGCCGGGACACGGCGGTTGCCGCGTCGGCGCACGTCCCCAGTACCAAGTGAGCTGGTGGTGAAAGGTCTGCAGTGCGGCGCCGTTGCCAGGTACGCCGTAGTAGCGGACATGGCCGGTCAGCACCGCGTGCAGGTAAGCACCTTGCTCGGGAATCGATTGCGTCATGCGTCGCTAGGCCTTCGTTGTTCTGGACTTTCACCATTTTCACCTCGCCGGCTTTGGCCGGCGCACAGGAGAAGCGATGAAGGCGAGGCATCCCTGCGTCCCCAATCCTAGAGCCGCGGCAGCTGCATGAGGGCGAATCCCATCATCGCTTGCGCTCTCGTACTCGCCTCGTCCACGGCTTTTGCTCAAGTCGGGTTCTACAGCGGCAGCGCGCTTCTCACGTCGTGCGAAGACCCGGCGCATCGACCAGAGTGCACACAGTACATCGCGGGTGTTGCCGACGCGCACGGATATGATTTGTCCCGGTTTGGATCTCCCCGGGATTTCTGCACGCCCGAAGACATCACCATCGAGGAGCTCGAACGCGTCGTGGTGAAGTGGCTCAAGGATCATCCGGAGAAGCTGCGAGTCACAGCCGCCAATCTAGTCCTCCTCGCGCTTTCGGACGCCTTCAAGTGCAGGGGAGATCGGGACTAGAGCGCAGCTTTGCGCTGCCCCAAATAGGCGGATCCCATCCATGGCAGGAACGCGGCGCGGCGGGAAGGGGCGGCTCGATTCGTCCGATTACCCCACGATTGGAGTGCCCTGCGCCGAGACCAGCTGCCAACCGCCGTCCTGATCCTTCACGAAGACGTGCGTGTAACGGCTTCGAACTGAGAGAGGTCCCGAATCGAGCACCAAGCGCATCGACGTGCTTCCGATCACCACCCCGACGCCCTCATAGAAGCGGACCAGCGCTTGGTCGGGGACCGTCTCAATCGAATCGAAGACGACGCCGCGTGAGGCGATCAACCGGGCGAAGTCTGCTTTCCGCGTAACCGCGCCTCCCGCCACATCGACGATGGCGAAATCGTTCGCGAGGATCCGGTCGAGCCCGGTACCGTCGCTCGCGACCAAGGCGTCAAAGAATGCGCGATCCGCAGACACATCCATCGCGGCCCCTATCCTCGCTGCGGGACGCTGGCCTCCCAGTCGAGTGCTCGCGCTATCCCGGGTGGCATTGAACGAATCGATCCGCCGAAGCTGGCCTCAGTCCCGCACGGCGTGGTCCCAGAGAGGTTTCCTCATCGATGCGTCGCCTGCGCAATCTGACGCCGTGACTTCGTGGCGCGATCCTGTCCGCGTCGGAATCCAACGGCGAACGTCTGAGACCCGGCCAGGGAGCCATGTCAATGCCCGCCGATTCACGCCTCCTCGCCCCCGCGATGCCCAGGGAAGCGGACTAAAGCTCCCTCTCTTGTTGGGCGACCTCTGAGAAGCACAGGACGTTTCCATCCGGATCGCGAACGTAGAAGTCGATGGTACCCCACGGCCGTTTATCCAGGGGTTTGCTGATGGGCGCGCCGCGACCTGCGAGCTCTTCGTAGAGCTCCCGAACACCGGAGACATCCAAATAGGCGTTGAGGTGCTCGTGCGAATCGCGGTGAGCCCGCTCAGCTTCGGACTTGGAATCGCACTTGAGATGGATCAGGGCTCCGTCGCGCGACACGCTCGCGTAGAAGTCACCATAAACGAAATCGGCCTTGAAGCCCAGACGCTCTTTGTAGAAGGCGAGCGAATCGCTGAGGTTGGTCACAAGGAGTTGCGGGGCTGCTGTTCTGCTTGAGGGCACGATGTAACCTCCGCCGAGGCGGGACCCGGCTTCCGTGGATGCAGCCAGCTATCCGGATCGCCGTCCTCGCATTATCCCAGGCGCCACCGCGGCTCGGAACACCACGCGAGCCCCGGACAGCGACAAGCCCCGGCTGGCAAGCTCACTACCAAAGCGTGGTGGCGCGTATGTGGAGAGAGCGCTGCAGATCGCAGAAAGGCTACGCGAGAGCCTCCCTTTCGGGAGCGCTTCAGACCCCTTCTCCGAGCTCGGTCAGCCATAGAAGTACCTATTCCGCGAAATATGTGAGCGCTGCTCGCGCGAGCATGAACCATACTGCCAGGGTAGCGATGAGGTAGAGATAGAACCGCAACATCACGAGATTGAATGTGCAATGGACGGCACTGTGCAATCCCCGAAATGCCACGAAGACCCACGCCGCGTTCACATAGGTGGCGTCCACCTGACCGGTGACGAAGAGATAAAGAGCAAGCGCGTAGAAAAGGACAGGAATCTCGAACAGGTTCTTCAGATTGTCCGAGGGATTGGACACAGCGGCAGGCGAGAGTTGCGCGAGTGCGCCAGGTACTGCGAGATCCTTGGGGCTGAGGTTGCTCTTTGTGATGAAGCTGATGCGGCGAATGTACATATACACCCAGACGAGGAGGGTCAGCAGCATCATCGCGAAGAAGGGACCGAAGATTGCCCTTTGCGCCATGCTTCCCCGTGCTCGAATCGAACGGATCGATCTCAAGGACCAATCGTTGCCGTCTCACCCATGCTTGCTCACCCGACAAGCCTCGAGCGCACCACTTGAGCCGATCGTCAGAAGGTAACACGCCCGAAGAGAGCGCCCGGGAGGCGGCAGCCCGAGGATCTTGACCGGGTGAGCCGCCTCGCCCTTGTGATGGATCACGCCGAGGCCGAACTGAGCGGGCGCGCTTCCCTGCCCCGCTGCCCTGGCCACCTCCGCGGGCCGCGCCGAGCTTTCCGATACACGGACGTGGCACCGCGCGTCGGCTTGCCTTGCTCCGCAGCCTTCTCATCCCCGGCGTCCTCTCTCTCTTCTTCGTGGGCAAGGAGGCCCCTCGCCCCCCTGAGAGTCGGGAACTCTGATTCGCGGATGGCTGGATGGCTGCCTTGCTGGACAGGCCGCTCGATCGCGGGAACACCGCTCCCCAGGGCCCACGGGTGCCCGGGATCGGGGCGCGTCGTGCGTTCAGTCCCGTGCGGTCGGTCCTCCAACCGTGCCATTCCGCCTCGGCTCCACCCAAAAACGTGGCCTTCGGTCTCGCCACTGCCTTCCCGGGCGCGCGGCGCGGGTCGTGTGGAGTGGCATCGCTTGTGCACTGGGATGCGCCCGCTTTCTCGGAGCGCATGGGGAGGTTTGGCGTGGGGGCGATGGCGTCGGCAGGCAGCCAAGGGTCTCGAGAGCTGTACGACATGGCGGTCGTGCGCGGTTTTGCCATCTCCACATTGGTATGGGGCATCGTAGGGATGAGCGTGGGCCTACTGGCGGCGCTCCAGCTCGCTTGGCCGAGCCTAAACCTGCCACCTTACCTTCACTTCGGGCGCATCCGCCCGATCCATACCAACGCCGTCATCTTCGGCTTCACGCTCGGCGTGGTGTTCACGGGCAGCTACTACGCCGTCCAGCGGCTGTGCCGGGTGCGACTCTTCTCCGATGCGCTTTCGCGCGCACACCTTTGGCTGTGGAACGCCATCATTGTGGGCGCAGCCCTCTCGCTCGCGGCCGGATACACGACGTCCAAGGAGTACGCGGAGCTCGAGTGGCCCCTCGATATCGCCGTCGTGGTGATGTGGGTGATCTATGGCGTGAACTTCTTCGGCACGATCGCCCGGCGACGCGAAAAGCCCATGTACGTAGCGCTCTGGTTCTGGATCGCGAGCATCCTCACGATCGCCATGCTCTATATCTTCAACAACCTCGAGCGACCGGTCTCGATGTGGAAGTCGTATTCGATTTACGCGGGTGTTCACGACGCGAATATCCAGTGGTGGTACGGGCACAACGCCGTGGGCTTCCTGCTCACGACGCCGATCCTAGGCCTCATGTACTACTTCCTGCCCAAGCAGGCCGGAAGGCCGATCTACTCGCACCGGCTCTCGATTCTCCACTTCTGGTCCTTGATCTTCCTCTACATCTGGGCGGGTCCGCACCACCTCATCTATTCGCCTCTTCCGGATTGGGCTCAGTCGCTGGGCTCGGTCTTCTCGATCATGCTGATTCTCCCCTCGTGGGGGGGGATGTTGAACGGCCTGCTGACCTTGCGCGGCGCATGGAACAAACTCCGCACGGACCCGCTGCTCAAGATGTTCGCAGTGGGGCTGACGTTCTACGGCATGAGCACTTTTGAGGGACCGATGATGGCGATCAAGACTGTGAACTCCCTCTCTCACTTTACCGATTGGACCATCGGCCATGTGCACTCGGGAGCCCTCGGATGGGTGGCGCTTACCTCCTTCGCGACTCTCTACTACGTCGTGCCCCGGCTCTGGCATACCGAGCTCTACAGCGTTCGTCTGGCTGAAACACATTTCTGGGTCGCCACGCTCGGAATTGTGCTTTACGTGACACCGATGTGGATTGCGGGCGTGACGCAAGGGCTCATGTGGAGAGCGGTGAACCCAGACGGGAGCCTCGCCTACACCTTTATTGAAACGCTTGCCGCGATTCATATCTACTACGTGATTCGCGCCGTCGGTGGCGCGCTCTTCCTCTCGGGTGCCCTTATCATGTTCTACAATGTTCTGCGTACAATCCAGCAAGGCACCTCGGAAGTCCCCGCGCCGAGTCCCAGCGTCGCCGTTGCCGTAGCGGGAGGCAAGTGATGGCCTGGGAGTGGCACCGACCGCTTGAAGCCAAGCAGCTCACGCTTTCGGTTCTCGCCTTTGTGGCCGTGGCCATCGGCGGGCTCGTCCTGCTGATCCCGCCGTACTTTCTCCAGGGCACGATCGAGCCGATCGCCGGTGTGAAACCCTACAGCCCGCTCGAGCTCGAAGGCCGGGACCTTTACATCCGCGAGGGCTGCAACAACTGCCACAGCCAGGAGATTCGGCCCTTCAAGACGGAGACGGACCGCTACGGGCCGTTCTCCATGGCCGGCGAGGGCATCTACGACCGGCCCTTCCTCTGGGGCTCAAAACGCACGGGTCCCGACCTCGCGCGGGTGGGCGGAAAGTACCCAGATTCGTGGCACTGGATCCACCTGATGAATCCACGCCAGATCGAGCCGCGCTCCAACATGCCGCCGTTCGCCTTCCTGACGAGCTCCGAGCTCGACACCTCCCTCACCCAGCGCAAGCTCGAAGTGCTGCGCAGCCTCGGGACGCCCTATAGCGACGACGAGATCCGAAACGCCGTGGCCTCGCTGCGTCAGCAGTCTGGCGAGGTCGCCGCCGCGCTCCGCAAGGACGGAGTACAGCTCTCCGACATTGGCGCTCACAGTGAAGCGATCGCACTGATCGCATACCTCCAGCGCCTCGGACGCGACATCGGTTGGCGCGAGAAGCCCGTGTCGACTGCGAGCCTCGGAGAGAAGCCGTAATGGACTACGTAGCGCTCTACAAGCTGGGGCGGCTGGCGGTGCTGGCCTTGGCCCTCGTGGCGATCGCGTTCTACGTGTTCTCGCGGAAGCGGCGCAACCGACTCGAGCTGCCCGCGCGGCGCATGCTGGAAGAGGACGACGCATGAAGGGCGAGCATCCGCCGAAAGAGATCGCAGAACTCCCTCGAGGCGATAGCGCAGAGCAGGATGGGATCGGCGAAGAGGACAACAAGATTCCGACCTGGTTCAATGCCGCCTTTATCGGAACGATCGTCTTTGCCTTCGTTTATATGATCTACTATACGGCCACTGGCTGGAGTGCGCGCGGCCAGTACCAAGCCGAGATGGCGGCGGCTACTTCGGCCGCACAGGCAGCCCAGGCAAGCCAGCCCACCACGAATCCCTACCATCGGAACGCCGCAGCGATTGCGGACGGAAAGGTCGTGTTCGAGCAGATCTGTGCCGCATGCCACAAGCCCGACGGCTCTGGCCTTGTCGGCCCAAGCCTGATCGATCCCTATTGGAAATACGGCCACACGGACGAAGATCTGTTCAAGACGGTGATGTATGGACGACCGGGAGGCATGCCCGCGTGGGGCACGCAGCTCGGGTCTGACAAGGTCTGGCGCGTTCTCGCGTATGTCGAGACGCTGCCCAAGTCGAACGTCCCGGGCCTTGGTGCACCGGGCTACCAAGCGCCCGGGGCGCCCGCGTCGCCCCCTCCTAGCGGTTAGGGGGCGGCGGTGTGGAGTGCTCGCCCCGTTGAAGGTGTCTTCCGCCGCCTGCGGTGGGCAGCCGACGGTGTTCTGATCGCAATCCTGCTTGTAATTCCCTGGGTCGAGATCAACGGCGAACCGCTCATCCGCCTCGATGTGCCCGGGCGCAAGTTTCACGTCCTTGGCCTCGTGATCTTTCCCCAAGAACTCTACTTTCTGTGGCTCATCGTCGCGGGACTCGCGCTCGCGCTCTTCTTTTTCACTGCGCTGGCGGGCCGCCTTTGGTGCGGCTGGGCGTGCCCGCAGACGGTCCTCACGGACGTGTATGCAGCGATGGGTCGCTGGATCCAGGGCTGGTCGCGAAGCGGCCCTCCCCCGCGCGTCGCCACGTGGCGGAAGCTCGCAACCCACCTCGTATGGCTCTGTTTTGCGGCGCTCCTCGGCTTTCACTTGGTCGGCTATTTCGTGTCGCCCTACCGTCTGCTTGCCAATTCCGAATCTGGTGCACTCACGTCAACAACCGCCGGGTTCCTCCTCGTCTCGACCGCGCTCGCGTACCTCGACCTCGCGTTCGTGCGTCAGACTTTCTGCAAGTACCTCTGCCCCTACGCGCGCTTCCAGAGCGTGCTCTTCGACCGCGATACGCTGGTTGTTGGCTATGACATGAAGCGCGGTGAACCGCGCGGCAAGCGCGGCACGACCACAGGAGACTGCGTCGACTGCGGCCTGTGCGTCGCCGTCTGTCCCACGGGCATCGACATCCGCAACGGGCTTCAACTCGAATGCATCGCGTGCACGCAGTGCATCGATGCCTGCAATAGCGTGATGGAACGGCTCGACCGGCCGCGAAATCTGATCGGATACCGATCGCTGGTAGCGCTTGAGCGGGTGCGCGCGGTGCGATTTTTCAGGCCGCGAGTCATGATCTACGGCGCGCTCTTCGCGGCGATCATCGCCGTGTTCGTGGGTGCCGTCGCGGCGCGCGAGCCCCTCGACCTGCAGGTGGCGCACAACCAGACCCTGCTCTTCGGGTCGGCGGCCGACGGCCGCGCGTCGAACGCGTTCGTCCTCCACATCCAGAACCGCGATCGAGAGGACCATGACTACCGCATCCGACTCGACGCGCCGCACGGCTTCGAGCTGGTGGCCGGCGTGAATCCCGTGCGTGTCCGAGCGACCAGTGCACTTGAGGCGCGCGTTTTTGTCCTGGCGGAGCGCGGCGGCGAGGACAGCGAGCACCACGCGCTGGCGTCGAGTGGCCTCGGGTTCGTGTTGGAGCGAACGGACGACCCACGACAGCGTGTCGTGCGCAACATCACCTTCCTCTACGGGCCCGGGAGCTTGGGGGCCGGCAGTGCCCGCTGAAGCCGCCGAGGTGAGCGCTCGAGAGAGCCGCAAGCGGCACGAGCCGTGGCCGTGGGCGATCGCGGGCTCTTTGCTTGCCATGGCCGTCGTCCTGGCCTGCTTCCTGTGGACAGCTGTATCGCATCCGGACCCCGTTCTCGTGGACGACACCTATGCAGCCGGCCAGCGCTACAACGAAGAGCTGCGTGCTGCGGATCGAGCGACCGCTCTCGGCTGGCACCTCGACGTGCGCGCGGCACGCACACCTCTCGGTGCGCGCATCGCGATGCATCTTGTCGACGCGGAGGGCCGCGCCCTGGGCGCGGATCACGCGAGTCTCCGCCGGGAGCGGCCGGCCCAGGGCGGCTTCGATCAGACCTTCGCTCTGAAGTCCGAGGGAGACGGCTTCGCCGCCGACGTACCTCTGCCGCTTCCCGGCCGTTGGTGGCTAGAGGCACGCGTCGAACACAACGGCGCTGCGCTCGTGCGCCGCATCGCACTCGAGATGCCACGATGACCCCCTCGCTGGTCCATGACGGCTCGCTCGCGGAGACTGGGCTCCAGCTCGAGGGTCTTCGCTGTGCGGGTTGCGTGCATCGGGTCGAGCAGGCGCTGCGCGCCCTCCCGGGCGTCGCGAGTGCGTCGGTGAGCTATGCGACCCACCGGGCGTGGGTACAGCACGAGCGCAAGCGCGTGGACACGCCGGCCCTCGTGGACTGCGTCAACGGCCTTGGCTATGCGGCGACGCCCTATGATCCCGAGACGGTCGATCGTCCTGCGCGCGCCCACGCCCGGGAGGCACTGGTACGCCTCCTCGTCGCCTCCTTCCTCGCTGCGAACGTCATGCTGGTCTCGCTCGCGCTTTATTTCGGCACCGGTACGATCGACGAGACGACGCGTCGGGCACTGCGCTGGCTCGCGATCGCGCTCTCCATACCCTCCGTCACGTGGTGTGCGATCCCCTTCTGGCGCGGAGCCTTTGCGGGTCTGCGGCGCCGGGAACTCACGCTCGATGTCCCGGTCGTACTGGGCTTCGGGACCTCCTTCGTGGTCAGCATCGCGGGGACGCTCACGGAGACGACCCATGTGTTTGCGGATTCAGCCTCGATGATCGTCTTCCTCATTCTTCTCGGGCGTACGCTCGAGGGCGGTGCCCGCGCGCGAGCAGCAAGTGCTGTCGAGCGCTTCGTGCGTCTTGCGCCAGAGACTGCGCAGCGCCGTACCGCCCAGGGCTTTGAGACTGTGCCTGCGGCTTCGCTCGGCGTGGGTGACCTCGTGGTGGTGGCGCCCGGGCAAGCGATCCCAGCCGACGGGTGCGTCGCGCAGGGAGCGACTGAGGTAGATGAGTCGCTTCTCTCAGGCGAATCGGAGCCTGTTGTACGCAGTGTGGGCGAATCGGTGACGGGTGGAACGCGAAACGTACTCTCGGAAATCGAGGTGGTCGTCACTGCTCCGGTGGAAGCTGGCACGCTCGCGCGCATCGCGGGCCTCCTCGACCGCGCCCAAGCCGAGCGTCCGCACGTGCAGCGCCTCGCCGATCGCTTTTCTGGCGTATTTGCGCCGGCCGTGCTGGTAGCCGCTGGCGCCACTGCCGTGGGATGGGCGCTCGCCGGAGCGCCCCCCCTCCAGATCGCCCTCATCGCGGCCTCCGTGCTGATCGTGGCATGCCCGTGCGCTCTCGGCCTCGCGACACCGGTGGCGATTGTGGCGGCGATCGGTCGCGCAGCAGGATTTGGGGTTCTGTTCAAGAGCGGCGCGGCGCTCGAGCGCTGTGCGCGTGTGGACGTGGCGCTCCTCGACAAGACAGGGACGCTCACCGAAGGTCGGCTCTCGGTCGCAGAGATTGTCCCGAGCAACGGGACCAACGTCGCCGCAGTGCTCTCGGCAGCCGCCGCCGTCGAGGGCGCCGCTACCCATCCCATCGCTGCGGCGGTCCGTGAGGCAGCCGAGCGCGCCGGCCTTGTGGTGGCCGAGGCGACGCCGCGTCATGTGGTTCCGGGCGGAGGCGTGGTGGCCGGAAGCGCGGAGCCTGGCGCGGTACAGCTCCTCGTCGGCTCGCGGGCGCTCCTGGCGGATCACGGAATCTCGGTCGAGCCTGAGCTCGAGGAGACAGCGCGCAAGGCGGCGGACCGCGGCGAGAGCCTGGCGTTCGTCGCGCGAAAGGGCGCTGGCGGCGGTCGCGCGCTTGGCCTGATCGGCCTGGCTGATCTGCCGCGCGCCGACGCTGCGAG
>DATFYN010000785.1:0-4287 GCA_035315025.1 Myxococcota bacterium
CGTTGGAAACAACACGCCGGTCTTCTTTCTCCGTGATCCCCTGAAGTTCCCCGATCTCAACCACGCGGTGAAACGCGACCCGCGCACCAACCTGCGCAGCGCGCGCAACAACTGGGACTTCTGGACCTCTCTGCCCGAAGCATTACACCAAATCACCATCACCATGAGCGACCGAGGGATCCCCTACTCGTATCGCCACATGCACGGTTTCGGCAGCCATACCTTCAGCTTAATCAATGCCAAGAACGAGCGCTTCTGGGTCAAGTTTCACTTCCGGACTCAGCAGGGGATCAAGAACCTGACGGACGCCGAAGCCGAAGCGGTCATCGGTAAGGACCGCGAGAGCCACCAGCGGGATCTGTACGAGAGCGTTGAGAGGAGGGATTTCCCACGCTGGAAAATGCTGATCCAGGTGATGCCCGAGAAGGACGCGGCGAAGTGTCCATACCACCCATTCGACCTGACCAAGGTCTGGTTTCACAAGGACTACCCGCCCATCGAGGTGGGCGTTATGGAACTCAACAAGAACCCAGCGAACTACCACGCCGATGTCGAGCAGGCCGCCTTCAATCCGGCCAACATTGTCCCCGGCATCGGCTTCTCCCCGGACAAGATGCTGCAGGGGCGGTTGTTCTCCTACGGCGACGCGCAGCGCTATCGCCTTGGCGTGAACCACGCGCAGATCCCGGTGAATGCGCCACGCTGTCCAGTCCACAGCTATCACCGCGATGGCTCGATGCGAGTCGATGGCAATCACGGCGGCACGCTCGGCTACGAACCCAACAGCTACGGTGAATGGCAGCAGCAGCCGCGGTTCGCGGAGCCGCCGCTCACGCTCGACGGCGCGGCCGACCATTGGAATCATCGCGAGGACGACGACTACTACTCGCAGCCCGGAAGGCTGTTCCGGATCATAACCAAAGCACAGCAGCAGGTGCTCTTCGAGAACACCGCCCGCGCCATGGGCGACGCTCCGAAGGAGATCAAGGCGCGCCACATCGGCAACTGCCTGAAGGCCGATCCGGCCTACGGCGAAGGTGTCGCGAAGGCGCTCGGCATCGCGCTCATCGACGTCCAGAAGTGAGGTGAACCTATGGAGACCAAAATGAAGATCGACATCGGCATCGACACGAAACAACGCGAGGAGATCGCGGGAGGGCTGTCACGCGTTCTCGCGGACGCGTATACGCTTTATCTCAAGACTCACAACTTCCACTGGAACGTTACTGGCCCGATGTTCCAGACACTGCACCTCATGTTCGAGACGCAGTACAACGAGCTCGCCCTCGCGGTCGATCTTCTCGCCGAGCGCATTCGCGCGCTCGGCGTCACGGCGCCCGGCACGTACAAGAAGTTCATCGAGCTGTCGGCGATCAAGGAGGACGACGGCGTGCCGAAGGCCGAGGACATGATCCGGCGCCTCGTCGAAGGCCATGAGACGGTGGCGCGAACGGCGCGCGAGGTCTTCAAGGTCGCTGAGGGTGCGAGCGATCAGCCCACCTGCGATTTGCTGACGCAGCGCATGCAGGTGCACGAGAAGACTGCGTGGATGCTGCGGAGCCTCCTCGAGTAGCGGACGAGACTGGCGAGCTTTACTGCGGCAGAGCCCGCATCGGGCGATGCTGCTCCCTGCGCGGCTCCGCGGGCTGCGCGCGCGGTGGGCGGAGACGGCATTGGAGAAGAGCTGGTGACGGGCGTCGAAGAGCCCCTGTGCGCGTTCATGATCCACCGGGGCTGAGAAACGAGCGAGGCTTCGCGCAGGGCGGCGTCGGGCGGCGAGGCCCTGCGCGAAGCCTCGCTCGGATCGTGCGTGGCCCGCGCAGCGCGATTCTGCGCAGTGTCGCGCCCTGGGGCTTCACTCCGCGAGGAGCACGGTCCCGCGCAGTCGGCGAGCAATACGGGCCGGCTCGGCCGCGCTATAGCGCTGGCCGCTACCAAACGCGCGACCGGCCGGGAGGCCCTCTCGGACCCGCATTGGGGCCGCACGCGGGATCCACCGCTTCCAGGGCAGCCCGATGGGCGTGGAATACTAAGTCGGAGTTCGACGACAAAGCCTTGATAGAGAGCGGCACAGGAGTCGCACCATGCGAGTTCGAGAAGTCTTGCAAGGAGCGATTCGGCCGAGCACGACTCGGGGCACTCGAGCGCTCTGGGCGAAGTCGCTGCTCAACGCCGTGCTGTTCTTCGCTGCCTTTATGATCGCGGTACCTTGGCTTTCCGACCGTCTCCTCCCGAGCCCCCTCTTCGTCCCCGTCCTCTTCCGAACGTGGCTGACAGGCAGTTGCTTTGTCGTCGGGATCGGCATATGGGTCGCTTGTCTCGACACGTTCAGCCGCCACGGCCGAGGTACACCGCTGCCGATGGATGCGCCACGGGAGCTCGTGACGAGGGGGCCTTTCTCGGTCATCCGAAACCCTATCATGGCCGCCGAAGTGCTCGTGATCTGGGGTGAGGCGCTGTACCTCTCAAGCCTCGGCGTCCTGCTATACGCGGTAACCGTCACCATCGGAGCCCATGCAGCGGTTCGCTACGTCGAGGAGCCCGAGCTTCGCAAGCGCTTCGGGACCAGCTACGAGGAGTACTGCAGAATCGTTCCCCGGTGGGTTCCGCGAATCCTGCGGCGCGCGTCGCGGGCCGCCTAGTTGACGCGGCGGCGTCCGCCGGTCGACACTCGCGGATACACGGGCGGCGCAGCGGAGCGTCCGTCTGTTGGGTGGCGAGAGTGGGAGCGAGTATGCGGGAAACACGGCTTGGCGGCTGTCTGCGCGGTGCCATCCGGTACCGATTGACTGGCGATCCGATCACGTTCTACGCATGCCACTGCACGGATTGCCAGACCGCCAGCGGCTCGAGCTTCGCGCTCTGCATGGTCGTGCCGCGCGAATCGATCGAGCTCCATCAGGCCTTCAGGGGCAACCGGAGCTGTTCGAGGTCGAGCTCCCGGACGGGCGACGGAAGCGCGCGAACCGCTGCGCGAACTGCGCCACCAACGTGTGGGGCTCGCCGCTGCGATTCCCGCAGCTTCTGATTCTTCATCCCGGAACCCTCGACGACACGTCTTGGCTCGAGCCGGCCGGGCACATCTGGACGTGCAGCGCGCAGCCCTGGGTTCGGCTCCCCGCAGAAAGCCTTTGCTACGAGCAGCAGCCCGAAGACATGATGGCTCTCGTTCGCGCGTGGAAGGCTCGATCAGGGAAGTAGGGCGGCACGCTGTCTGCGCTGCGGAGACTCCGACGCGCGTACGTCGTCGGGTGGCGCTCCATTCGCCGCATCCGGTACCTCACCCGTTCGCTGTCAGCGCCTCGTTCGCGAAGCGGCCCGCGGGCGATCTCCGGCCGCGCGCTCTGGCCTGCCAGCGCGCGCGAGCCTCGTCCGACCCGCGATTCCGCGAGCCACGACCCGCCCGAGCTCGGCGCGGCGAGCACCCATCACGAGCAGGGCTCGAGCCAGCGCCTCAAGGCTCGCGTCGCCTTTCTCAAGTCGGGCGACTCGCGGCTGGGTCGACCCCGTACGCCGGGCGAGCTGTGCCTGGGTCATCCCGACCCGCTCACGTCGCACGCGAACGGCATGGGCGAGGTCGAGTCGGAGTTGGATGAGCGCCGACTCCTCAGGCGTTAGCCCGAGCAACTCTTCGACGCTGCCTTCCACCCATCCGGGTCGGCCTGCCACTACTCTCGGCATCTTGGTTATTCCCTCTTCCCGCTCGCTGGAGCGTCATAGGCGCGCAACCGAGTGCGACACAGGTGGAGGTCCTTCTCCGCGGTTTTCTGCGTCTTCTTCGCCCACCAGTGCACAACGACGATCGCATCGGGATCGACTCGATAGACAATGCGCCAGGTTCGCTTCGAGGCTCCATCGTTCACGCGAAGCTCATGGATCCGCACCCCAACCCCTGGCATCGGCTTCGACTGCGGAGGACCCAGGGTCTCGCCCCGCTGGAGTCGTCGTAGGAGAGCCCCCGCCTCGACCCGGGCCTCCTGGCCCACTGGCGGCGTCTGCAGTGTCCCGGCGAGCCAACGGAGGGGCTTATCCTCGCGCAAGAGAATATATCCTTTTCGGTATGACAGCCAGCGGCCTGGAGTGCCCGGCCTCGGACTCAATCCACGCGCGTGCTACTTCGCGGACCCCTGTTTGGTATTCAGTTGACCTTTGCCATTAGACAGGAATTATAAGAAGGCCACGTCCTCGAGGTGAACCCCGAGCTCAAGAGAGGAGCGCAGCGGGACGCGGTGGCGGTCTCCTCCGATGGGAAGATGCTTTGGGTTGACCAACGACCTGGGCATCGAG
>DATFYN010000786.1:0-3491 GCA_035315025.1 Myxococcota bacterium
GCGCGTGCGCACAGATCGGGGTGCGGATTGCGCTCTACCAGGGCACGAAACACACGATGGCAACGGAGGCGATTCGCCGCGGCGTGAGCGAGCGGTCGCTCCAAGCGTTTCTCGGGCACGCGGACGTACGCAGCACGCGGAAGTACGCGCGGCTCGCGGATCAGGCCCTCATCGAGGTGCTGGCGTGCTCACGAAAAGTGACTCAAAATCAGGCGCGAGTCAGGCGCGGAGCTGAAAAACACGGAAATGCGTTGAGCAATTCCGCGGGGTTAGTGGTGGAGGCGGCGGGAATCGAACCCGCGTCCGAATGGCTTCCAACCAGCGCGTCTACGTGCGTAGTTCCCGATCGTGGTCGACCCGGCTTGTCTCGAGATCAGGAGTCACCAGGCCCAGCCCCGTATGGTTCTCGTCCTCGATGACGACGGTGCGGCGTTCCGAGGACCAGCCTTCTGATGACACCCGCAACCCGCTAGAAGGCGTCACGGACGGGCGTCGCTACTCTAGTTTCAGCTAGGCAGCGAGAGCGTAGTTAGCGTCGGCAGTTATTGGCTACCAACAGCGCCACCTGTTTAACGACGAATGTGACAACGTCGGCACGCAGCGCTCGCCTTCGACCACCCGTCGAAACCGATCGCCCCCAAAACGAGTCTTAAGGTATGGCCCACAGGCGCAACTGGCAAGCCGCGGACCGCTATGGCTCCTGCGATGCGCTGCGCAACGCGACGAGTTTCTTCGTCGTTCGTCCCTTCTGCCAGGGCAGTGGCTGTCCCCAGGGGGCGACCTCCTCTGCGGCGACCGGCGTCTGGAGCGCGTCGTCAGGCAAGACCCCCTGGAGTTCGGCAAGCGCGCTTTGCGTGGTGACGACCAGACGGGGCGGGTTGGCAGCTTCGAGCACCCTGCGGAGCGCCTCTTTGCCACGGATCACCGACACGGGTCTTGGCAGACTGAGATAGAAGATAACGTCGGTCGGAGCCTCCTCGTAGAACACAACCTCCTCGGGACTGCGTACCAGCTCCCGCAGACGGAGCGCGAACGGCTTCGTCGTGCGCAGAGCCTCTACGCTCGTCTGCTGAACACCGAAACCCCCACCAAGGAGAACTGCCGCGGAGACGACGAGCCCCGCCAACTGACGATCGAGCCCCGTATAGCGTGCGAGAAACTCGGGCCATGCGTGGGAGACGGCAAAGGTCGCGAGGACCATTGCGCCAATGAAAAGTGTTGCGATGCGAAGTCCCTGGGGCGGCGCAAAGTCCAACCAGCGGAGGGCGAGCGGCCAAAGCAGCGGGCTCGCGAGAGAAACTACGCCGGCTGTGAGGAGCACTGCGCCAATCAGTCGGAGACAGACGTGCTTCGTCGTTTCCCAACCCGGCAGAGCCAGGAAAACCGCCATCTGAAGCGCGCAGAACGGCGCAATCGGCAGGATGTAGTACCAGCGCCGGGAACCCGAGGCGGAAAAGAAAACAAAGATGACCGCAATCGCTTCGAGAAGCCAGCGGGTGTGCGGATTCAGTCGGCGCAGGGAGGCGAGTCCGACGAGCAGCGCGGCGATGAAGAGCGGAGACCAAGGGATGAGGACACGGGGCAGCTCGTAGAGATAGAGGTAAAAGGGCTCGATGTGGTCGAAGGGATGGAAGAAGCGTGTGATGTTCTCCCGCCACACGAGATCAAGACCGCCGAGGTCGCTCGCCTGGGAAACGTAGCCCTGAGGGAGGGCCTCGTGTGCCGCCCAGTAGAAGGGTGCATAGTAAAGCGCACCGCAGAGGAGCGCCGCGGCGACGTGCGAGACTCGCAGGTGCGCCCGCCAGCGGCGCTCGCGGAGCAGCCAGGGCACGAGGGCGAGAACTGGCACGGCAATCGCCGGAAGCCCTTTCATCTGCGCACCAATGACACAGATCAGATAGAAGACGAGATAGGCTAGGAGACCGGGAGAACGCTCGTGGGTGAAGAACCACGCCACCGCGAGGATCACCGCGGCAAGGTTCTGCATGTCAGCAGCGGCTGTTCTTGACCAGAAGACGAATCCGAGGCAGGTGAGGAGGATCCAGCCCGCGCTCTGGGCAACGCCCTCCGTCCACAGCCTGCGCCCGAGGGAACGCGTCGCCCAAAGCGCGACGACTCCCGCGAGTGCGCTCGGAATGCGCGTCGCGAGCTCCCCCAACCCCCCTGTTGCAAAGGAGGTGACAATGATGAGCCAGTACGAAAGCAGGGGCTTATCGAAGTAGATGGCCTCGTTGATGATGGGATGGAAGAGATCCCGGGTGAGCAGCATGTTTCGCGAGATCTCCGCCCAGCGGCTCTCCGAGCCCCAGAGCGCACGATCCCCGAGATGCAGGAACAGAACGAGCGCCGCGATCGCCCAGAAGACGATGCGGGCCACGGGATCCCGGGCGCGCCCTTCGTGTCGGACGCAGGGAACCTCGGCGCCTTCAGCTCGCAGGGTCGAGCCGCACGGCCACGGCGTTGTCACGGCTCCGAACAAGGCCGATGAGCCAGTCCGCCCAGCCGTATTTGGCAGCCATGAGCGCGTTCACGCCGGGGGTCGCCTCCTTGACCGGAATCGCTCGGTAGCGCGTCACCCGCCCTTTGCGCTCAATCTCGACACCCGGCCCCTGTACCAAGCGCTGGTACCATTCCGCACTTGGAGAGCCCGCGCGTATCCAAAGCGTCGGCCCCTCCTCGACGATCCAAACCTTCGTGGTAAACGGGGTGCGGATTGAATCGAATGTGGTGATCTTGACCACCTCACCGCCAAGGTCGCCGGCCAGCAGCACAGCAACCCCGAAGGCCAAAGCCACCATCAGCAAGGAGGTGAAAGGTCTGGACAAGAAAGGCTCCCCCCAGAGACGCAAGTCTCGGCAGTGTTCTCGCTGAACTCGCGCGCTCCGTCAAGCGCCCTCGCGTGCTGCCGGCGCGCGGAGCTCGATTGACCGCAGGACGGCATCGAACCAGGGGGCATACGCCGAATAGAAGTCTGACGGGCAGTCTGCGATGACGACAAGGACGCGGTCTCCTGGAGCCTCGATGACCGTGACCTCCTCCACGCTCGGCCCGATGCGGCCCTCGACAATGAGCTGCACTGCCCGGCTTTGGCCGAAGGTGCGCTCTCGTCGCGCGCGCAGGACGCCACCGCCGATGTGGGCGTCCTGGTTGCGAGCGAGGTACGCCTGCGCGGTAGGATAACCGCGAGCGATCACCTGGATGGACGCGTCGTAGTCCCAGGTGAGGCCATCGATCGCGATGACGCCGTACGGCGTTTCCATCTGCAACCAGCCTTCTGGTAGCCGGAGCGCAAAACCGTGGCGCAGGTCCTGTCTCGGCTCCGCAGTCAGCCGAGGCGGGCCTGCGGGCGGGCCCATCGGGACGGGTGGAGTGGCTTCCGCTGCGTCGCTACGCCCGAACACTGTCCCACTGGGAATTCGGTAGAGCGCAACGAAGGAGTGAACATCCTCGGACGTGAGCGCCGCCGCAAGGCTCCCATCGCGCGCCACCTC
>DATFYN010000787.1:0-8400 GCA_035315025.1 Myxococcota bacterium
TCGCGTGCCTTGTTGAAACGGCACGTACACAATTCCTGCCCGTGCGCAGGCTGCGCGCCACTCCTGCTCAAGCGGATCGGGAGTCCAGCGCTTCGCCTGGTTCAGCGCTTCCGGGCACCAAAAGAGAGCTACCTCGCCGCGGAGGCGCGCGTCGGGCGTCGCTTGCTTAAGGCGCCACTCGATCCAGCGCACGAGTTCCGGGTGCCAAAGGTGGCGCTCGCGCGCCGTGCGGTTCTTGGTGTGCTCGACGGTCCGAGCATCCGCGCGGGGGCCTTGCTTTGCTTTTGCGACCCGCAGGCGCCCGTCACCAAGATAGTCGTCGAGGTCGAGTGCGCGCACTTCCCCGAGCCGGAGCGATTCGGTCGCGGCAGCCAGAAAGGCACCGCGACGGGCCCACGGGATGGCCTCCATGATGCGCATCTGAATATCGAGCGTGACGGTCCGCGGGAGGTACTCGGGGACCTCGATCTCCGGCCATTCCGGCTCTTGAATCCCGTCCAGCTCGTCACGGCGTCGCAGCCATCGGTAGAAGCTGCGGAAGGCGCCGAGCACATTCTTTTGTGTCTTTGGGCTGATCTCGCGCCGCCCGAGCCACATCAGGAAATCGTCGAGATCCTTAGTGCTGATCTCGAGAATCGTGCGATTGCGCCAAAAGTCGAAGTGCCCCCCCGCACGGCAGTAGCGCTCCTCTTCCCGCAAGGTGGTTGGGCTTCGCTTGCCCTGCGCCACGAGCTCGCGGCGGTGCTCAAGCCAGGCGGGAAGCCTGCGGTCAATGAGGAGCCCCACTGAAGGGCGCGAGAGGAAGGGTGCCAGTGCTCGCTCGATGGATAGGCCATCGGCCACCCGACCGCGGATGCCCTCGAGCACTCGCTCCGCCTGTGCTCGCGTCGCGAAAACGACTGGCCTGGGGCCGCCCGACGGATCCGGGAACGAATAGACCCGGCCATGGGGGCGAAAGTCTAGGTAGGGGAAGCGCTTCCCGTTCGCGGCCTTGCGCCATGCGAGCTTCCCGTATTTCCCGGCCATCACGTACCTAGTACCCCAACGGGCCTGGTCGGCGGTGGGAATTCTTACAGAGGGCGCTCTCATTCGCCTTGGCAGCTCACGCGAACAGCTCCTCATCCCGGAAATACGGCCAGCGTTTCGAGCACGCAGCAATTGGGCCCTGGGTTCCCCCGGGGTTTCATCACGGCGTCAATGCGGAGGACCGGCTGCGGATCGGGGCGGCCTTGTTCTGCGGCCCATGGGTCATTGCGCATTCGAGATTGGAGGCAGGTCCACATCTTGCCGTGGGGATTGCGAAGCAGGACCGCGTTGATCTGCTCGCGGGTGGCGAGAGGCAGCCGCATCGGCCAAGTGTCCGGCGAAGGCGCGCACGTTCGGCGAGGTGCGGTGCTCGTGCGGGCTTGCAGCTTTGCTCGGGCAATTCTGCGCACCCCGCCACCGTACTACTCCCGCGCCTTGGAACTGCGGTCACAAAAGCACCTGCGCGTGCTGAAGGGCGGCTCCAGCTCGAGATCGACTCTCGAAGGAGAGATTTGGCGGAGGCGACCAGCTCAACCCTAAGATCGAGAATGGCGTGTTGATCTCTCATTCCCCCACCGCCCGAACAGCTTCAGCACAGAGAAACGTAGAGACTCGGAGAAAGGCCCACAATGGGAAATCTTGGGAAATTGAATTTAGACAGCAAATAGCGTACAGCGTCGCAAGCTAGCGTATAGCAGCGTAATGGACTCATCGATGATGGAAACCCAGTTTGACGCCACGCGCGACCTCACCGCCCTGATCCTGAATGTTCGGGTCACCCTCGTTCACGACGCTCGAGCCACGATGACGACGACCGCCTAATCTTCAACCCGCACTTCTTCGCAATGAAGCTCGGCGAAGCCGGCGGCAAGGATGAACCGTGAGACTGCGGGCCAGTCGCGGCGGAAGGGCTGGCGGAGTCGCGCCGTCTCCAGGCGCGGCACCCCCCTCGTTGAGGTTCACGTAGACTGGATGCTCATCGATCCAAGTCTCGCCCCGGTCGCGCACAACAAGCTGTGCGTACAAATTCGAACACGCGCCGAGTCGGCTTGCCGGGCATCAAGCCGCCGAAGCTCATGGCTGCGGGCTTCGGGTTCTCGGGCGGCTCAGTCGACACGGGTCATGGTAGGATTCCGCGGCCGCAACGTAGCGGCCGTCGGTTGGGCGGCGAGAGAGTGATCACGATTCGCCACATGAAGGCTTCGGAGCTGGATCGGATCGGCGAGATTGATCGGTCGGAGCATGTGACCCAAGAGTACTCGTACCGAAGTGGCTCTCTTCAAAGACGGAACGTCGACGTCGCGGTTCCGACATGGTCTCTGTCCGGCGATCACGAGCACAGCATCCACGGCAGGGTCAACGCCTGGCAGCCGATCCTTGATCGGGGTGGGACTCTGGTCGGCGCGTTCGACGCCGACACCCTCGCCGGCTTCGCAATCTACCGACCGCATCTCACCGAGGGCATGGCGAACTTGTCCGCCCTCTACGTGAGCAGAAGCTACAGGCGCCGCGGCATCGGTTCTCTACTCGCCGGAGAGGTGGCTCGTCTCGCGCGCTCGCACGGCGCCCGACGCCTCTACGTTTCCGCTACTCCGAGCGGCTCGACCGTAGAGTTCTACCGGAGCCATGGGTTCGAGCCGACAGATGAGCCAGACCAAGCGCTTTTCGCGCTCGAGCCTCACGACATCCATATGATTCTCGATCTGTGAGGCGGTCTACCGTCTAACGCTCGCCGCCCAAGGCAGCTACGCGGCGGTGAGGAAGTCGCGCACTGTGCGCAGCCACGCCTCGGGGCGCTCCTCGTGCACCAGGAGCCCCGCACGCGGGATCACCTCGAAGCGCGTGGGCTCCGGCAGCATGCCCGCCAGGCGGCGACCCTGCGCCAATGGGAAGAATCGGTCGTCCTCGCCCCAGATCACGCACTTCGGCATGGTGAGCCGGCCGTAGAGGGCGCCGGCCTCGTCCACTTCGGCCAGGTCGAAGTCCAGGAGGAACTTGCGACAGGCGGCGCGAGTGACGTCGGTGCGTGCGTTCGGGCTCACGACCTTGGCGTGGAACTCGTCGAAGTCGAAGGAGCGGAGCTCCGCGAAGCAGGAGCCAAAGGGGAGCCGGCTCAAGCTGCGGCTGCCAAGAGTCCGCCCGAGCAGGCGATCCGCGCCAGGCAGACGTGCCGCGAGCTGGAACAGCCCGACGAAGGCGGGGCGGTGCCCAGGTACTTCCGTGTCCGCCAGCACGAGGCGCGAGATCCGCTCGGGGTGCGCGACCGCGAAGCTCCGCACCACCGAGCCCCCCGAATCGTGACCCACGAGGGCGCTGCGCTCCAAACCGAGGGCGTCGAGGAAGCTGCCCAGGATCCTTCCCTGGGCACCAATCCCGAGCGCCTGGGACGCCTCGGCCGCGCTCTCCCCGGCCCCAAGCAAATCCAGTGCGATGCAGCGATAGATCTCGGCCAGGGGCGGCACCACTTTCCGCCAGGTGAGGGACGAGAGCGGCCAGCCGTGCACGAAGACGAGCGGTTCGCCGGCAAGTCGAGCCGTGATCACGATTTGCTTCCCGAGCGACCCTGAGCCGGCCCTCGCAGTGTCCGCGAACCGCCGCGGCGCGCGCCTCGAGGTTGCCCGGCATCAAGCTCACTGCTCGTCTTGCGGGATGCTCGCAGAGGCGCGTGGCCTGGTCCTCAGGGCACAGCTGCCGCCCGCCGACCTTCGTTGCCTGGGCCCGTCCACGACCCTGTCATGACCTCGCCCACGGCCGCGCCAACCGTCGGAACGAGATCAGCGCTACGAGCTGCTCTCCGTCCGGCCAACTCCGTGGCTTCGAGGGTGCCTTCGATCGATCGCACATCGTGCGCTCGGCGTGCTCACGGTGATGGGGGTGCAGGTCACCTCCTTGTCTCCTGCCACCCGCGGACCACGGACCCGCCGAACGATCGTGGCGAGCGTGAGGATGCGGAGCAGAAGAAGAGACCCACGGGGGCATACTGGCCGGCGAGGAAGCGGAACCGCCTTGTGTTCTTTCCCCGCCGGGTGCGGGGCAGAGTGCCTGTCGGGAATGGAGCCGGTGATGAGGCCGAGCCGGTTATCACGATCGGCCTCCCGAGCGACTTCTAACTCGCTCCTCAGGGTGCGGATCGCGCCGCGGTGCGCACCTTGAGGCTGTCCACAATCAGGCGCCCGCCGCGGCACGTCGGCAGCCTCGCGAGTGTGCGCGGCAGGGTCCGGAAACTCAGTCACCGGCGCCGGGGTTCAGGCCTGCTCCGGATCTCGGGGTGGGCACCGCCGCGTACAAGTTCGTGCCCCCGGCGGGTACGAAACCAGCACTCCGCCCTGCACTCAGTCGTGCCGAAGGGTTGCACTCAAGCACGCCTTCCATCGATCGCGCATCGTGAGCTCCGCGTGCTCACGGCGATGCCGGTGGCGGTCACAATCTGTGTCTTTCCACGCGCGCACCGCGGATCTGCTGGAAGATCGTGGCGAGCATGAAGATGCGAAGCAGAAGAAGAAGACCCGCGGGGGGAAGCGCGTGATCGGACTACACGCAAGATAAAGAGCCACCGTAGGGTTCGCTGGCTTCCGGAATGATTCCGCAGACTTCCAACCGGAGTTTGTGTCACGCGCGCTCATTTTTACCGGAGGGAAAACGAGATTTCTTTGCCACGTCGCAGGCTTGCAACCGGATTCTTGCGGCATTGCCCAGGAAATGCACAATCGCGTCGTGGGGAAGTGGCTGATGTTCTCGTGCCGACTACGTCGTCGCTGGCCGCTCATTCTCGTGGTGGTGAGTGGTGCGCTCGCGCTCGTTGCAAGCGCATTTGACCTGCGAGTCAACAGCACGGTCTCGATGCCCATCGGGCTCTGCCGCGAAGCGCCGCTGCGTCTCGAGCGCGGTCCAGCCACCGAGCTCGAGGGACTCCTTCGCGCGCTTGGCCGGGAGCCGCCGGACGATCCGTCAAGCCTTGTAGACCCGCTGCGGGATCCGCTCGGCCGATCGGCCGAGCGCAGTTCTGGGGGGTGAGTGCGGTGCAGAACCCCGAGAGTAAGCGCTCCAAGATGTGGCTTCGTCCCCGGCGGGTTCCGCGCGAGAGCCGGGCCCCGAGTGCGGGCCGCCTGCGCGCGATTGCCGCTCGCCTTCGCAGACGGCGGGGGGTACGGCGTCGCCCGCCCCCGCGCGTGCCCTTCCTCGGCTTCTCGCCGTCCGTGCTGCAGCAGAGCATCGTCAAGGTCCGGTACGTGCAAAATCGCGGCGGGTCCGGCTGGCGCGTCCATGGGCACTACCTGGCGCGCGAAGGAGCCCAGCAGGAGGGAAGGTCGGGCCTTGGCTTCGACGCCCACGCACAAGAGATCCACATCCCGGATCGCCTCGGCGGGTGGCAACGGGCAGAAGATCCGCGCCTCTGGAAGCTCATCGTCTCGCCCGAAGCCGGTGAAAGACTCGACCTCCGGCAGCACGCGCGCGAGCTCGTGGCGGCGATGGAAGGGGATCTCGGCCTGCGCCTTCATTGGGTGGCGATCGAGCACTTCGATACCGCGCATCCCCATGTCCACGTGGTGATCCGCGGAAAAAGCCAGGAGGGAATCCTCTTCCGAATGCCGCGGGAGTACGTGGGGTACGGCATTCGCCAGCGGAGCCAGGAGCTCGCCACCCAAGTGCTCGGTCTCCGGCGAGAGCGCGACCGTGTGGCCGCCCGGGAGCGTGCCATCGAGGCACGCCACTTCGGTGTTCTGGATCAGATGCTCGAGCACAGGGCAGATCCGGGGAGGCGGATCGAGTTCGGGCATTCAGTTCCGAGCTCAGAGGCCTCCCGCACGCTGCGGCTCCAGCTCCTGCGGCGGCTCGGCTTCTTGTCTGGCCTGGGCCTTGCTCGGCGCGTGGATAAACGCACCTTCGAGCTCTCAGAGCACCACCGTGCGGCCCTCGAGCAGATGCAGCTCGCGCGGGACATCCAGGAGAGCATGACCCGCTACGGCGAGCCCCTGGTCGACCCTGATGCACCTCAGCTTTTCACCGAGCTCGTCCCGGGCGTCGAGGTCCGCGGGAGTGTGGTGGGCGGAGTCGAGGACGAGGCCGGGGGGAGAGCGTTTCTCATCGTCGAGAGCACGGATGGCATCGTCCACTTCGTGCTGCAGACGCCAGAGATCGAGGAGTACCGCGACCGGGAGGAACTCCTGCGCGGGGAGATCATTACCCTCCGCGCCACCCCTGCCCCGCCGGGAAGCGAGCGAGCGGTTCTCGTAGAGGTGACCCAGCACGGCCGATTGCCCGAGCTCGAGGCGGCCTCGGACCCGTCCACCGTCCTTGACCTCGTCGCTGTGCAGACCGTGCGGGACAACGGTGGAGCTCTCCCGCCGGATGGGCCGGTCGACGGCTTCGGTCCGCGGCTGCGTGAGGCCATCCTAGGGCGGCTTCCCCTCCTGGAAGAGCGTGGCCTTGTGCAGGTCGCAGAGGAGGAGCGAGGCGGCGCGCGCGTCCGTCGCTTTGCGGTGGCCTTGGACGCAGAGGAGAGGATCGAGCGAGCGATGAAGGAGAGGGACCGAGGGCTCACCCCCCTCTCGGAAGTCGAGCGCACCCAAGGAAAGCCCGTCCTGCACGCGAAGCTCGAGCCGGGTCGGGCCTACCAGGGTCGGGTGGTCGCGATGGCGTCCGACGCCGATGGTAAAGCCTACGTCGTGCTGAACACGGATCCCACGCTGACCGCCGTGCCTGTGGCTGAGCAAAAGCTGCGGGTAGGGCAGGAGATCTACGCCCGCGCGGTGACCCAAGAGGTGACGGGCGAGCGGCGCTGGATTCTCGCCTGGCAGCTCGACGATCTCGAGCAAGAGCGCAAGCGCGACCTGGGTCGAGAGCGCTGAGGGCCGGCGTGCGAAGCCTTTTCAGCGAGGTTCCGACCACGAACGGGTGGCGGACATCCGCCCCAACAGGAGAAGGCCCGTGGCGGTCGAGCGGATCGGGCAACGCCTTCGGCGCGAAGATGGCTCGCGCCACGGCGTGTGCATCGGCGAGACGGGCCCGTTGACCGCACCTCCCACGTTCGCGTCGATTGAGGAGTACGTGTCGCGCCGGGGTGGCGTCGGCTTCTGGTGGCCGTATCTGGCCGAGATCCTCGAACGTCACGGCCTGGCCGACGCCGGGCGGGAGTCGGTGGCCGGTTTCAACGCGACGTACCCGACCTTCCTCTACGGTGATGTCGTGGTGAAGCTCTTCGGCTACGCCCGGGCGTGGCGCGAGAGTCACGCGGCCGAGCGCGCGGCGCAGGCCCTAGTCGCCAGCGACCCGGAGATTGCCGCACCCAGCCTGCTCTCAGAAGGGCGTTTGTACGACGATGTCGACGCGCCGTGGTCCTACCTGATCACCAGACGCATGTCCGGGGTCGCTTCGGGGCGCGCCGAATTGTCTGCCGAAGAGCGGCGTTCGCTCGCTGCGGAGCTGGGCAGGCAAGTCCGGCGGGTGCACGCGCTGCGTCCGTCGGGCGTCGCAACGCACGCGGACTGGTCGGCGCTCAACGTGGCGGCGGCCGCGGAGCAGAGTTCGCTGCCGCCTCATCTGATTGCGCAGATTGACGACTACCTCGACCGGCTCGGCCCGTTCGACTGCGTTTTCGTCCACGGCGACCTCGTCGCCAACCATGTGTACGTCGTGAACGGCCACCTCACCGGGATCATCGATTGGGGCGATGCGATGGTGACCGATCGGCACTACGAAATCATCCAGCTCTATCGGGACATGTTCCGTTGCGACAAGGCGCTATTGCGGGTGTTCCTGGATGCCTGCGACTGGCCGGTCGGCAAGGACTTTCCTCGCCAGGCGCTAGGTCTTGCCCTGTACCGCCAGGCAGTGGGTCTTGCCCAGCACCAAACGATGGACGTCTTCGAGCCCATCGCGGCTCTGCTCCCGCTACGGGACATCGGCACTCTGGACGATCTCGCGACCGAGCTGTTCGCCGTTTAGGGCCCCCTTCACAAAGGATGATGTGCTCAGCGCGCGTAGCCAGAGAACGCAGGCTTCGCCCCGACCCTTCACGAAGCCGCCCTGGATCCGCCTCCGACCGCTACACAGACTGGAGACCGCCATGTAGATTCATCGAGCCGACCTATTGGGGTTGCCAGCAGAGCCAGCCTAGAAGGCAGCAGAGCCGGTAGATGATCGAGTATCGGCCAGCGAAACCGTCCGACGCGGAAGCCATCGCGTATCTCCACGCGCGTAGCTGGCGTGAGAACTATCGGGGCGCCTTTTCCGACGCGTTCCTTGATGGAGACCTACCCGAGGAACGGCTGCGTGTGTGGCGCGAGAGGCTCGATCGCCCTCCTGGCAATCAGTTTGTCCAGTGCGCTGTCGATGGCGCGAACCTGGTTGGTTTCGTTTGCGCATACGGTGCCC
>DATFYN010000788.1:0-3290 GCA_035315025.1 Myxococcota bacterium
CGGCCGCATTCGCGATCGCGCGAGCGATCTCATGACTCGGGAATCGGGGTCTCGATTCGGGGACCCGCCAGATCGACGCAGGTCCATCGTGCACTACGGCCCCATATGCGCCGCACCCGACACTGCCGGGGCCCCTCGCTCGGAGCGGTTGGGAGTCGTGGCCGTCCGCGGTAGCGTTGGGTAACACAGTTCTGAAGGGAGAAAAGCGATGGCCACGAAGGCGGTCCGGAAGCGTGCGACGAAGGCGAATCCGATCCAGCGCGTACGCGCGCGTGCGCATCCGCGAGCTGCCCAGGGAAGTCAAGGCCCAGATCCCCGCGCTGAAAGTTAGGCAGCAAGAGGCAGCCCGCGTGGTCAAGAACCTGTCCGCGGCCGCAGAGGGATCCCGGGAAGACGTCAAGCAGTCGGCCGATGCCATCCTGGCCGATGCCTGCAGAACGGCCACCGCGGTGGTGGAGCGCCTCCGGGAGGCAGTGAGCCGGCATCGAAGAGGGTGCCGGCCTCCCGCCACGCCCGGGAGGTACGAGGTGCCCCACCCTTGGGGTTGGGAGTGAGTCACCTCCGGCCCTGAAGAGGACGCTTCGCGTCCTCCTCGGCCAGCTCGGTACCGCGCAAGGTGGCGCGACCTCGCGCGGTGACGCGTTGTCGCGCTCGATGGAGGCGTGGGTCGCCCTGGCATCCGGGCCGCCGGTAAGGTCAGGCCCACGGGCAAACGAGCAAGCCCAGGTCGCTCCGTCGCTCGATCAGCGGTTGCCCGCTCGACGGGCCTTCCCCTTGAGCTTCTTCGCTTCGCCCTTGATCTGCATCTCGGCGTCGTCGATCAGCTCGCCGGCTGCCTTCTGCACGTGGCCCGTGGCTTGTTCGATCACACCCTTGGCGCGTTCGAGCGCCTTCGCGCTCTCCTGCTGCGCCTTGCCTTCGAGCTCACGGGCCCGGCCGCGCACTTCCATGCGCTCGCTACCAACGAGCTTCCCGGCAGCCTTCTCGATCTTGCCGCTCGTCTCGCGAGCCGCACCCGCGGCGCGACGTTTCACGTTCCCCATGAGAAACCCTCCCTTCGGCCGTTGCGGACCCGACATCAACGTAAGCAAGCCACGTGCCAGCTGTTCATCGATCCTCGTCCCGACCGAAACATCCGCTCCCGCTTGCGAGAGAACCATTTTTCCTTTTTGAACGCAGGCGCGTTCGGGCGCCGAGAGGCCATGGCTCTGCGTTCCGTCGACTCGCTTCGAACAGCGCCTGCGTGCCATCTCGACCCAGCGCCGCGCCAAGCCGCCACAGCTCGCGGCCTCTCGTGAGCCCGGCACCCCTTTCTGTCCCTGGCACGCCGCCTGCAACCCTCGTCGGGCATCTCATGCCGCTCCTCGCGGTCAAGGGCGAGGGGAGATGGCGGGTGCCAAGATTACGAAGACCCGCGTGAAGGGCGACCTCCGCCGGCTGGCGGACGCCGGGCAGCGAGAGGTCGAGGCCGGGGCGACGTCGGTGGAAGAGATCCACCACTCAATCGCGCGCATGCCGCTCGACATCCTCGCGAGGCTCGACCTGTTCGAGAAGACCGCGAAGAACGTGCGGAAGATCCAGGAGGCGTCGATCGGCGCGTACTACCCGGGTCAACGACGAGGTGGCGAAGCTCGCGAAGGCGGTGCGGCACGGCCGTACGGCCGCCGCGAAGGCGAAGAAGGTCCCACCGCCGCCAGTGACGAAGGCCGCGCGGACGGCGTCGCACGCCTAACGCCGCAGCGGGCGGGCGTCATGCTCCACGGCCGTGCCCGGAATATCAGGGGAAGCCCAAAATCGCCACCTGATCACATGACACAATCTCAGGACAACCCCGATTTATGGCAGAATGGAGTTGTGTCATCCGCGTTGCCGGTGTTTGAAGCCCTGGATCGCGGCTCAAGCCGGCGCAACCGCAACGAGGCCGGCCAAGAAAGGAGACATGAAATGAGTTTAGGAACCATTCTGGTGATCGTTCTGGTGCTGGTGCTGCTCGGTGTGATCCCGACCTGGCCGCACAGCAGAGAGTGGGGTTACGGTCCCAGCGGCATTCTTGGGCTGGTGCTGGTGGTGGTGGTCATTTTGCTGCTGTTGGGCAGGCTATAGCGTGGGATTCGCTCTTCTGATTCACCATCCATCTGGAGAGCTAGCCATGACACAACCGAACTCTTCCTGATGCTCTTGCTGGCTTCCTGCTTGGGCTGCGCATCCACACCCAAGCATGAAGGGACCGGAGAGTATGTCGACGACAGCGTCATTACCACGAAGGTCAAAGCGGCCGTAATGAATGAACCGTCACTGAAATCTGCGGAAATCAAGGTCGAGACCTTCAAGGGTGTGGTGCAACTGAGCGGCTTTGTCAGCTCGCAGGCGGACATCAATAAGGCGATCGCGGTTGCGCGCAGCGTCCCCGGTGTCAAGTCCGTCAAGAATGCCATGTCGCTCAGGTGACGGGAGACGTTGAGCGCGAAAGCGTTGTTCCCTTCGCTTTCCGCTCACTTTTGGTTGGCGAGTACTGACGCAGTCAGAGTCGCGGCCTCAACCGAATTCGGCGTCGCCCGATGGCCGGTCACCCGGTCAACGTGGATGCAGTAGAAGATGGGAATTGAGGAGTCTGCAGCGTGATCAGCGGAGGCGACATAGGCTGGCTGCCACCACATCGCGCGCCGCCGGAGCAGCTCATGAGCCCGATTCCGCTGTGGCTTGTATTCAGGAGTATCTGGAAACTCTTCGTAGTGGCCGAAGACAACGACGCTTATCCATTGAGAGTGATCGAGCTCATCCGCTTCGACACACACACGAGGGTTCGCGCGCATCCACTCAATCTTCTGACCGAGCCTAGAGAAAGCGTAAAGCTGCCTCTTGTGGTAAGTGAAATAGATTGGCACAACATAAGGTTGGTTTTCGCGCGCACATCCTAGTCTGCCGAGTCTCAGCCGCGCCAGCGCATTAAGACACTCCTGCTCTGTCATCTCATGAATGAGCATTGCTGCTTGCCTCCCGTTTACCGCTTCCTCCTTCGGATTAAGATTGAAATCCCGTCTGGCGGGGCGATGCTCAGCGAGTGCATCAGCCGTGCCTCGATATGGCCTCCTCACGCAAGGCTGCGGGCACTTTCGTGGCGCATTGACGCAAGGGCCGGGCTCAACGTGAGGCAATCCACCGCGCACGTGTCCAGTAGCTGAGCGCGTTGGACCCGGCCGGTGCGCGGGCGATTCGCCGTTGGCCGACGAGGGCGCGGACCAAGTGTCTCCCTCCGGCTCGGGACCTCGGTCAGGGCTTCCCCGCCAGCC
>DATFYN010000789.1:0-7115 GCA_035315025.1 Myxococcota bacterium
GATGGAAGAATGGTCCGCAGACCCCCGAGGCTTCATAGCCCGAGGAGAAAGTGGCAGAAAGAATGCGGATGATCCTCTACGGTGTCTGGAGATCGATTACTACCCCGGACGTTCGACGCCCAAGGGTCCGAGCGGGAGGAAAAGTATGCTCTTGACATCGCCTTCCATGGAAGACGTACGCAAAGCCATCTTGAAGCGGTGCTGCGACGAAGGCCGCAAAGGCCGCAGCCCCGAGTACGCCCCATGGACCGGCGAGCAGAGCCGCGCTCACTCCCCATGCGCAGAGCAGCACAAGCTGCGTTGTGAGCAGGCCGAGCGCGCGGCGCGCGAGAGATCCCCGTGCCTTGGCAAAGGAGGCGCGGAGGGTGGATTTGGGCAGTGGCTGCCAGCTCGTTAGGCAGATCGTCATCGGGTCCTCGGCTTTGCGTGAGGGCGCGTCGTCTCCGACAAGTCGGAAGAGCAAGAGCTGTGCCACGCCTCGAAGTGCTGGGGCGCGCGCGTACCACCACGCGGGGTACAAGGCCCGCAGCGTAGAGACGACACTGCAGTCCGGGCACGGCGGTCCGCCGACCCAGCCAAGGAAATGTCGGGCGAGCCCGCATGGGCTGCGCAAGGCACAAGCGACTCCGGGCCCGAGGCTTCGGATCTGAATCAAATGGAGGGGGCAAGAGGTTGAGGGTGTGGGGAGCGAGAGGCGAAGAGAGTCATCACAGAGAGCGTGTGCACGGAAGCGCTTGGCACACAGATTTTCGAAGCGCTTGGTCCGTGCGTGACGCTTTCGCCAGGCCGTTGTACACACGCCGGATGCTGCGCGCAATTCTCTTCGACTTGGACGGTGTACTGATCAACAGCTACGAGGTCTGGTTCGAGCTCGTCAGGGCTGCGGCACAGCAGTTCGTGGGCGGGAGTGTGTCGCGGGAGGACTTCGCGGCGGGCTGGGGCCAGGGCATCGAAGCCGATGTGGAGCGCTTCTTCCCCGGACGCAGTGTCGCAGAGGTCGAGCGCTATTACGACGCGCATTTCCTCGACTACGCCCCTCACCTGATCGTCAATCCCGATGCGACTCCCGTCCTGCGTGAGTTGCACTCCCGAGGGTTCCCCACCGTTCTCGTAACAAACACCCCCGGGGCGCTCGCCCGCGAAATCCTGCACGCGGCTCACCTTGGCCTTGACGAGGTCGTTGGTGGTACCGACGTTCCTCGCGCGAAGCCGGCGCCCGACATGATTCTGCGCGCCGCGGAACTCGTGGGCGTCGCTCCGGCTGAGGCGCTGATGGTCGGGGACACGGAGTTCGACCGCGCGGCTGCTCGGGCGGCCGGAGCACCGTTCGCCGGGCTCGGCATCGAGGGCGATTACACGCTCCGCCGGTTGAGGGAAGTGCTCGCCCTCGCGCCAGGACAGCTATCATCGAAGGCCAGAGATCGGAGGTAACCCATGACCAAGCGCATCCTTCTCTTCTTGGCGACGAACTTGCTCGTCATCCTCACGCTTTCCGTGGTTTTGCGGGTCCTCGGCATTCAACCCTATCTCACGAGGCAAGGGATCGACTACACATCCCTCGCGGCCTTCTGTCTCGTCTGGGGCATGGGCGGCGCCCTCATCTCGCTTGCTCTTTCGCGCATCATCGCCAAGACCGCGATGGGCGTGAAGGTGATCGACCCCGCAACGTCGGACCCCGTAGCGCAGCAACTCCTCCAGACTGTCGGGCATCTCGTCCGCGGCGCGGGCATTCCGATGCCGCAGGTCGGGATCTATCAATCCGAGGACATCAACGCATTCGCCACCGGTCCGACCAAGAACCGCTCCCTCGTCGCAGTCTCGACGGGCCTGCTCCGCAAGCTGGGGAACGACGAGGTCGAGGGAGTTCTCGGCCACGAGATTACGCACATTGCAAACGGAGACATGGTCACGATGACGCTGCTGCAGGGCGTTGTGAACGCCTTCGTGATGTTTCTCGCCCGCGTGATCGCGTTTGCCCTCGCCCAGGCCATGCGCCGTGACGACAACGAGGGCATGTCCTTCGGGCTTTACTTCGTGGTTCAGATCGCGCTCGAGATGGTGTTCATGGTGCTCGGAAGCCTCGTCGTGATGGCCTTCTCGCGCCATCGGGAGTTCCGCGCGGATGCCGGAGGCGCGCATCTCGCCGGTCGGGAAAAGATGGTGAGCGCCCTCGAAGCACTACGCCGTGACGTGGAGAATCTCGACCCACGCGCCCAGCCCGCGGTGGCATCGATGAAGATCTCGGGCCGCGGCGGCCTGTTCGGGCGTCTCGGCGCGAGCCACCCGCCGCTCGAAGAGCGCATCGCGCGGCTCCGCGCAGTAGCGGTGTAACCCGCTCAAGCCACGAACGGTTGGCCTTTCTCGTGAGCTTTGGTCGCGCTGGGCGGCGGGTCCGCGGCCGCACGCCGTGAGCAAATCTCCCGTCGCCGCGCCTTTGCGCTACGGCTGTCCAATCCTTTTCATGTCGCTGCGCAGCCCGTTGGGCAGTTGACTCAGAGCCTTGTAGGTCCGGACGTCAAGCTCGGTGACGAACCTCCGCCGCTCGGTCTCCCACAAGTAGTTCATGATCGAGTCGCAGCTTAGGCAGTGGAGCAGGCCGAGCGTGTGACCAAACTCGTGGGCCACGAGGAGCGTGACCTCCTCGGCCTTGAGCTTGGGCTCCACGGCCCGCCGCGGCCCGGGGATCGCCGGCCGCAAAGGCCCTGCGATGAAGACGAGGCGAGAGGCGCCGATCCGCGGGGGGCCCATGCCGCGCTCTAGGCGTTCCTGCGCCGGCGGGCAAGAGCGCGAAGGGCGCAAGTCCCGCTTCGCGGCTCCAAGCCCACCCGCAGCGCTACTTCGACTCCGCCTTTCGGTACAGGGTGACGACCGCCGCGCCACCGAGGCCGAGGTTGTGTTGGAGGGCCACCTTGGCGCCCGCCACCTGGCGCTTGCCGGCCTCACCGCGGAGTTGCCAGTTGAGTTCGGCACACTGGGCAAGGCCGGTCGCCCCCAGCGGGTGGCCCTTGGAGATGAGACCGCCCGACGGGTTCACCACGACCTTGCCGCCGTAGGTATTCGCGCCCGAATCGACGAACTCCCCGCCCTTGCCCTCGGGGCAGAGGCCGAGACCCTCATACGTGATGAGCTCGTTGCACGAAAAGCAATCGTGCAGTTCCACCACATCGATATTCTCGGGTCCAATACCGCTTTGCGTGTAGACTTTCTCCGCCGCCTTTTTCGTCATGTCGAATCCGATTATCTTGATGCAACTCTTCTCGTCGAAGGTGCTGCGGAAGTCGGTGGTCATGGCCATGCCGACGATCTCGACCGCCTTGGCCTCGAGCCCGTGCTTTCTCACGAACTCTTCGCTCGCGAGAATCGCTGCGCCCGCCCCGTCGGAGGTGGGGCAGCACTGCAGTTTGGTGAGCGGTTCATAGACCATCGGGGCCTTCAGAATGTCCTCGAGGCTGTACTCGTCCTGGAACTGGGAGTACGGGTTGTTCACCGAGTGCTTGTGGTTCTTCCAGCCGATCTTTGCGAACTGCTGCGCCGTGGTGCCGTATTTCTCCATATGCTCGCGGCCTGCGTTGCCAAACATCTGTGGTGCCGGGGGAGCCTTGGCAAAGCCGCGCAGCTCAACCATCAGCTTGAAGTGCTGGTCCATGGGATTCGTCCGGTCGGTGTACTTCACACCGAGCGATCCCTTCTCCATCTTCTCGAAGCCGAGCGCAAGGGCACAGTCGGCGAGGCCCCCCTCCACGAACTGTTTGGCCATGAAAAGAGCGGTCGAACCCGTCGAACAGTTGTTGTTCACGTTGTAGATGGGGATGCCCGTGAGGCCGAGGCTGTACACCGCGCGCTCGCCGCAGGTGGACTCGCCGTAGCAGTATCCAACCGCCGCCTGCTCAATCGTGTCGTAGGGGATGGCGGCGTCCGCCAGCGCCTTCTGCCCCGCCTCCTTCGCCATATCCGGATAGTCCCACTCGCGAGATCCCGGTTTCTCGAACTTCGTCATCCCGACGCCGACCACGTACACCTTCCGGCCCATCTGGTTCCTCTCTGGTTCAGGTTTCTGCAATTGCCCGATTCTATGTTTTCGCGTTCGGCTGGAGCCGCATCCCCACCTTCACGCGCACCTCTCACCGACCCAGGCTTCGTCGCCCCGAGGAGTACGGTGGTTTGCGTCGCTCATCGAAAATGGGGATCGTGCGCTCACCGCAGCCACCAATCCGAAACGACCTCTCGGTCTGCCACGAAGCCCGAATATTTTTTTGTGGACCACGGGCGCTGAACCTATCCTCGAATCTCCCGCACCCTTCTTTTGCCCAGTCGCAGAGTCCGGACACTACCAGGTCCCGCGACTTGCGAGGGGAGGTGGCGCATGCCACGGCCTACTACCGGGGGAGGGGTCTCGAACAGCGTACAGCGCGCACCCCCCGCGGGTCGAGAGCAGCACCAGTTTGGGCGAGGTGCGGAGCGCCTGATACTTGGGCAGGTCGTCGACCACGACGTAGCCCACCTCCTGCTCGTCGAGAAAGCGATCGACCCAGTCGGCGGAGTCGAGGTCTGGAGGCAGCGCAATGCCCGCCGTTCCGCACCAGAGGTAGAACGTCCACGGATCGGGCGAAGCCACTCGCGCGTCGCGATCGATCTGCGCGCACCATTGGCGGGCCGTCTCTGACCAGCGATTTCGAGGAGGGAGCGTTCCGGCCGCTCGGTACGAGCGCCACTGCGCCGGAGCCGTGCGAAGCCAACCCCCGGCATTCCCCAGCGCCCAGAGGGGCAAGACCACAACCAGCGGTAGCGCTCCGGCGGCGAAACGGAGCACGGGGCTCGGAACGGACGACGACGGCTCGAGCCAGCGACGGCTCAGCGCATCCCCGAGATCGCCCAGGAGCGCACAGGCCGTGAACCAGAGGCACACGGCTCCTGGCAAGAGGTAGCGCATCGGATCGAAGCCTCCCCAAACCCCTACGGCGCTCGCGGTCAGCAGGACGGCAGCGCAGGCCGCGAAGCGCCGCTCGAGCGACCCTCTGCCCCCTCGCGCCAGGGCATAGGCCAAGGCGGGCACGGCGACCCAGCCCACGTGGAGGTAGGGCGCCATGACGAACAGGTGCCGGTACGACGAGATCGCGTTGCCGCGCAGGACCGCCGCAACCTCAGACGCGTGCGCGCGGAGGAAGGCCAGCACACCCACATACTCCTTGCGATAAGCCGATAGCTCGCCAAAGTCGAGCAACTCGAGCATAAGGCCGTAGTGAGCGTACGGCCGGACGCCAGACGCTATGGCGAAGCCGATCACAGTCACGCCGTACAGAAGGAGGAACGCGAGCAGATAGGTCCAGAGCGGCCTTGCCCGCACTGCGGCGCGGGGACCGAGCTCGATGACCGCCGCGCACACCGCAGCAGGAGCCAAAAGGCCCAGGTTGGGCCGGGTGAGCCATGCAATCCACGTCACAAAGCCGAGGAAGAAAGCACGCGGGTGGGAGCGGTGGAAGTCGCGTACGGCAACGATTGCGAGAAGCAGGACTGCGCATGCGGTGACCTCGCTGAGGAGCTGCCGCGAAACCGCCACCCACGCGTACGACCAACCGACCGCGATGGCGAAGGCCACGCTGGCGGAACTCGACATCGCGCGCCGTGCGACAATAACGCCCGAGGCTCCGACGAGGCTCGCCCAAATCACATGGCTTACCGCGAGGGCGGGAAGGCTGGCCCCGAGCGCGAGCGGAATCGCGAACAGCAGCGACACAACCGGTGGGCGGATCACGAGCGCGGGCACGGGCGGGCGGAGGTCGCGGAGGTAGTAGGAGTACGTCACAGGATCGACGAGTCCATGCCCCTCGACCAAGTTGTAGGCTGCGCCCACGTATCCGACGGCGTCGGCAGTCAGGGAGGTGGCGTGGAGTACACCCGGGAGTGCCAGCGCCGCTCCCACCAGCCCAACGGCGGCGAAGGCGCTCGCGAGTGCGGCCGATCCTCTCGGGTGGGACACGGCGCGACAGATACCTCGGTTCGCGTCACCGCTCCAGCGTACGACGTCCGCACGTCGCTGTGACCCGCCCGACCGGTCGCGAGACCCGGCGCAGGGGCAAGCTCCTTGGCGGAGCGCGTCGAGCGTTGCGTAGAGGAAGACATCCAGACCGACGGCGGCGGACCGCATGACCTTCGCGGCGCCACACGCTTAAGCAGCGATATTCTAGATTCGTCTCTCCCGACTTGGGCCCCCCCCAGCGACGGCTCGCGCTCAAGGCCTGCAACTGAGGCCGCGAGCCAGTGGGCGAGCGGTTTCTCGTCACGCGGCAGACGGGTGAGCACGGGGCGCGAATGAGGATGATCGCGTAGGATCGGGCGGATGCGTCTCCACACAAGCACGAGCACGCCAAGGATCGCTTCGGCTCCCCGGCGGCAAATCGTCGGCAGGAACGGGAGGCTCATGTGCAGGGGGCTGGCCAGGCGCATCCTCGTCGTGAGCTCTGTGCTGCTGCTCCTCGGCTGCGATCGCGTACCCGGCGCGTGCGCGCAAACGCCAAGCGGGAGCGCCGCAACGGACGGCCATCGAGGCGGCGAGATCGCGCTGAGCTTCGACGATGCGCCGGTCGCTAGTGGCTTCCGATTCACGGGCGTTGAACGGACGAATCGAATCGTAGAGGCGCTGGAGCGCGAGCAGGTGAAGGAGGCCATTTTTTTTTGCGTCACGGAGAACTTCGACATCCGCGACGGCCGGCGGCGCATCGAGCGCTATGCGCACGCGGGGCACCTGATCGCCAATCATACCCACTCACACCTCATCTTGGATGAGACGAATCCTGAGGTTTTCATCGAGGACATCCGGAGGGCGGACGCGATCCTGCGCATCATGCCGGGCTTCGTGCCGCTGTTCCGCTACCCCGGCTCGCGAGAGGGGGCGACGCCGGAGGCTCAGCGACAGGTCCGCGATGCGCTGGCTCGCATGGGTTACGGACTCGGCTATTTCACGGTGGACAGCGCGGATTGGTATGTACAGACCCGCTATGAGGCCATGTTCCGCAATCACAAGCAGGTGGATGAAGAGAAGCTCAGGGCTGCATACCTCGAGTCCGTGAGCCGAGCGATCGACTTCTACGACCAGCTGGCCCGCGCGGTCCTGGGCC